>PLZQ01000167.1 GCA_003152225.1 Limisphaerales bacterium | reverse complement strand
TTGGTGGAGGCGGGATTGGGTGAGAAGCTGCCTCGCTGAGCCTGGAAGGTGATGCGATTGGTCGCCCACGTGAACAGGTGGGTGGAGTTCGTCAGACCAGTCGGGACCGCGTAACGCACCAGATGGCCCGTCGCGTCAGATGGCTGCACCACGAACTGGGAGTTATTCAGATCGTTGGTGTTGCCCCAGCGCCCGCATTCGACGTCGATCTCACGATAACTGAAGGCGGGATCATCGCTCCACGTAAACAAGCCAAGCACGACGTTGGGATCCAGGTTATCCACGCGCGAGTTCAGTTCGAACCGGTAACTGCCGTAGCCGAAAGTCCGGGCGGTCACCAGCTCGGCGCACTGCCATTGGTTGGTGCGATTGGTGATCCGCACGTGAAGCTGCCCCGCAGTGTCCACCCACACATTGTTGGTGCTGTTCGAGAAGTAGTTCGGACCCGGCCCAACGAGGCCGGTGCTTGATTTCACCCACCAGTCGTATCCGGAAAAGCTAACCGAGCGGACCGCTGGATATGGCCGCGTGATAATGGCGCTGGCCAGAGCCTGGGCATAGATGTTCGTGGACAGCACACTGGCGCCGTCCACGCAAGGCTGGCTGTAGTTCGTGCTGACGAGCAGCGCGGCAATCCGTGTCGCCAGGGCGTCGGAACCTCCGGTGGTGATGTCCGCCGTCCAACTGCCGTCGGGCTGCACGGTCGTTAGCGATTGGGCGCAAGTCGGCTTGGTCACCCACCCATAGCCCGGCACGTAGATGAAAACCGCCACGGCCACGCTCGCGGCATTCGTCCCATAGACCAAACCACTCACGTTCTGGAGCGTGTTGTAGATGGGCAAATTGGTGATCAAAATCCCCGGTGCGGTGGCGTCGGCGGTAGTAACCACCCCAATTAGCACGAACGGCAGGCACTTCCAGATTGATATCATCGCCGCGCGACGGCAGTAACGGCTCAGGCCCATAAGTAATACACGATAGCTGCGCCGGGCGGCAAGCGCCAGTTCCAACGCCATGTCGCCAGCGGCACGGGCGCATCTTAGTCTTGAGAGGGTGGCACATCCGGCTAAGTCCCCATGTTTGCTGCCCTTTCAAGCGGTGCCCCGACTCTAGCCCTTTACCCGTCTCGCGCTTCTCGGCGCCTCCTTCGAACCCAGCTTGGCACCCCAACCAGCCGAGCCGCTGGCCCCCAATTCCTCCAACCCCGCACCGGACCCTCCCGTGGGCCTCACCGGAGCCTGGACGTGGCACCGCAACAATACAAGGCCCGCGAGCTTGGCGCGTGGAAGGAAGGCCAGCCACTCGACAACGTCCCCAAGGGCAGTTGGTGGGAGGTGTTTGACGATGCCGACCTCAATGAACTCGAGGCGCAGGCGCTGGGTGCGAACCAGGAGCTGAAGGCAGCCGTCGCCCGCGCGGACACCGAACTCGCGACCACAGAGGCGGATGCCGCCTCGCTCCGTCGGCGCCGCACTGAACTTGAGAATGCGATCGCCATCCTGATCGGTCGCAACCCGGCTGCCTTCCAGCTCGCGCCCACCGGCACGAATAACTGGAATCCGCAACCGCCGGACATCCCTGCTGGCTTGCCCGCCGACTTGCTCGAACGCCGGCCCGACGTTGCGGAAGCCGAACGCCGGCTTGCCTCAGCCAATGCGCGGATTGGCGTCGCCAAAGCCGCTTTCTTCCCCGTGCTCACGTTGACGGGCTCAGGCGGCTACCTCAGCGGTGAGGTTGACACGCTGTTCAACTGGGAGAGCCGCGCGTGGTCCATCGGCCCGAGCCTCTGGCTCCCCATTTTTGCCGGCGGCCGCAACCGGGCCAACTACCAGCGGTCGCAAGCCGCGTATCGGGAATCCGTGGCGCTCTATCGCCAGCAAATCCTGGTGGCTTTCGGTGAAGTCGAGAACAACCTGGCTGCCATTCATCATCTGGCCGATCAGGCCGCCGCGCAACAGCGCGCCGTCGCCAGTGCCCGCCGCGCCGCCGATCTGGCCACCGACCGCTATCGGTCCGGCATCGTCAGCTACCTCGAGGTCGTGGACGCCAGCCGTGAAGCGCTCCAGTCTGAGCGCGCCAACGCCCAACTCAGCGGCCAGCGCTTCATCGCCGCCATCCAATTCATCAAAGCCGCCGGCGGCGGCTGGCGGGACCAGCAGCTCTTCGCGGACGCCAAAGCCAATCCGGAAGCGCAGGCAAGCACCAGGAAATCAGAGTAGAATTTGGCTCTGCCTTCCCTGGGGCCCCGCGCAAAAGGGTCATCAACCCTGTAAGCGGTTCCACCGCCCCCCGCACACCGGTCTGCCCTGCGCCGACGTCAGACCTTAGACTTTAGGCTGTGGGCTTTAGCCGTTTTGGCTTGTCCTTGAGCCGCCTTGGAATACCGTTGGCGTNNCACGTTGACGCTGAGAGGTATTCTCCGCTCGCCCTGACCATGAAGTCCGCGCGCGTCAAGGAAACAAAGCTAAAGGCTGAAGGCTAAAAACGATGCCGAGGAAGGTCGCCAACCCCAACTGCTACATCATCGCCGGACCGAACGGTGCGGGGAAGACCACGTTTGCCACTGAGTTCCTGCCGCGGTTCGCCAACTGCCGCAACTTCATCAATGCCGACTTGATCGCCCGCGGCTTGTCTCCCTTCGATCCCGACGCGGGCATGTTGCGCGCGGGGCGCACCGTGCTGGAACGAATAGCTGAGTTCACTGAAGCCGGAAGCGACTTTGCCTTTGAAACCACGCTGTCGGGCCGTTCGTATGTACCGTTGCTGCGCGGCGTGAAGAAGGCCGGCTTTCGGCTGCACATGTTTTATCTTTGGATTCCCAGTCCTGACCTGGCCTTGTTGCGCATTCGTGACCGTGTGGAGAGCGGCGGGCATAATGTTCCCGCGCGGATTGTGCGGCGGCGGTTCGGCCGGACGTTGGGCAATCTCTTCACGCTGTACCGCCCATTACTCGATACCTTGCACTTCTTCGACAACTCCTCCGCCGCGCCACGTTTGGTATTCAAGGACGAATCCGGCCAGACTACCATCGGCGATGCTGCGCTCTATGCAGAGTTGCGGCGGCAATTTGAACCATGAAGAAATCAACCCCAGCGTCCCTGACCCAAAAGGCAATGCAGGCCCTGGCAAATGCCGTGGCAAACGTCGTCGAAGAGCATCGTCGGCTAGCCAGGCCGTTGGCGGTATGGCGAAATGGTAAGGCCGTCTGGATCCCTGCTGCCGAAGCCGACGCACTGCGCGAAACCCCACCTCCCTACCGGAGCGAGAAGAAAGGCTGAAGGAGGCCAGCCGTGGGAGATGCCGTTCGGTTCACGCTGGGCAAGGATGCCAAAGGACGCACCTGCACCACGAATCATATGCCTGTGAATGACGACGGGAGGATCAGCGCGCTGAACGTCTTGGTTCTGTTCAGCCTGCTGGTGTTACCGGCCATTGCCTTGCTGCGGCGAGCGGCGGATTTCCGATGGGTGGGCAGTTATGTGCTCGTGCTGGGCGGACTCACCTACTGGGCGTATACGTGCGACAAGCGGCGGGCGCGAGAGGGCGAGTGGCGGTTGCCCGAGGGACGGCTGCACCTATTGGGACTGCTCGGCGGCTGGCCGGCACCGGGACACGATTGGGCCGGTATTTGAAGGGTATGTGCAGCACGGGGAGCCCCAGGAATGTGGTTTGGGATTTGTATTCAAAACCCCAGCCGTCCCATTTGTCTTTCGCGGGGAGTGGCGCCCCGCAACTGGGACAAGACATCGCTTGTTCAGAAATCTCGTGCCGGCATTCCCTACAAGGTTTCATATCGTCCGCGCTCTCGCCATGTCTTTGGGCCGAAGTCGTTCTTTCCGGACCGGATGATATGCGCGAGACGGTGGGGCTGGAAGCGGAAAAGGTGGGCCGGTAGGGCCGATGAGGGCCTTGACAACGCCGGCGAGCGCGCGAGAGAATATGGGTGTGAGGACAGGCAGGGTATTGGTGCTGACAGCGATTTTGGCTATTCAGCCTGCTTGCGTGTTCGCGGCTAGCTATGCGTCCCATCGCGATCCGGTTGGGGAGAAGGTGTACGCCTCCGGCCAATTAGAGCGCATGGCTCCCATCGCGATAATCATAGGGGGTTTTTCTGTGACCTGGTTGCTCTATAAAGTTCGGCACAAGGCCAAGCATACCGTTCCAGACAACCCCGAAGCGCACCGCTGCTGAGCGTGCGGCTAACGAGGCTTCGATCCTCCCCGCCGCCGAACATGTCCTGACCAAGAGTGAAGAGGAAATGAAGGAGATCGTCAGGCCGATGCTGGAAAAGCATCTGCGCGTCGTCTTCGGCAGTTTGACCGTTCAGGAGTTCGAGCGGGACCCTGAAGCGCGTGCGGCCAGGGTGGAAGCCGCAGCATCACCGGACCTGGGCAAAATGGGCCTCAGCGTCGTCAGCTTCACTACTCGGTAAATCCCAGTTGGCTCACGTTCTGGGCCCCTTCTTTTCTATGACCTTCGGCTCCTTCTGGACGGTCCTCATTATTCTAACCAGATTCCAGGCATCCAGCACCAGATAGACGTTCATAGCTGCGGCGATGACGCCTAATGGCCAATCCCGAAGCCAGAAACTCAGACCCCACATGCATGGCACCACAACAACCAGAAAAGGAAACCAGCCACTCAACTATTTTAACGCTGTGATCATTTTCATGTTAGCAATGTGGCCGGACTACCTGTTCAACGCCGCGCCTCACCTGCCGCCGCCGGGGAGGCCGGTGGAGCGCAAACACGGTATTTGAATTCTGTCAGTCCGCCGAGCGGAAAGCGCGCGCGGCGGTTAGGTGCAGGCGCCTTGTTGAACGATCTCGTCTGATATTTCATTGTTTAGGGAATTCGCGAGGAAGTGGGTGGCTTTGTAGCCATGCTGGAATGTCCGGGAAGTTACCGCTGGCCACCAGAAACCCGTAGAGGCGGTTGATGGCTTGGTAATAAGTGTCGTCGCCTGGCTCGTCTTTGACCAGAGCGACGAAGCACTCCTTGGCGTACGCCTGATCATCCTTTGAGCTTGCGGCGGCCAGCATGAAACTGGCGAGGAAGGCGGCGGATCGGTTTTTGCCGATGATTTTGCCGTCAAGCGTATAGCCGTCGCGGATTTTGGAGGGGGCCATTTCCGGGTTTGATTTGTCCCATTTGGCAATCTTCGCATTCATCCCCGCCGCTTCCGGCGCTTCCTCCGGGCCACACCATGCCAATTCGAGGGCGTTGTGGATAGGCAACTGGAGCGCATAGTCGAAAGTGTAGTCCGCAAAGTAGGGGTTGACGGCCTTGGTTTGGGTGCCATCGTCCCGGCACCAATGAGGAGGCAGACCCGTAGTGCTCATTTCGGTCACACGCTGGATCAAACTCCCCGTGGCCTTTCGCACCAGGGCCCAGCGGGGTTCCGGGACTGCTATTTCCCAGGCGCACCAATAGGCAGGTTTCCAGTTGGCGGGGTGGAGCAAGTCCTTGCCGCCCCATGTGTCCCCGGGCTTGAGCAGATTCTCGCCGGGCAGAACGCAGTCCTTGAACAACGCGCAGGAAAGCCGCCGAAATTCCCAGAGATAATTGGTCCTGCCAGGGCTGCCCCACTGGATGTGCGCGATGAGCAGAGCCATCGCGATGTTTTCCTCGGCCTCGACGGCAACGCCGGGGCTGCCGGTTTTTCCATTGGCGAGAATTCGCCAGTTCATGAATCCCAAGGGCGTCATGTGGTGTTTCCGATAGGCGTTAAGCCCATCAAACACGCCCTCCGTAGAGTGGCCGGGCCGATCCATGATGGCCGCGAAAAGCATCCCCCAGCCGATTCCCTCGGAGTAGGTGGGGCAAACGCTGCCGCCGAAGTCGGAAACATCCACGACGACGCGCATTTCGCCGGGCCCGCACCCGTCGGTGGCAACCAGTTTACTCAGAATCCTCTCCCAGCTCCGCAGGCATTGGCGGTTCAAATCGGCTCGGGAATCCACCGGCATGCTTAACCAACGGCTTCGAGTAGCTTGGGGAAACGGGAGCGAGGTGGAAGGCTGCGCGCCGAGGCAGTTGAGCGAGCTCATCACAACCGTCAATGGGAAAACAGTTGTGATCTTCACGGCGGTGCAGTTGCCGAATGAAATCCAGCAGTCTTTTGAGTCTGTCCGGATCTCATAAACATGGCCAAGCGGTCAACGCTGCGCCTGAGCCGCGCGCCCACTGACGTGGGAATAAACAGAAACGGCCAACCGCGCCGGCTCCAGGCGCTTGTTATGCGATGACGCGTCCTTCATTGAGGCGGGAGCAACACGACGAACTCAGCGCAGTGCCACTTTCTTGGCGCTTCCGGAACATATGCTCGGTCACTCTGGGGGCTCCTGCCGCAGGCTACTGTATCAATGCGTGCGGGATCGACTCCTAGTCGGACAAGTTCCTCGCGCAGCGCTTCGGCTCGCCTATCAGAGGGCAAGCACCTTCGCGCTCTGCTCAAGGGTCAGCCCGGCAAAGAAGCGCAGCTTCACCAATTCAGCTTTCTGCGCATCGTGTGCCGCAAGGCGGTCGAACGCATCATGCACAGCGAGCAACTGGTCGTCGGCCACGCCGGCGGCAAGGTCGAGGCCGTCCAACTCCACTCGTACCCAACCGCCACCATGACGCTGGGCTTTCTTGCGCCGCGCGTTGTCGATGAGAATACGGCGCATGGCTTCGGCGGCGGCGACAATAAAGTGGGCAGAGTTCCGCCACTGGGATTGCGGATCGCCGCCCAGGCGCAGCCACGCTTCGTGGACCAGTGCGGTGGCTTGCAAGGTCTGGCCGGCCGCCTCGCGCGCTACTTTCTGCGCCGCCAGTTTGCGCAGCTCCTCATAGACCAGGGGCAAGATGCGGCCCGCGGCTTCCGGCTCGCCCTCCTCGCTCTGCGCCAGCAAGGACCTGAACTCGTTCACTCGACGAGACTGACCGGGTTTCTGCAAAGCGGCAATACGGCAAGCGCTGTCACTTCTGCGACGCCTTCAACGCCTGGTCGATGTCGGCCTTGATGTCTTCCACATCCTCGATCCCGATAGAGAGGCGCACGTAGTCCTGGGTCACGCCAGTGGCCGCCTGCTCCTCCGCCGTCAGTTGCTGGTGCGTGGTCGAGGCCGGATGAATCACGAGGCTCTTCGCGTCGCCGATGTTGGCCAGGTGCGAGAACAGCTTCACCGAGTTGATGAACTTCCGGCCCGCTTCCAGGCCGCCCTTGATGCCGAAGCCCAGGATGCCGCCGAAGCCTTTCTTCAGGTACTTCACCGCGAGCTTGTGGCTCGAGTGCTCCGGCAGGCCGGGATAGGTCACCCAGGTCACCAGCGGATGCTTCTTGAGATACCGCGCTACTTCGAGGGCGTTCTCGCAATGCTGGCGCTGGCGCAGCGCGATCGTCTCCAGCCCTTGCAGGAACAGGAACGCATTGAAAGGGCTCATGCACGCCCCGATGTCGCGCAGCAGTTGCACGCGCGCCTTGATGATAAACGCCACGTTGCCCAGGCCCGGGAAATTGCCGAACGTGTCCCAGAACTTCAGGCCGTGGTAACTGGGATCGGGCTCCGTGAACTCCGGGAACTTGCCGTTGTTCCACTTAAACTTGCCTGAATCCACAATGACCCCACCGATGGAGGTGCCGTGGCCGCCGATGTATTTGGTCGCCGAGCTGACGATGATGTCCACCCCATAATCAAAAGGCCGCACCAGGCCCACGCCGATGGTGTTGTCCACGATCAGCGGCACGCCGGCCTCATGGGCGATCTTCGCCAGGGCGTCGAAATCCGGCACATCCAGTTTCGGGTTGCCGATGGTCTCGGCAAAGATCGCCCGCGTCTTCGGGGTGATCGCCTTTCGGAACGCTGCCGGACTCTGCGAATCGACGAACTTCACCTCGCGGCCCAGCTTGGATAGCGTGTAATGAAAGAGCTGGTAGGTTCCTCCATATAGGTTATTGGCCGAGACGATTTCATCGCCCACCTGGGTGATGTTGATCAGTGCCAGGAACGTCGCCGATTGTCCGGACGATACGGCGAGCGCGCCGGTGCCGCCTTCAATCGCGGCGATGCGCTGCTCGAACACGTCGGTAGTCGGGTTCATGATCCGGGTGTAGATGTTCCCGAATTCCTTGAGCGCGAACAGGTTGGCCGCGTGGTCGGAGTCCTTGAAGACGAAAGAGGTAGTCTGATAAAGCGGCACAGCCCGCGCGCCGGTGGTCGGATCAGGCACCTGGCCGGCATGCAGTGCCAGCGTGCTAAGATTCTTCGATGAAATGCTCATAGGTGTTGGTATGCTAATCCTTCGCGGCGGTTAAGCAAACGCTGATTCCGGTGAGGACTAATGCCCTGGCAATGGCTCATGCGGGAAGGCAGCGCCTGCCATGCAGCGCCGCACCCTGGTGATCAAGCTGGCGGGGACTTTCCTATCCGCCTCCTCCCGGTTGCCGCGCCACCAGCATCGAGTCCCTGTGCTACGAGCCACCGTATAGCCTGCTGACAGCGCAGTGACCCGGTGCAAGCAGCCTATCGTTCGCTAGGTTCTCGCTAGGTTTTCGCATGGGTTTCGCTATGGTTTATTGGGTTTCTACCGCCCCCACCCCTTTCCATTCTCACTGCGCACCCCGCACGGCACGCGCCACAGTCCTCCTTACCATAGAGACGCTGCCGCGGCCAGGGAGGTTACAGTGCGCAGGTGGCGCACATTCCTACTTCGGGCGGCCTTTCAATCTGCTTTTCTCGAAGCACTCATGGCAGGCACCCAGAGTTTCCTGGGGGATTTCTGCGCGGCTGGTGTAGTATCAAATAGATATGACGAACAGCCAACCGCGGGATGACGAGGGATTGCGCGCGCTCCTGCGCGAGTCCCGCGTCGCGCCCGAACTGCCGCCCGGTTTCCAGGATGCCGTGTGGCGCCGCATTGAGCGGGTGGAGGCTCCTGCTGCCGATTGGCTCGACGCTCTGGCAGCCTGGTTCCTGCGCCCACGGCGGGCGTTAGCAACGGCTGCGGTGATGCTGGTGCTCGGCCTTTCACTGGGCATCGCCCGCGGTGCCAGCCAGGCCACCGACCTGGCCAAAGAACGTTACCTGGACTCCGTAAGCCCGCCCGCCTTGCGCCAGTAAGCCATGCGCCGGTCCTTGCTCATCCTCCTCGCCGTGCTCGTGGCCGGCGCGGCCATCGTTGGCGCTTCGTATCTGCTGGGGTGCCGCCTCTGCGCGCGGGAGCTTGCAGCCAGCGGTGACGATCTGGCGTGGCTGCGCCGCGAGTTCCGGCTGAGCGACGCGGAGATGCAGCGTATCCGACAGCTTCATGAAGGTTACCTGCCCAAGTGCCACGAGAACTGCGCCTTAATCGCGGCCAAGAAGAAGGAACTCCAGGCGGTGCTCGAACACGCCCAAGGCATGGCGCCCGAGGCGCGGCTGAAGCTGGCCGAAGTCGCCACCCTCCGCGCCCAGTGCCAGGCCAATATGCTGGGGCACTTCTACGAAGTCAGCCAGGCCATGCCGCCCGAACAGGGCCGGCGCTACCTGGCCGAGATGCAGCGTCTTACCCTTGGTTTCCACGAGCAGATCGAGAACACGATGTCTCCGGACACGTCTTCCCCTCATGGACACCAGTGACGCTGCCGCCCTTGACGGCGCCGACATGCAGCGGCTGGCCGGCGGGCACGATGCCGCGCTCAACGACCTCATGGCCCGCCACGCCCGACCCGTCTTTCAGTTCCTCTGCCGCATGCTGGGGAACGAGGACGACGCCAACGACCTGGCGCAGGAGACCTTCGTGCGGGTCTATCAGCATCGCGCCAGCTTCAAAGCCGGCGCCCGGTTCACCACCTGGCTGTACACGATCGCCGCCAACCTCGCTCGCAACCATCACCGCTGGCTCGGCCGCCACCCTAGTGTCTCGCTCGACGCCGAAAACGAACCCACAGGCCAGCAGATTGGCGATGTCTTGCCTTCCTCTGACCCGCCGCCCGACGGGGCCGCCCTGGCCAGCGAGCGGGCCGTCGCTGTTCGCGCAGCCGTGGACAANNGCCGCCGAAGCCGCCGCCATCCTCGACACCACGCCCAAGGCCGTTGACAACCGCCTCTACCGCGCCCGCAACCTTCTACGCGAGCGCCTCAAGCAGTGGCTGTGAGATCTCCCCGGTCTCAGAATTCCGCATTGCCCGGGGTGCGGGCGAAGGGGATCACATCCCGGATATTCGGCACGCCCGTTAGAAACATCAGCAGGCGCTCGAAGCCCAGGCCAAACCCAGCGTGCGGCACTGTGCCGTAGCGCCGCAGGTCGGCATACCACCAGTAATCCTCGGGCTTGAGCTTGTGGGACTTCATGTTCTCGAGCAGTTGGTCCGGGCGTTCCTCGCGCTGCGCGCCGCCGATGACTTCGCCGATCCCCGGCACCAGCACATCCATCGCCGTGACGGTCTTGCCGTCGTCATTCAGGCGCATATAGAAGGGCTTGATCTCGCGCGGGTAGTTAAACACGGTGGCCGGGGATTTGAAGTGCTCCTCGGTGAGGAACCGTTCGTGCTCCGACTGGAGGTTCAGCCCATAGTCCACCGGGAACTCGAACTGTTTGCCCGACTTCTTCAGGATTTCCACCGCCTCCACGTAAGGCAGGCGCACAAAGGGCCGCTCGACGACAAACTCGAGCCGCTCGTGCACGCCCTTATCCACAAACTTGGCGAACAGGGCGAGGTCCTCCGAGCAGTTCTCCAGCGCACACCGCGCCATGGCCTTCATAAACTCTTCCCCCATGTCCATGTCGCCCTGCAAATCACAGAAGGCCATCTCCGGCTCGATCATCCAGAACTCGGCGGCATGGCGCGCGGTGTTCGAGTTCTCGGCGCGGAAGGTCGGGCCGAAGGTGTAGATGTTGGACAGCGCGCAGGCAAACGCCTCGCCTTCGAGCTGGCCGCTGACGGTCAGGTAGGTTGGTTTGCCGAAGAAATCCGCTTGCGGCTTCTCGTCAATATTCCCCTTGAGGGTGGTGACACGGAACATCTCGCCCGCGCCTTCACAGTCGCTGGCGGTGATGATCGGCGTGTGCACATAGACGAAGTCGCGCTCCTGGAAGAACTGGTGCACCGCGAACGCCACCCGGCTGCGCAAGCGGAACATGGCCCCATAGAGGTTCGAGCGCGGACGCAGGTGCGCAATGGTGCGCAAGAATTCCTGCGTGTGGCCTTTCTTCTGCAGCGGATACGTCGCGTCCGCCGGCCCCACCAACTCTATGCGCGTGGCCCGCAGCTCCCATTTCTGGCCCTGCGCCGGGGACGCCACCAGTTTCCCCTCGACCACCGCCGACGCGCCCGTCGTAAGCTGGGCGAGGTGTTCCGACCCGGGCGTGCCGGCATCCACGACCACCTGCACGTTCGCCAAGCAGGAACCGTCGTTCAGTTCGAGGAAAGAGAACCCCTTCGAGTCGCGCCGGGTGCGGACCCAGCCTTTGACGGTCACCGCTTCCTTTGGTTCGGTGCCGGCCAGAACGTGCTTAATCAATGTGCGCATGCGAGTGATTTGGCTGCTTCAATCTCGCCGTAAGCCTATCTGAAATACTCCGCGCCGCAAGATCCGACGAGAAAGCAGAAGAGCAACCACAGATGGACACGGATAGACACAGATAAAAGCAATATGCGAACCCTTACTCCGTGTGGCCACTACCGCCTGCGCAGATGTCAGTTGATCTGTGTTCATTTGTGTCCATCTGGTTCTGCTCTGCACAGTTAGGCCATGCCGCTGCCAGCCATTTTGAACTTGGCGCTTTGGGGGCGTCCCGGTAGATTCCTCTTTAGCCGGTGCGACATGTGAGCGCCAATAACTAATTGTTTCTTAACGACCGAGCCTTGGAAGGAGTCAATCCCAACCTCATGAACGAAGTCATCCAGCGCGAACCTTCGACGGATGTGGTGATCACCACGGTGGCCGGCCAGGTCGCCCCTACCCACTACTCGGCTTCCCCGGAATACAACGAGATGGTGTTATCGCTGCTGCGCCAGTCAGCCCGGAGCGGCAACGCGGATTCGATGGCGAAGCTGGGTGCCATGTACGCCTGCGGGGACGGCGTCCCGAAGAACTACAGCGTCGCATTTGCGCTCCTGCGGCGGGCCGCCGACAAGCACGATCCGATGGCTCTCTACAATCTCGGCGTGATGTACGCCCAGGGCTTAGGCACCGACGTTAATCCCGAGGTGGCTTTCAACTGCTACAACAAGTCCGCCCAGTTCGGCAACCTCGATGCCGTCAACAACCTCGGCGTCTGTTACCAGAATGGCTTCGGCTGCGTGCGCAACCTGGAGGTGGCCTTCGACCGGTTCAAGGAAGCCGCTGCGCGCGGCCATGCCATCGCGGTGTCCAATTGCGGCTACATGAAGGAGCTCGGGCTGGGCACGGAACTCGATGAGGAAGAAGCGCTTCGCTATTATCGCAGCGCCGCCGCGAATGGGTGTGTGGAGGCCGCTTACAACCTGGGCCGGCTGTACCTCTTCACCAAGACGTTTTACAATGACTTCGGGCTCGGCCGCGAGTCCTTGCACAAAGCGGCGAAGATGGGTTCGGGCGACGCCTACAACCTGCTCGGCTGCATCGAATACAAGGGCTTCAAGGTGAAACGCGACTACGAGCAGGCGCGGCAGTTGTTCTTGCAGGCGGCGCACCTCGGCAACGCCGCNNGGCTGGGTTACTCCAGCGCCCTATGCAATCTGGGCTACCTGTATTTTCACGGCTTGGGCGTGGAGCAGGATCATGCCAAGGCCTTCGAGCTATTCCACCGCGCCGTGGACGCGGACAATACAACGGCCATGTTCAACCTGGCACTCCTGCACCTGGATCCGGACTCCGGCCACTACGATGTATCCCGGGCGGCGTCGCTCCTCAAGAAGTGCGTGCTGGCCGGCATCGCCGAGGCCCGCGACCTGCTCGCGGACCTCCATCTTGAAGAAGCGCCCCGTGCTTAAGCTGGTTTATCACACGGGGGTCTTCGGTCCTATTGATCTGGAATACGAAGGGCCGGTGATTCGCGTCGGCAGCAGCGAGGACAACGACCTGGTTCTGCGGCACCCCTCGGTGGCGCTACACCACTGCCTGCTCGTGTTCCGCGGCGAGAAGATGCTTTGCTTCCCGCCGGACAGCGACATCACCGCGGAAACCGATCTGGGAAGCCTGCCTGGACCCGAGTATGGAACGGGGATACAGCTCGAGATTGGGGACCTCTTTTTCACTCTGGCGCATTCGACTCGGTCCGTGGCCATACCGGAGGTGCAGCGCAAGGATGCGAGCGACGGGGGGGCGGAAGGAGATTTGGCAACCGGTGCCAGCGAGGGGACGGGCCGGCGCCGCTACTACTGCGCGCACTGCCGGGCGTTTGTTCAGGACACGGAGGTTAAGCGCCTGGGGCTGGTAAGCCACGCCAAACGCTATCTCTGTCCCAAGTGCAGCGGTGTTCTCGACGTGGAACCAGAGACTCCGAAGCAGGCGCCGGGTCGCAAGAAATGGTTTCGACACGGGGCGCTGAACCGGACCAGCACGTCACCGGCGAAACCTTAAGCCGCCGGGTCTTGACTAGCAGCGTCCGTGTTGATCCACCTACGGGCTTCCTCAGTGCACCGCCGTGCCGCCCGGGCCGCGCTTCACCCGCTTAAAGATTAAAACCAGCGGCAGGCACAGCAGGCACAGGAACCCGAACATCCGGAAGTTCTCGACGAACGCCCACAGCGAAGACTGACCCAGCAGCGTGCTGTAGATCAGGCCGTGCGCCTGCGCCTGGGCCAGCACGGGACCGCTCTGCGGCGTGAGGGCCTTGGTGGCCGCCGCCAAACGCTCGACATAGACCGGGTCAAACGGCGTCAGGTGCCCCACCATCAGTGCCTGATGCACCTGCGCGCGGCGGACGATGATGGTGCTCACGAACGCGATGCCAAAGCTGCCGCCCAGGTTGCGCATGAGATTGAAAATGCCGGTCGCATTGGCCATCTGCTCCTGGCGTAGATAGCCCATGGCCGCCGTGGTCAGCGGCGTGAAGATGAAGCTGATGGCAACGCCATTGAGCACGCTCGGCAGGATCACGTTGCGCATGGAGACTTGCAGGTTGATGCTGCCCAGCCAAAACGACGAGGCTGCCAGCAGGCAGAACCCGATCGTGATGAGCACCCGGTTTCGCACCCGCCCCACGAGGCGGCCCACGAGGAAGGTCGTAACAAACGCTCCCAGGCCGCGGGGACTCAGCGTCAGGCCGCTCTGCAGCGCCGAGTAGCCCATGAGTGTCTGCAAGAAGATCGGCAGCGCCGCCGTGGTGCCGTAGAGCACAGCCCCCAGCACGGTGATCAACATAACCCCGGCCGCGAAGTTCCGATTCTTGAGCACCTGCAGGTTGACCAGCGGATGGCCCGCGCGCAATTCACGGACCACGAAGCCCACGAAACAAACCACCGAGATCACAGCAAACCACCGCATCCACGGCGACTCAAACCAGTCTTCCTGCTGGCCCTTATCGAGGATGATTTGCAGGCTGCCCAGCCACACAGCCAGCAAGCCGAATCCAATGAAATCGACCGCCCCAGCCTTGGCCTTCTTGATATAGGGCGGGTCTTCCACGAACGCCTGGGCCATCAGCAGCGCAAAAATGCCTACCGGCAGGTTGATATAGAAGATCCAGCGCCACGAATAGTTGTCGGTGATCCAGCCGCCGAGCGTCGGGCCGAGGATCGGCGCTACGACCACACCCATGCCGAAGGTGGCCATGGCGACGCCGCGTTTCTCCCGTGGGAAACTTTCCAGCAGCACCGCCTGTGAAATCGGCACCAGCGCGCCACCGCCGATACCCTGGAGGATGCGCGCGACAATGAGAAAGCCGAGGTCCGGCGCGATGCCACAGAGCACCGAAGACAGCGTGAACAGACTAATGCAGACCGTCAGCAGCCGTTTCCGCCCGAAGCGCATGCCCAGCCAGCCGGTCATAGGCAGCACGATGGCGTTGGATACCAGGTAGCTGGTCAACACCCAGGTGGCCTCCTCTGTCGTGGCCGAG
Source organism: Limisphaerales bacterium (assembly GCA_003152225.1). Lineage (GTDB taxonomy): Bacteria > Verrucomicrobiota > Verrucomicrobiia > Limisphaerales > UBA8199 > PALSA-1440. The sequence goes on along the minus strand of PLZQ01000167.1, from coordinate 4,868 downwards.
AGATTGCCCGCGATATGCGGCAGCGCGACGTTGGCCACCGAGGTGTCCAGTATCTCCATGAACGTCGCCGCCATGACCGCCGTGGCAATCAGCCACGGATTATGGCTCGGCTTCCACGGCGCGGCGTGTGCGCCAGGCGTGGTTGTCGTGTTGTCCGCCATGTTTGTTCCTACGCCGCAGGGTTCAACGCAAAGGCGCCAAGGCGCGAAGATGCAGCGGAGTATAGGTACGTGAGTCGATCGAGAGCACGAACCCTCGCCAGCCTCTGAAGTTCAAGGTTCAAGGTTCAAGGTTCAGGGTTCAAGGTTCGATGTTGGATGTTGGATGTTGGATGTTGGATGTTGGAGTTTCACGCATCACGCATCACGTTTCCCCGCCACCCGCCACCACAGCACCCCAATGACCAGCGCCCCAACCGCCGCTGTCATGATAGAAACCGTTTCCGATATCTCATACCCCTTAACCTTCACCAACGGCACGGCCGACATCCCGGGCCCCAGCACATGCCCCGCCTCGACCGGTTCGTCGAACAGGATCTTGACCGGGATGCGCTGCACCACCTTCACGTAATTGCCGACGGCATTCTCGGGCGGCAACAGGCTGAACCGCGCGCCGCTGCCCGCCATGATACTATCGACGTGGCCCCTGAACACGCGGCCTACAACCGAGTCCACCGTGATCTTCACCGGCTGACCCGGTCGAATGTGCTCCAACTGTGACTCCTTGAAGTTGGCGGTGACATAAAGGTCGCTCGGCACCAGCGCCATGAGCTTCTGGCCAACCAGGATGTAGTCGCCATTCTCCACCGCCTTCTTCGTCACGTAGCCGTCACCCGGCGCCGTCACTCGCGCATAGGACAGGTTCAACTCGGCGGCCTGTACATCTGACTCCGCCTGGTGCGCCTGTGCTTCGCCCCAATCCAGGGCCTTCCGGGTCGTTTCCAACTGAGCCTTGGCCTCCGTCACCTTCGATTGATCGCTGGAGGTCCTCTCCCGGGCGGCCTTCACATTTGCTTCGGTGGCCGTGGCGGCCATTTTCGCGGTATCAAACTCCTGCGGCGAAATGGTGTGATTCTGTATCAGCTCCGCCGCCCGTTTGAGGTCGGCCCTGGCCTTTTCCGCGTTCGCCTCCGCAGCGGCGACTTCGGCTGCGCTTTGTTTCGTCGTGGCCTCGGCGGTGCCGATTTGCGTGCGGCGCAATTCGAAGCTCGCTTTGAGCAGGTCCAGATTGGCCCGGGCCGCGTTCAAGCCCGCTCGCTTTTGCTCCAGTTGGACTGCCAGGTCGCGCGGGTCGATTTCGACCAGCAGGTCCCCGGCCTTCACCGCTTGATTGCTTTTGACGTGGACCTGCTTGACCTGGCCGGGAACTTTAGGCGCTATGGAAATAACATTGGCGTCGAGGAACGCGTCGTCCGTGGCTTCATGCGTCAGGCCTTCGGCCAAATAGCGCAGGCCCCAGAACAACAGCGCAAAGAGAACCACCGTTCCAACGACAATCACCGGCCTTCGCCGCCAGAACGATGTCTTGCCCTCAGCCGCCGATCCTTCCCCCGCCCCGTCCGACGGGGAGAGGGCCGGGCTGAGCGGCTGGGCTTGGGGCTCTGGCCGTTCTGACTCTGACTTGCTCATATCTGGCATTCCGCGATTACGCATTCTTCCTTCCCTGCTCCGCTTCCGTCAATGCTCTTCGCCTTCCCCACTACCCCGGGCGATTGAGCGCGCTTTGATTTTCTTCATCTTCATTTCACTCTGTATAGGTCCACAAAACTTGTTACTGGGGTAACAAGCCGCCTGGCAGCTCACTGGATGTTGGATGTTCGATGTTTGATGTTGGATGTTCAGACCTCCGCCTTCCGCACTCCACACCACTCCCCTCGGCGGCTCGTAGGTGAAACACCCGGGGTACTCCGCGGCAGCCCATCCCCGGGCGTATCCCCCGCTCCGGCCCGAAGGAACCAACAGGTGCTCGTACAGGTGGCGGGCAAATGTCTGCAGCACCGGATGCGGCTTGCCCTCGGCGTCCACCGCCCCGGCAGGCGGACATGCAGGCGCTTGATGGCCGCCGTTACGGCCCGAACGCAGCGTTCCGCCCCGCCCCGGCTGCGCCACGGGCTCTTGCGCAGGAACTCGGTCACCTCCTCCAATTCCCGCAACGCCTCCGCCTTCACCGGCTCGATCGCCTCGTCGTCCTCCAGCACCCGCTCCAACGTGCACTGCCGGCGCCATAGCGCCCGGACCGTCTTCGCATTGATCCTCAGCTCGTCGCGCTCGCTCGAGTAAACCACGACATCGTCCTTCGCCGAGCGGTAGTGGAGAATCTCCCGCTTGCGCTTCTCCACCTTCGACGAGCGCAGCAGCGAATCACCGTGCCGGATCAAGTACCACTGCTCACCATTGAACTCGTACCTCTCGATGACCGTCGTTTCCGCTCCCCGGTCGTTCGCCTCAAACCAACGGTCCAGTTCCCTGATAAGCGCATCCAGGTCCCCTTGGCCCCCCGTTCGCGGATTGCTCAATTGGAAGTCCATCGGTTCCCGCTCATAGTAGTCGAACCGGCTCAGCCGCCCCAGCCGCTGCTCGTTATATTGCCGCGCCATAATGTCCGGCGCGGCCAGCCACACTTTCAGCGCGATGTCCTCCGGCGTGGAACGCTCATCATACGCCATCTTCAGCCCATTCTGCTTGATTGCCGCTTTCAGCCGCTCATAGCCCGCCGTGGTGGTGAGTTCCACCACCGCATGCAACGCATCGTTGATCCCATCAGGCAATCCCTCCTGTCGCAGGAAAAGCTGCCGCAGACCTCCGAAATACTCTTCATCCGGCAGGCCTTCCGCCGGAAGGGGCACCTTCCTGGCTGCCAATTCCCCTTCGAACCGCCCCAAAAACTCCTTCCACACATCCCGCCCGATAGCCGTCAGAACATGCACATTCGTAAATCGCCCGCAGTCCATTGCCTTGCCTCGCTTTCTGTTTATTAAGGTTTCACTTCACGATTTAGCCATCCGCCCTCAACCATTTGCCATCTGCCATCTGTCTTCCGTCTCCCGTCTCCCGTCTCCCGCTTTCGGCTTTCAATTCTCTTCCTTCCATTCTGCCACCCACCCTTGGACAAAAACGGTCCAACCGTAAAAGTACGGAGCCTGCCGCCCTGCCCACGGTTTGCCCGTTTCAGCATTTCAGCGTTTCAGCTTTTCGCTCTGCCCTTCCCTTTCTGCCTTGTGCATTTCCCCACCGTCCTCCGTCCTCCGCCCTCCGATTTCAGCTTTCAGCGTTTCAGGATTTCAGCTTTCCAGTATGGCCCGACTTTAGCCTTTCCCCTTTTCCCATTTCAGCGCACCATTGCGCGACTTTTCGCCATGGGCGGCACGATTGCGCAGTTAGCATTCCGTCTTCTGGCGGACGTGCGGTAGCCGGAGCTAAACACAGACACGAAACAACCTTGAATACATCAATAATGATGTTGTGCTATGAGCAAGACCAATTTCGACCGCTACCTCGAAGAGCAGATGCAAGACCCGGATTTCGCCGAGCGGTTCAAGCAGGCCGGTGAGGCGTGGGATGTGGCGTTGCAGATAGCCGCCCTGCGCGAAAAGGCCGGCCTCTCCCAACGCGACCTCGCGCGCAAACTCCGCACCTCCCAACAGCAAATTAGCCGGCTGGAATCGCCGTCTTACGAAGGCCATTCGTTGAGCATGTTGCGGCGCGTGGCCAAGGTCTTAAGCGCAAAGGTGCGCGTGGTCTTGGAACCGGAGGAGGCGACCCAAGGCAGCCGCCTCGCGGAGTCGCCGGTCCCCTACCGGGTTAAACGGAGTCAGGCCAAATCATGAACTCTGAAGAGCTGTCCCGCCGCCGCTTCAGTTGCCCGGCTTGCGGTGTGACCGTTCGCGAGGAGGATCCAACCAGCGCCCCGGTGGCGAAGAGGATCAAAGACGGAAAACGCCCATGCCGCGCAAGAAAAAGCCGAAGCTGACTGTTCAGCAGCACCCTGACCGTCAGCCTTTCAGCTTTTCATCCTCGTCCTCGGTCCTCCGTCCTCGGTCCTCGGTCCTCCGCCCTCCGCCCTCCGATTTGAGCGTTTCTGCTTTCTGCTTTCCGAATTTCAGCTTTTCGGCCTCCTGACTTTAGACTCTCCCACCCTTGCCCGTTTCAGCATTTCAACGTTTCAGCTTATCCCCCAGTGGTTTCCCAATTGCTGCTTTTCCTTCGGACCGCTTTCGGCATTTCAGCTATTACCCCCCATCCCCGTGCTTCGGCCTGAAGGAATCAACAGGGGCTCGTGCAGGTGCCTGCAGGGCGTTGTAGGCCGCGTGCCTCCACGTGGCGACTCTTGTATCGGTTACGCGACGCATCTGAAAACGCACATGAAAGACGGTGATTCCGGACCAGCGCGCAAGTGCCTATTACCCAATGATTTACACCTTAACTAAGGGCCATTCTGGTTTGGCCCTTTTTGGCAATCGCTAATGACTACTTCCGGTCGGCAAAACTGCTCGCGGTTCGTTCTTTGAAGGTGGGCAGGGCAGCCACCTTGCGCGGTCCTTCTTGATACCAAAAGGCCAGGCTCGTATAGTCATCCGCGTCTGTGGTGGTCGGGGTGCCATTGTCGTGCTGATTCTGGATCTCAACTTTCAGCGCCTCTTGGAAGCGAACGGGGTTGGCTACATACCAGCGATACATCCGATTCACGCCATTTTCATTCAGGGGATGGCCGCAATAGAGCGACGAGAAGGTCCTCCAGTTCGCATCTTCCCAGCACGAGCCATACTCGTCTTCCGTTCCGGGTGTGTGGCCGGCGGTTTTCCTATCCAGATGAAAGATCGTGTCGCCTTCGCCGAACCAGACTCTCTGGGATTTGGAAACCACCTGCAA
>PLZQ01000083.1 GCA_003152225.1 Limisphaerales bacterium | reverse complement strand
CGTCATCCAGACCTTTGCCGTTTCCGGCGACGGGTATGCCTGGTATCAGGGCGGAAAAGTCCCGCCCCAGCCGGGTCTCCGCCGTGATTTCACCACCGAGTTGGTGAGGCTGGGCCACGCCCGCGGCATGCGGGTCATGGGCTACTTCTGCGTGGCCGCCAACACCCGCTGGGGCCAGGAGCATCCCGACCTCACCTACGGCACGCCCGCCACCTTTCACCTGCCGCTGACCGACGCCTACCTGGATTACCTTGCCGAGGCAATCACCGAAGCCCTGCGCAAAACCAAGATGGACGGCTTTATGGTGGACTGGCTCTGGAACCCTTCTGACCAGACGCGTCAGGATGCCAACCACGGCCAGTGGTTGAAAGCGGAGCAGCAACTCTTCACGCAGCTTACCGGCAAGCCTTTTCCCGCTGACGGAAAGCCGGCGCCGGAAGACCAGTTGCTCTACGAGCAAAAAGCCACGGAACGCTGCTGGCGTCGCATCCATGACACCGCCAAGCGCGTCAAGCCCGGCTGCATCATCTGGCTGTCGTGCCACGACGTCCGCAGCCCGCACTTCCTCAACACCTCCGTCTTCAAAGAAGCGGACTGGCTGATGGACGAGAGCGGGACCCCGGAAGCGATGCGCGCCGTGGCCTCTCGTCTTGGCGCGCGGACACAACCGATGCTTTGCCTGGTCGGCTGGGGCGACCGGCATGACGCGCGCAAGGTCCTCTCCGATCCCGCCAGCCAGGCTTACGGCATCTACGGCTTCAGCAAGCCGGGGACTAACTCGCTGCCGTTGCCAATCGCTGAATGCCAGGGCAAGCCGATGGACTCCTTCTCCGGCAACGACCGCAACATCGCGGCCCTCGCGCGTTGGTTCAACGGCAAACCCTTCGACTATGTCGCCCCACCAGCCGGGCCGGCAACTACACCCAGCGCCGCCGTAACACCCGCCAGCCTTGGCCCGCGCCCCTATCCCGAACGCCTTCGTTGGTGGGCCGAGGGGCGTTTCGGCCTCTTCATCCACTGGGGGCCGGTGAGCCTTAAGGAGACTGAGATCAGTTGGTCGCGCGCCAACTCCAATCCCAAATGCCCGAACCAGGGCAACATCCCCGTCGAGGTTTACGACAATCTTTACCGCCAGTTCAACCCGACCCATTTCAGCGGCTCGGAGTGGGCGCGCCTCGCGAAGGCGGCGGGCGTGAAATACATGGTGCTGACCGCCAAGCACTGCGACGGCTTCCTCCTCTGGCACAGCCAGGCCAGCGATTACAACATCGCCCACACCCCCTTCCCGCGCGACATCTGCACGGAGCTGGCCCGTGCCGCACGGGGACAGGGACTGCGCATCGGCTGGTATTTCTCGCCAATGGACTGGCGCGACCCGGACTTCCGCACCGAGCGCAACGCGCTGTTTGTGGACCGGATGCAATCGGAAGTGCGCGAACTCCTGACCCGTTGTGGCCGCATTGACCTGCTGTGGTTCGACTGGGACGCCCGCGAGCCCCTCTACGACCAGGCCCGCACCTACCAGATCGTGAAGGAGCTGCAGCCCAGGATCATCATCGACAACCGCCTCGACCTCGGCCCTGGGCACACCGACCGTGAGATCCTCTCCACCAACGCCGATTATTACACGCCGGAACAGAACGTTGGCGCTTATGACGACCAGCGTCCGTGGGAATCCTGCATGACGATTTCGCGCAGCGGCCAATGGGCCTGGGGCGGGCATAAAGACGGCGTGAAGCCATTTGCCGCCTGCCTGGAAATGCTGATCCGCTGCGCCGGCGGCGACGGAAACATGTTGTTGAACGTAGGCCCGATGCCCAACGGCCAGATTGCGCCCGAGCAGGCCGAGCGGCTCAAGGAGCTGGGCGCCTGGCTCGCGAAATACGGCCAGAGCATCTACGGCACCCGTGGCGGCCCCTTCAAGCCGGGCCCCTACGGCGCCTCGACCCGCAAAGGCAAGACGATCTTCCTCCATCTCTGGGCCTGGTCCAAAGGCTCGCTCAAGCTGCCGCCCATCCCGGCGAAGGTCCTGCATGCCCGCATCCTGACCGGCGGCAAGCCGGAAGTGCACCAGACCGAGGCCGGCCTGGAGATCTCCCTGCACCAAGCCGACCGACAGCCCTTGGACACCGTGATCGCGCTCGACTTGGATCGTTCGGCCCTTGGCCTCGCCGCTCTGGACGTGCCGGTTGAGCCGTCCCTGACCACGTGCGCCAAGGCAACCGCCTCAAATGTCTTTGGCAACCTGGCTGAATATGGTCCGGACAAGGCAGTGGACGGGCGGGACGATACCCGCTGGGCTACCGACGCCAGCACCACTTCCGCCTGGCTGGAGGTTGACCTTGGCAAGCCGACGAGGTTTAGTCGCGCGACCATCATCCAAGCCTTCCCGGAGCTCAAGCGCATCCGCAAGTTCGCCATCGAATACTACGGGGATGCGCAATGGGAAACGTGTTACCGGGGCGAGGATCCGGGCGAAAAGCTCAGTGCCGAGTTCCAGCCTGTCACCGCTCAGCGGGTGCGGCTGAACCTCCTTGACGCAAACGGCGGGCCGACCATCTGGGAGTTCCAACTCTTCAATTAACCTGGCGCGGAACAGAGGCGCCGCACAAAGGCTAGAAGGCCGCAGCCAGACGGCCATTGCCAGACGTTACCCACGAGACCAGCCCCAAAGCAGTTGGCTTTCTCCAGACTTTGGGTGGCTTTGGCCGGACTTTCTGCACTCTGCATTCTTCATTCTACCTTCGCCTTGCGATGGCTTTGGGCGGCTTCGCCGGGTGCTTGAGGGGAGCCTGTGGGTAGTCCACTGAGCCGTGCCGTC
>PLZQ01000391.1:29278-30634 GCA_003152225.1 Limisphaerales bacterium | reverse complement strand
CCCAGCATTCTTTCCGTTGATCCAAGCACTACAATAAAACGTACACCCTTCGCGGCAGCATGACAAGGCTGCTTTGGCCGGCGATGAGGTCGCGAGCCTTATAACGTGGCGGTGGCAGTCGGTTCGGCATCAATCCTCTCAATACCCGGCTCAGTTTTATCAATTAACGCGCACCCGAGAGGCTGTGCTATGGAGAGGGTATGAAAGAACATTCAACCAGCGCAGTTTCCCGGGAACAATTGCCCGTCAGTCCGGGACGGGCACCGCTGAAGATCCTGCTGGTCCTGCCTGCCGGCGAGCAAGTTCGCGTGACGCCAGACAAGCCCGAAGTGCCGCGCCGGGCGATGCTCCGCTTCAGCGTCCTGTCGTTGACCGTAGTGGCGGCTCTCACCCCGCGCGAACACCAGGTGCGAATCGTGGACGAGAACGTCGAGGCGCTGGACTTCGATACGGATTGCGACGTCATCGGCATCACATTCATGACGGCGCTGGCGCCGCGGGCGTATGAGATCGCGGCCCAATTTCGCCGGCGGGGCCGGATCTTGGTCGGAGGCGGCTACCACGCCACCCTGTGCCCGGAGGACGCCGCGCCGCATTTCGACGCCTTGGTGGTGGGCGACGCCGAAGGGGCCTGGGAGCGACTGCTGGCGGACTGCCAGCGGGGCAAGTTGCAGAAGGTGTACCAGGAACCGGCTGGGGGCGAGGCTGCTTCCCTGGTTGTGAACCGACCCCTCACCCCAGCACTCTCCATGATCCCGGTGAACATCCAACAACCAAGACCCAACGCCCAACATCCAGTGCTTGCGCGAATGGCAGTCGTTGGGCGTTCGATGTTGGGTGTTGGTAATTGGATGTTTTCCTCCTTCGGTTCAGGGGGTCAAAGCGCGAGCACCGGCACTCGGGGAATTCTCCGACCAGACACCCGGCCTGAGTTACTGCAAACGCCGGTTCCGCGCCGCGAGTTGCTCCAGCACACCGCCCGGCATTATGCGACCATTAACGCGGTGCAAGCGGGCCGAGGCTGCCGCCACAACTGCCGCTACTGCTCGGTGACCGTGTTCCACGGGCGAAGATACCGCCGGCGGCCGGTGGCGGATGTCATCGGTGAACTAAGTTCCCTGCCACGCGACTTCATCTTCGTGGATGATAATCTCATCGCCGACCGGGAGTATGCGCTGGAATTGTTCCGGGCCATGGTGCCGCTGCGCAAATGCTGGGTCAGCCAGTGCTCGGTCCTGGTGGCCGACGATCCCGAACTCCTGGAGCTGATGCGCGCCGCCGGTTGTTGCGGCTTGTTCATTGGCATTGAGACCGCCAGCGATGAGAACCTGGCGGCGATGAACAAGCAATTCAATC
>PLZQ01000391.1:0-29225 GCA_003152225.1 Limisphaerales bacterium | reverse complement strand
TACGACTACCGCCATGTGGTGTTCCGCCCGGCACGGATGACGGCGGCAGAGCTGCAGGCGGGGGCCGACTGGTTGTACGCGCAGTTCTATCGGCTCGACCGGATCGTTAGCCGTTTCGTGCGTGCGGTGTTTACCGTTGGTTGGAGGCCGGCGTTCCTTAGCTTGAAGCTGGGGCTGACTTACCGCTACGACAACAAGCGCGAGGGCATTGTCGGTTGGAATCCAGCGCGCCGTGTGCCCATGCCGCTCTCAACCATCAGCGCCGCACCTTGGCCCTCGCCCCTGCCAACACAGTCTGGTTAGGCACGATTCGAGGTAAAGCGCGGCTGCCAGCGAAGCTGCCCAGCAATGCCCGCCAACCGGAAAAGGGGACACGGAAACCGGATAGGCGCGGATGGAGACGTAAAAGGTTTGGCTAATAGCCTCCTCATTCAGCCCCGTGATCTGCATGGGGGCCATTGCCTCTTCTGAGGGAGCTTGCGTCGCGTCTCGGTCTCGGCAACCCTCGCGGGGCTATGGCCAACACGACGACCCTTCTTTGGACCAAGCGCCTTGCTGCGGGGATATGTGCTGGAGTGACCTGCGTGCTGGCGTTCACGGCCGGGTCAGCACCGGCCAACGTGGAGAAACTGGCGGGCCAACCAGCGGACGTTGCGCTCAGCGCCTATCTCTATCGGGCCGACCGCCAGGCGGAGGAAAACCCCCCAGAAGCGTGGATCTTGCTCATGCAGCAGGCGAACCTCCCGTTCGACCAACCGGTGAATACGAATGCACCAGCGGTCAGACAGGCGCTCTGCGGGTTGCTTTGGGAAGAGGTGCGGCCGGTGCGACGGTTGGTGCTCGTCTGGCCGCCAGAAGTGAAGAACAAACCCGCGCCGGATGAATTGGTGGTCTCCTGTTTCAACGGCCAGGATGACACCGCCCACACGTGGTGGAACCCGCGCACGATCAAGGAAGCTGCCGCGCCGGAGGTGAGCGCGGATGGTTGCACGTATTGCTACGCCATCCCAGTGGATACCTGGGGCGTGGTGGTATCGGTGCGCGGTCCAAGAGAAGCGTCGGCCTACGCGGTACCTGCGCTGCAAGCGTTCGTCGCCGACCAATGGAAGCAAATGGACGTGGAAATCGAGTGGGGATACGAGCCAGCCCGCGCGACACTGGCCTATGACGGGCACATTGAGGCCTATGACGGTCGGTTGGCGCAGCTCCAGGCTCTGAAGGAAGACAAAGGGACAAAGATCACTGGGCCAAATGCCTGGCTGTCGGCGAGTGGGACCGCCTCTTCTGAAGCGGAGAAGGACAAGCCACCGCAAGGAGCCGCGCGCCGGGGTGCGCGGTTTCAGTTGCTCTACATCGGCGATTCGCGGTGGCGTCGGGTGTGGCCCTATCACGCACAGCCGGAGGATGTGGTCCGAACCATCGTTACCGTACGGACCAAGTCGGGCAGTTTCTCTTTCCTCGCCGCTGACCTCGAACACGGGCCGATCCTGGCTCCCGAATACGGCTTCTTTGTCCGCGCCACCGGGATCAAGCAGCCGCCGCCCAGCGCCACCGCCCGTGCCGACGCGCCACCGCCCATGAAACTGCTTGCCACAAAGGTGGATGCGATCCCGGGCGTGCCGCGCTTGTGGGGCTGGTCCACGGGCGAGATTCCCTGGTTNNATGCACCCGTTGCCGGACCGTGATGTGGCCGTCGGCTGGCGCAGCCCGCTCCGGGGTCGGGTGAACATCAAGGCAAGTGTGGCGATGGGCGATGCGCATGGTGGCAATGGCATCGAATGGGCGATTGTGCGTGACACCCTGACTATCCGGAGCGTCCTGGCGCACGGCGACATCGGCCCGGGCGGCTCGCAAGAAATCCCCGGCGACGCCAAGGCCGGAAAGCGTATCGAGGCGGTGGTCGAGAGCGGCGACATGGTGTCACTCGTGGTCGGCGCCAAGGATGGGAACCATATTTGCGACACGACTATTGTCGAACTGTCCATCGCTGAAACTGAGGTCGGCGGGCGGACCTGGGAGCTGACGCACGACGTGGTAGGTTCCATCCATGCCGGCAACCCGCACCCGGATGCGGCGGGCCATCCTGACATGTGGTATTTCTACTCGCAGCCGGCGGCTGCCCCGGCGCCGCAACCTTCGCAGCCGCCGTTTGATTTGGCCTCGTCGGGCAAGACCGCGCGGGAGTTCTTGCAGGAACTCGGCGCGAAGAAGCTGGTCAGCATTCGCGAACGGACTCGTGCCCATGCCGAACAGACGTGGAGCGGCGCAGTGACGGCGATGCGGGGCACCAATCTGCCACCGCTTCCCCGGCCGCCCTTTGCGCCGGCGATGGAGGTCGAGCTCCCCTCCGCAGAACTGACGGCACAGTGGAACCTCGGCGCGTGGCACCTCCTCCGGCACTCGGTCAAGGATGCTGAGGGCCGGTGGCGCTTCAACGACTTCCCGTTCGGCATCCTCGCCTCGGAGACCTTCATGATTCTGCGCGCGTTGGACCTGCAAGGCATGCATCAGGAAGCCGCGGATGGCCTGGACCAATGGCTGAGCCTGCTCTTGCAACCTGGTCCAGCCGAAGGCACCCACCCGTTGTCAAAGCCCGACCGGCCACTCGGCCATTTCTCGGATGGGCGCGGCTGCCTCACTCACGCCGTCGGTCCGGACGGCGCTGGCGGGCACATGGATGCGGTTCACTGCATGGGACCGGGCGCCATCATGTTCGCTTTGGCCGAGCATTTCCGGCTCACGGACGACCTCGCCTGGCTCAAGACCAACTCGCCGCGCATGAAAGCGAACGCTGAATGGATCCTGCGCCAGCGCCGGCTCCTGGGGACCAATCTTCCCGCTGGGCAGCGGCTTTGGAGCAATGGCTTGCAGCCGGCCCACGTGGTTACACCCGACAGCCTCTCCATGCACATGCAGTTCTACGAGTCGGANNGTCAAAGCGATGGCGGAGATGCTCGCGCAGATCGACCCGCCAGAAGGCGCCCGTCTGGACGCCGAGGCGGAGGCCTATCGCCAGGACCTCATCGCGGCCATTGACCGCTCCATCGCGCTTACGCCCGTGGTCCCCGTGCGCGATGGCACCTACCACTCCTTCATTCCGTTCGCGCCCTACGTGCGAGGGTTTGCCGCCGGGGCCTGGGGTTGGCGCCGCTGCCAGGGGCACGTCGGTGCAATCTATTGGGACACAGTTCAGTCCGCCGATCCGCTGGTTAGCCCAGCCGGACTGCTATCGCCGAGCGACCCTCGTGTTCAGGGACACCTGGACGTCCTGGAAGACCGGCTGTTGCTTGAAAACGAGAAAGTGGCCGCCCGCACACCGGGCTTCGACCCGGAGAAGGATTGGTTTGCTCATGCGAGCTGGCAATATCAATGCGGTCTGGAACGCCACGCCAACATCCACTTGGCGGCCAATGATGCGCCCAACTTCCTCCGCTCGATGCTCAACCAGTATGCGGTCGATATCATGCCAGGCGAATACACCTTCCGCGAGCACACCACGACCGGCCCGCCCGACAAGCTGTTCGAGGAATCGTGCTTTCTGGAGCGGTTCCGCATGATGCTGGTGATGGAGGAAGGCGATGTGCTGTGGCTGGCGCGGGCGACACCCCGAGATTGGCTGGAGCAGGGCAAACGCATCGCGGTGCGAAACGCCCCGACCCATTTTGGCCCGGTCGGGTATGAGATAGTCTCCGACGTGGAGCATGGCCGACTGATGGCTACGGTGACCTTGCCCTCACGCAACCCGCCGCGCGAGGTGGTGCTGGTCCTGCGTCATCCAGCCTCCGCCGCAATTGCTGCCGTCAAGGTCAATGGCACGGACTGGACTGACTTCGACGTCTCGAAGGGATGGGTCAAGCTGCACGGCCTGACGGGCCGGGCGCGGGTCGAGGTGAGCTGGGCCCGATGAGCCATGCGCCGGCGCGGAATCCTCATTCTGGTTGTGCTGGCCGTGCTCGCAGCGGTGGCGGCTATCCTGTGCTTCAGCCCCGAGCCCGAGCCGGATTACAGAGGCCGCTCTTTGAGTCAGTGGCTCCAGGTTCCCGGGCGGTCCTCGCCGGAAGGAACGCGGGTTGATGAGGCCATCCGCCAGATTGGCACCAACGCGTTGCCCTGCCTGCTTAGATGGATTCGCGCAAGGCGTCCGCCTTGCAGCGCGCTGGTCGAGTCGGGGAAAGTGCCCCAATGGTTTGTCTCCCCACTCCTCCGCTGTCCCCTGGGGCGTTCCCTGTGGCATGACCGGTTCGACGATGCCTCCGTGTGCATCATGATCCTGGGCGCTGAGGCGCGCCCGACGATTCCCGCGCTGGTCCGGGTGATTAACCGCTCAAAGGACCCGTATCGCGTATCTCGCGCCATGCTTACTTTGAGCTTCATCGGCCCCGACAGTGTGCCCGCACTCGCCCACTGCCTGCAGGACCCCAGAGAAGGCGTCCGCGTTGCGGCGGTTGGCCATCTCGGCCAGTTTGGTGCGAAAGCGCGTCCGGTGCTGCCCGCCTTGTTGAGCATGCTCAACGACCCCAGCCCCTGGGTGCGGGAGATTACGACCAACATACTGCGCACGATCGCGCCGGAGGAACTGGAAAAGTTAAGCGGCTCGCACTCTTGATCCGCGCCAGTTCGGAAGCTGGCAAAAAGGTGATCCCACAGGGAGCGTGAACGAGCCGGCACTCTGTGCGCTCCCTGCTACATACTCCCTTGCCCGGCACTGCTCTTAATGAGAGGCGATCAAGACAATATCCCCCAAGTCCACAGGCGACCCGCTGTCTCCCGACGTTTCCGGCACCGTCACTTGCATCCCCGTTGACGCGATTTGCGGGTTCCGGGGATCACCAGCCGTCGAATCCGGCCCGGACCCGAGATAGCCTTGGCCTACGTTCACGAATAACCGGTATTTGCCAGGCAGGACCTCAGGGATGGTGAACGAGCCGTCGGCCGCCATTTTGAACTCGTAGGAGTATTGATTGCGGAACCAGGCCCGGCCGGCTTCGGTGTCCTCGAATTCCAGTTTCCACCGCTCCACGGCGTTCCCGGTCAGTTCTTTGGGCACCTGGTAGTCATCCCATTCAACGTGCAGTTGGGCGAAGGCCACCTGGTTGGTCCAGCTCCGAATCTCGATGCCCGGCGGCGCGACCAGCTTCCTGGTGACCGGCCGGCCAACGCCGCCAATCTGCACCTGCGCGGTTTCACCGGGATTCACCGCAACCCAGGGCGACACGATGGTCGCTGTGCCGGAGCCATCGTTAATCGCCACACGGCCATCACCCGGCGGAACATGCTCGATGGTGAACTTCCCGGTTGCGTCTGAGCGGGTGGAGAATCCTTCCGATTTATAGAAGAGCGTCATCCAGCGGGTCAGGTTTCCCGTCGGGTGCCATCGCACATTTCGATCCGCCCATTGGCCGTCGCGCGTGCGCACGTTGCCCTCGATGCGCCCCCACGGCTGCAGCCGAATCTCCAGCGGCTTGGAGAAATCAAAGCAGTGCACCTGGCCCAGCCCGGCTGGCCCGACTGCCACCAATGTGTGCGCGCCCGGCTTGGGGTCGAAAGAGAATGACCCTTGCCCGTCGGTTTTCCTGCGATAGTCAGAACCCTGCAGTACACGAGTGTTCCCAAACGGCCCCGGCTCAAACGCGGTCCCGTTGAGCATCACCCCAACTTGAGCCGTGCAGAGGGCCACCTCTACTCCCGCCGCCGGACTGCCATCGGGCAGCAGCACCGTGCCGCGGATGGCATTGGCCTTACTCGCGCGCTTCAACGGGAAGTCACGGACGCCCTCGACCCCATTGGTTAACTGGATTTGGGCTTCGACGGTGTCGTAACCGTCCGCTTCGATTCGCAAGTAGGGAACTTGTTCTTCCTCTATTACGATTTTGTAGGACCCGTTGCTGCCGGTCTTGCTGTCGAAATCCCACATCGGCGTCGGGTCGTCAGGGTTCCACGGCTGTGAGTGTCCCAGCGTCAGCTTGAAACTGGGCACAGGCATACCGGTTTCGGCATCGGTCACGTCCCCGCTCACAGTCGCAAGCGGGTGCAGCACGATGACATGTTCCTTCCCGTCGGCCGCGAACTTGTTCGTGCGTGAATAGCGGTAGCCGGCCTTGCCAAATGACAACTGCAACTCGCCTTTCGGGGGTGAAAGCCACCGCAACCGGCCATCCGCATCTGTCTGCTCCGCGAGATGCTGCCCAAGGGTCCCCGCTCTTCCCCACCATTCTTGTAGAAACAACCCCACCCCTGAGACCCCCTGACCTGATTCGTCCACCAGGCGCACCCTCAACGGGAGCACCGGGCTTAGCCGAAACACCAGGGGGCCGGGAACGTTAGTTGGATCAAATGCCTGCTGGTCGGCAGCAAAGCCTGCTGCCGTCACCGTCACGAACTCTGGCGCGGCAATCTTGTCCAAGGCGAACTGGCCTGATGGGTCGGTGGTATCCTGGGCGAATGGCTGGTGGCCAAAGCCGCCCCATACCTTTGCGCCTGTGATTGGATGCGCCCGCTCATCCAAAACCAGACCCGTGACCGCGCCGGTCTTCCTGGCTAGCGGCAGGCTATCGTTGACAGACGGAGTGGAACGAGCAGCCGCGAGTTGATCCGTCGCCGTCGTTGTAACCGTCGCGCGCGGGGAATCGCTCATGGCAACGGTCTGCGGCGGTGCATGGTGCGTGAGCAGGCCGCCGGCAGTCACCACCACGAAAATCAAAGCCACCGAACCCGCGGCGAGCCCCGCCGCCAGTTTGACCTTGGCGCAGTGCCAGGCGCTCAGAGTCTCGCGTGCCAGTTGCGGCAACATCGTTGAAGCCGAGGCTGATACTGCGGCCAGCGAGATCTTGGTGACCGTGGCGGCCAGCGCGGCGGAAGCGGTCTGCACCGTTTTGTCTGCCAGCACAGCCGCGAGCGCAACCCCGCTCAACTTGACCCCGCGCCGGTCCAGAAACTCGCGCAGCTTTTCCACTGCCCGGGTGACCCGCTTCTTGGCCGCTTCCTCACTGACGCCGAGCTTCTCGCCTACCTGGCGCAGCGGCATTCTCTCATAGAACCGCAGCAGGATGGCCGACTGGTCGGCTTCGGAAAGCGTCGCCACGGCTTGATCCAGGTGCGGCGCCAGTTGTTGCCAGAGGACTTCATCGGTGTCCGGGGTAGCGATATCGAGGTTCATAGTGCAAGCAGTTGCTTCGCGGGTTTTGCGTCGTTGCTCTGCGCGCCGAGCGTGGGCGGCTACGTGGCGGGTCGTGCGAAACAGCCAGCCGCCCAGCAGGGGTCCCGGGACCGAGATCACGAGCCTTGCGGGCCAGCAGCACGAACACCGACTGGACCACATCTTCCGCCAGGTGCGGATCGCCCACGTGGCGGAGGGCCACGGAGTAAACCCAATCGAGGTGGAGCCTGACCAGTTCGGCAAACGCCGCTTCCGAGCGGTTCTTCGCATAAGCCTGAAGCAGTTGCCAGTCACCCATGGTGGTGCGCATTGTCATTCAACTATCAATGCCCGCCAACCGGAAAAGGGGACACGAAAACCTGCAACCTTGCGACCAATTCCCGGATTGGCACCCGACCCTCACAGCCCAAGATTCGTCGTCATGACCATTACGCGCCGGGAATCTCTTGCCTTCTCTACCGTAGCCCGTGCAGCCACGCCGTTCCTACCCAGCGTTCTCCCCGCGTCCGATTCCGCTGCATGGTCAAGGCCTCCGCGGAGCTGCTTGCGCCTAACGTGAAACAATACGTCTTCATCTCCACTATCTCCGTCTATAAAACCGAGAGCGTTCCAAATGCCGACGAAACCACCCCTTTGGCCACGCTCGATGCCCCTGCCACCAAGGACCTGGGAAAGGACTTCGCTAATTATGGTGGAGGCAAAGCCCTCTGCGAGAAAGCCGCCGAGACCGCCATGCCCGGCCGCCTTGCACCCGACTCTGGCCCTTTTTGGCGTTCAACGCCGGGGCGCCGCCGCACGTCCGTTCGAGTGGGCAAGAAAGGCTAGGGCTGCTGCGGGGCTACGATGCGGTAGAACCTTTGCGGGAAGGCAGAGAGGATCGGGTTGGTGATCTCGACGGTTTGCGCGGACGGTTGGGCGGGAACATCGGTCAGTTTCGACCAGATGCTGTTGGTTAAGGAACCGCAAAACTGAACCGTGTAGGTTTGACCAGCGGCAGCCGTGAAACGAAGGCGCAAAAGAGCCGGGGTCCCGGCCGAGATATCAACGGAATCGATGCTGAAGGGCGGCTGGACCTGACGATTGGCAGTGACGGTGAGGTCATCGCTGGCTGACAACGCACCGTCGGCGGCAGTCAGCCGCAAGACATAGGTTCCAGCAGCCGAGAAACTGGCGGTGGTGTTGAGAGCAGAAGCGTTAGCGAACGTGACGTTGCCCGGTCCGCTTACTTTTGACCAGGTCAAGGTCAGTAGGCTGGGCGGGATTGGCAGTCCGTCGTCATTTGCCCTTCCACTCAGGGTGGCGGCGGCAGGCAACGTAATGGTCTGATCAGCGCCGGCGTCGGCGGAAGGCGCCTGGTTGGGCGGCAAGACGTCACCCGACAATTCGAGATCGAAGATGATGTCGCTGCTGGTGCCGTTGGCCTGGTGAATCTCGGCGGCGAGCACGTTGAGGCCGCTGACCAGCAGGGCAGGATCGACTGTTTGCGTATAGAAGGTGGTCTCATCGGTTCCGCCCACAGCGACGAGCGCGGTGGTCAGGTAGTTGATTGGCCCGGCGGGCAGGTTGTTGGTGAAGATGGGAGCCCCGTTTAGATAGAGCAGGACACCGTCGTCGCGCTGCAGGCTCACTACCAGGTTGGTCACCAACGCGGGGGAAGAAAGCGAGAAGCTCCGACGGAAGTAGGTGGTGATATACTTATTGTTGGGGTCCGGCCCGTAACTGTTGGTGGTTGCAGGCCATTGGCCATTCGCGTCGCCATAGCCCAGCGGCGCCGGGCCTGATTTCCATGCGCTGTCATTGAAGGCAGGTGTAATCCAGACAACGCCCTGATCCGAGCCGTTGTCCAGGTATTTCCAAACCGAACCTTTCGGCACGAAAGTGGTGGGTATCGTGGAAGCGAAATGTTGGATCGTGACCGCCACGTCATCGCTGGCATTCAGAGCGCCATCGGCGGCAGTCAAGCGCAACACGTACGTGCCGGCGCCTGGGAAATAAGCGACGGTGTTCGTCTGGCTTGGGGCCTCAAACCACGCTTGCCCAGGACCGCTAACCTGGCTCCAGGAGATGGCCAATACGCCGGGCGGGTTCGGCTGCCCATCATCGGACGCAGTGCCGCTTAGTTGTACCGCGATGGGCGCGTTAGTGGCATTCAACGCCAGATCCGGTCCGGCATTGAGGACTGGAGCCCGGTTTCCGGTGTTCTCAAGGCCGGGCGATGGCCCGCCCGGGCTGGCTCGCCAGTTAATTGGGTCATTGCCATAAGCCGCGGCATTGAGTCGTTCGAGCGAGGCTCCGAGCCCGTCGGCGTTGGTCGGCCACGGGGCCTTGTCGTCATAGCGCACGACATCCACGTCGATGTAAGGGACGAAGAAGCTGCCGGTGTTGGTATCCAAATCCGAAGCATCAGGACGTTGGATAGAGATGCTTTCGCCACCCCCCTGCAACTTGCCTGGATAAGGGCCGAAGATTGGCACGCTCGCAGGCACTCCGTACTTCGCGCGGAAGGCGGCGGGATCGTTGCCCACCAATAGGAGCAACCCGTTGGCAGCGATTTGAACATTGGTCGGGAAATCATAACCAACACCGTTGAGGCGCCAGGTGTTCGAGGGGTAAGCGGTGTTGTAAAGGAGCAATGCGCCGTTGGTGATGCTCTTTAACTCGATGAATTCATCACCACCAGCAGCGGGGTGGTAGTTGATCTCGTTAATAACCAGCGGCCCGACGCGCGGCCCGGCGTTGGTCTGGCCGAGGGTGTTTAGCGATTGAGCGGGATACTGGGCCTCTCCAGTGCTGGTGATGTAACGGCCAAAGCTGACCCCATTTTGCGCGGCGCCAAAGGCGAATCCGTCGCTATAGCCGGTCAGATTGCCATTCGTGTCCGCGGAGTAGAGATAGATTTCCTCGCCGTGAGAATTGAGGCGGAAATAGTTTGTGGATTGAGCGCCGGCGTCCCAGTCATTTTCGGTGAAGACCTTGTAGCCATTGGCCGGAATGGTGGTGGCAGCGGGAATGCGGAATTTCTGCGGCACGGTGCGCTGGTCGGTGAGGTACCAGTTGCTAATATCTACATTGGTCGGGTTGGGGTTATATAACTCGACCGAATCCAGTTCAGGGAGGTCGGTGTGCGTCAGCGCCTCATTGACGAAGACGCGCGGGATATTCAGAGGCGGGTCGTCGGCGCCCGGTGAACCGCCGATAACAGTGCTGGCACGCCAGTTGAGCGGATTGGCCGGGTCGGGATTGAAGTTGGGATTGACTGGAACCAACGAGAACCCGGTCCCATCCGGAGACGACGGCCAGGGCGGTCGTGTGCCGTAGTTGACCGAGAAGATGGGCGCGCCTAAAACATGGACCAAGGTTAGGGTCTCGCCACTATTGGACAGCTTGCCGGCATAGACGCCGTCCACAGGAACGGCGGGATAGCGATTGGTGAAGGCGGCGGGGTTGCTCACTAACACAAAGAAATGGCCCGGAGCCAGGAACGTGCCGACTGGGAAGGTGTAACTGAGGCCGTTGGTAAAGTGTAGTCCACTAAGCTCGAGGTTGGTGGGCGCCACGTTCTTCAGCTCGAGGAACTCAAACTCGTCGCCGCTCGGGTTGGTTGTGCCCGGCGGATGATACATGATCTCCGTTAGCAACAGCCCGGTGAAGTTCTGGATGATGTAGAAAGTGGCTTCGGTGAGCGCGGTCCAGGCGGTGCCGCTCAGGACGCGGGCTCTGACATGCGCGCTGCGGTTCAGAGTGAGCGGGCCGGTATAGACGAGAGAGGCGGGTGAGATGGCGCCGCCGCGCAGGCGCGGGTCCGAGCCGTCGAGGGTGTAATAAATAGCGCCTACGGGCGCGCCGAGTGTGAGCTTAAACCCGTTGCTGACGGTGCCACCGACTTGGCTGAAAGTGGGCGCAGCCAGGGTCGGGAACCATCCTTTGGCTTGAAGCTGCCCCAGCACAATGCCTGGCCGCTGGCTGAAGTAATCCCCATACACACGATTCATTTCAGTGACCCATTCCACGTTGCGCGTCAACGGCGTGGCCCGCTTCGAATCTCCCCACCGCGCGGATTCGGCGGCAATCGCTCCGTAAACCTCGTTGCTGCGGGTCAGGAACCGGGCACGACAACCTCCTGTGGTCAGCACGCCGCCGTTGAAGAACTCGCGCTGGACGTGGTCGGCGACGCGCATGCGGAATTCGGCGTTGGCGGCCAGCCGGGTAAAAAGATAGCCGGGGTTGCTGCGGGCCAAAGCGGCTGCGTCACCTTGCTGAGTCGGATCACCCGCGGCGAAAGGCCCGGTGCGGTCGCGATGCAGCTCGTCGGTGTTGCCAAGCGAAGATTCATGGAGGAGGGTGTGCTCGGAGTCGTGGGCGAAGAAGCGGAAGCCGCCATAGAGGCCGGTGCGATTGCGCATGGCGTACATGTTGTTTGGATTGGTGTCGCCAATAAAAGCAGAGATGGGAGCGTCGATGTTCCCGGTGAAGAAGATGACCAGCATGTAATCAATGAGGTTATCCACCTCCAGCAGATTCTCGTAAGCCGGATTGGGCGTGCCATCCAGATTGAGCCCCTGGATCTTGAAATAGTTCGCGTCAGCGGCGAACCCATTGGTGGCAGCCTTCCACAGGCGGGTCCAGGCGTCCATATTGCCGTCCGTCGCGAAAATGGTGTAGCCGGCGCCGGTATCGACTTTAATAACGTCGTAATCCTCTTTGTTTCCCCCAAAGTAGGTTTCGCCGTAAGAAGCCTCGGGCCGCTCGTCGGTGTTAAACAGTCCCCAATACTCGCCGTTGATGTAGAGGTGGTAAAAGTCGCCGCGTTCACCCGGTTGGCCCTGGGCCAACTGCGTATCGCGCGAGAACTGGTCACGGAGAGCGATGAACCGGTAGTCGCCTTCGAAGCTCCAGGAGTAGTTCTCGAATGTGCGCAAATCAAAGCCGTCGAAACTATCGGCACCGCCCTGGCTTCCGAAGGCGGGGAACTCCAGTTTACTGGCCCCGTATTCCTGGCGGAAAAAGAAGCGAAAGGCGTGTTTGGGATTGCTGGTACTGCGGCTGTAACCGCCCCGGATGCGGATGCCCGCGTTGATGTGAAAGCCCTTGGTTCCATCAGGATAAATCAGTTCGATGGCCGCAGGTCTTTCCCAGTCGCTGCCGTCATTGCCGGGGTTGGAGTAGATGCCGGTCGCCGGGTCAAAAAGGTTCCTCAAGTCGGTTGTTATGCAGTAAGAGGGGATGGATTTGAGATCGTTGGTGAGCTCAGCGCTATAAGCGGGATTGTTCACAACATTAGGGTCCATACCGTAGTCAACGACGTTCGCGCCCCAACTGGCGGGCCAACCGGACGGTGTTTCGCCGTTAGGCGACTCGCGCACTACGTCGCTCACGAAAATGTAAGATTCGGTGTCCGCGTCGGAAGGCAGGAATCCGTCCTTGAAGGCAGCGGCGCGAATGACGGTGGTGCTGCTGATCGGCAAAGGCCTCGAATAGATGACGCCATTCGTCAGCGAAGGTACGGAGCCGTTCGTGGTGTAAATAATCGTCGCATTGGCGGTGGCCGAGGTGATCGACAGACTGAAAGGAGAATCATAGAAACCGCGATCCGGGCTGAACTTGGTGTCGGCGACAAAGGCGATGAACCCGCTATTGTTTAATGCGCCCGGCGTTGGGGTCGCAAAATACATGTTGGTCAGCGCGCCGGCTTTGTATTCAACCAGTTCCGGCAAAACCAGGAAGTCGAAGTCAGCGGCGCTCTGATTGAGCCCTTGGATGGCCAGGTCGTTCACGCCCGCTTGGAGTACGCTCAAGGAGTCAGATATGTTGATGTCCTCGAAGACCAGCGCCTGGGAGTTCGGATGCGGTGCGGTAGCGGTGGAATTCCACTGCGGCGTAGCCGGCGCGTTCCGGCTGGCGACTAGCGTTCCGTTGAGGTAGGCGACGAAGCCGTCGTCATAGCTCATGCGCAAGGTCAATGATTCCAGTGTGGCGGGGTTGCTGACGTTGAAGGGGACCCGGATGTAGGCGGAGCTGTTGATCCCAAGCATCTGCGCTTGGACATCCATGGCGATCAATGGCCGGTAACTGCCGGTCCCGCCGCCGCTCGACACCACCTGCGCCTGCACCGCCAATCCGCCATTCGCCACGTCACCCACGAGCCGGAAATTGGTGGCATTCCACGAGCCATAACTCCCCTGCGCCGCGTAGAGCTCAACTTCGGAGCCCCCGCCACACTCGTAAAAGATGAGATCGAGCGGGTAATCGCCCGCCGCTGGGAAGTAGAATGTCTGCAACGAATCGGCTGGGCCTCGCGTATTTGGGTAGGAAAGGGTGAAACCCCCGACGGAGAGTGTGAACCCATCGTCGCTATTGACGCCGAAGGTCCAGTTGCCAGGCGCAGGGATGGTGATGGTCGCAGTGGCTTCGAGCACGAAGTTGTCCTGGTCCACCCCCAGGGTCAGGCCGGGGAATGTTCGGTCGTTACCATAGTTAGCTGAAGCGCCGGTGTTGAGGTAGTTGATTACTGGAGCATTCTCCGTATAAACAGCCAGTTGCTGGGAGGGGTTGCCAATAACGCCCTGTGCGGCCGGCAGGCTGCAGGTCCCCACGTTGGCGAGATAATTGTGAACAGCGAAACCAGGGACGGACGTTTCATAGCCAATGCCGGTAGCGCCCGCTGTCCAAGCCGAGTCGTTGAATCCGATCTGCGTCCATGTTGTTCCAAGGCTGCCGTCCGTCGGGATGCGGAGCCTTGCGAGCGCGCCGGAGGGGACGAGCGTGTTGGTGGTCACATTCTGGGCCAGACCATATGAAACATCAGGATACTGAGGTGGAAACACCGGCGCGAACTCAGTGGCAACACTCGAGTCCGGCTTCAACAAGGCGAGATACTCGCCGCTGGCCTTGAGACTGAAATCAGTATGCAGCGGCAAACCCGGGACCGATCGATTCTTGCCGGAGGCAAAGACAACCAAGAACCCTTTGGCGGTGAGATTGGTCGCCGGAATGAACCACGGCTTTTGGTGTGTGGGATCATCGGTGAGAGCCCAGCCGGCGAGGTTCACCCTGGTGGCACTCGTGTTGTAAAGCTCGATCCAGTCTGGAAACTGGTTATCCTCGTCGGCCAACGTCTTCTTGTTGTCGGCCATGAACTCGCTGATGATCACTTGGGCCGGAGCGGAGAGGGTGAAAACCAGCAGGTAACTCACGCAAAGAATGTACAGGAAGTTTGATTTCATGGGCTGGGTCTCCCAGCTAGAAGGCCGGCAAAACCGTTTGAGCAAAACTAGCAGCACTGGATGTATATGTACCTAGTTCGTACGCCAGTAGTCAAGCAAATCCTCTTGTGGGCTGGGAGGGCAAGAAATATGCAGTTCCGGGCGTCCATGATGGCATTTAGGCTCTTGGGGAGGATATCGCTATCTCCCCTTGGTCAAGGCCGCGATTCCCCAAGGCACCGACTACGGCGACGCCGCCGCGTTCATCGCCTTCGGCACCGGGCCGGCGTCCGGTGGCAAGGTGCTTTACATCTGGTCCACGCTCCTGTCCGGGCCGCAAGGCCAGCCCATCCTGATTGACACCGTAAGCTGGATCGTGAACTCGAAGTCGTCCCCCTCCGCTTGTGCGGCGACTGGATCCGCCTCTTCAGTTCAATGGTTGCGAAAGTCCTTGTCCCCTGCCCGAGCTTGCCGCAACCTCCTCTGCGATGACTGGCCACAATACGCGTCGGGCCAATGACATTCAGCTCGCTTGGATCCCCAAGACATCCTCGCGCCCTGGCAGCCGGCTGACCAGTCGCGCCGGCTTTACGCTGATCGAGTTGCTGGTGGTGATTGCCATTATCGCCATCCTCGCGAGCCTGCTCTTGCCCGCCCTGGCACAGGCCAAGAAAAAGGCTGACACTATTTCGTGCATCAACAACGCGAGACAATTGGTAGTGGCGTCCATCGTGTATAGTTTGGACTACAGGGACCTTTGGCCACCTAACGGTCCAGGCGACAGTGCCGTGGACCTGGCAAATCCCCCGGCGAACTACGTCCCCAAGGTGTGGGCCGAAGGGCGGGAAGGATCGAATCTCTACGACGACCTCACGGCGGCCGGGATGGTTTCTGAACGGCTATCGCTCTTGGCGGCCTATATAAAAAACAAGAACATTTTCCGCTGCCCGGGAGATCGCGAACTGTGGATGGTCAACGGCAAAAGCGTCATGCGTCCACGGAGCTTCGGCATGAACGCCTACGTGGGATGGGTGGGTGACCCTTGGCACGATATGCCGGACGCGCAGAGGTATCGGATCCAGCTCAAGACAACCGATGCGAGGAACGCTTCACTCATCTTCATCTTTGGTGAGATCCATCCGAAAAGCATCTGTCGGCCGATGTTCGGCATGAACATGGATGCGCAGACGATCTACCATTACCCAGGAAATTACCATGGCCAGCGGTCGAACTTCACGTTTGTGGACGGGCATGCCGAGACGCATCGTTGGAAGGACAGCCAGTTCAACAATCCCTTCCCGGAACCCACCAACTGGCACGATCACACAGGAAACGCGGCGCGTCCCAGCAGCCAGAGCGATCTGGTGTGGCTCAAGGAACATGCAGCGTTGCGTCAGTAACCGGGTGGTTATCAATCCGTTTCCCGCGCACAGGGCAGGTATCAGTTCGTACTATTGACACTTTTGGGGGGCCCAGCGCCGGTTCACGGCCACCAACGGCTGGTCCCGGCAGGTGTCAACCCGCTCCTCCTGCTCTAGGCTGGTAATGTCGGGAGACGGCGGGTAGCCTCGGCTCCGGCTGGCTGGTTCACCTCCGCGCCCCCGCAGGACCGAACATCCAACAACCAACATCCAGTGGCTACACTGGAAAGCTTGTTACCCCAGTAACACGTTTTGTGGACCTATACTGGATGAAATGAAGTTGAAACGCAGCATGACAGCAGGAATGGCTCACGACAGAGCGAGCCGAACTGCAAGCTGCCCCGGTTGCGGAAGAAGCATGGAGACGGGCCGAGGGCTTGCTAAGGTGGGCGCATGAGCCTGATTCATCGATTACTTTGTGCTCGCCGGGCTGGCGCGTGGGGCCCGGGTGGCGTCACCTGGATCCTAGCCATGCTTGCGGCGTCGGCGGCATCGCCTCCAGCGCAGGTCTCCTCATTTGCCGTTCCGGACGAGGCGGCGTTTTTCTCGCTGCTCGACCTGGAGCGGGCCGACCTGGCACCGGTCAAGATTGCGGTCGCCGGGCGCGACTGGGCGGCGGCCAAGCAAGCCTGGGCGGAGCACCTGCAAACGCGCCTCGAGCCGCGCTGGACCTGGTCGCACCGCAACCGTGCCGCCATCCTCCGTGCGTGCCAGGAGCAGCTCGGGGGGGTGGACCAGCACATCCGGGAAGCCGACCGAGTGCTGGCTCGTGACTTCAATCTGCTTGGGGTGAGCAAGAAGCTCGAGCACCACGTCGAATGGCTGCAGGGGCCCATCGAGTGGACCCATGTCTTGAGCCGGTTCGCGTATTGGCGCGACCTGGGCCTCGCTTACTGGGCGACGGGCAAGCAGGCTTACGCCGACGACTTCGTGTTGCTGGCCAGGGATTGGATTGCGGATAATCCGGTGCCGTCCAAGCCGTCCACGGCGCGGGGCGCCCGGGGCTCAGTTTGGCGCACGCTGGAAGCCGGCATTCGCGGCGACTCGTGGTTCGAAGCCATGGAGCTGTTCATGGACGCGCCGGATCGCGCCAACGGCTACGACGTGCCGGGCCTGCTGGATCGGCACGAGAAGATGTTCGAGTTCCTGATGAACCTACGCCAGCCCGACGGCACGTTCGTCAGCGTCGGCGACGCGGGCTTCGGGCGACGGAACAGCGTGGCGGATAGCCTCGGGCTCGGCGCGCTGATGTACCAGCGTCCAGACTTCCGCTTCCTCGGCCCGAATAAGTGCGCGGAAAGCTGGCTGTGGCTGTTCGGCCCCGGCGTGTTTGACCAATACGCCCGGCTCAAACCGCAAGCCCCGACCTTCACGCCGAGGCTGCTGCCGGACGCGAAGTACGCTGTTATGCGCACCGGTTGGGATGCTGACGCGGGTTTCCTGTTCTTCGACTGCGCTCCCTGGCGCGGCGGGCACAGCCACCGGGACAGCCTCCAGGTGGTCGTCAGCGCGGGGCGCGAATTGCTTATCGACCCCGGCAATTACAGCTATGATCAGCCGCTTTCAGTCCATTACTTCCGCAAGACCGAGGCCCACAACGTGCTGATGGTGTAGAGGTTACTTTTCCCAGCGGCCAACAGGACGACATAGTCATCGCGCCCGCGCCTNNGCGCAACTCCGACAACAGGGTCGTCTCCCACGAACTCACATTCGTGTCACTGATCATAATTTGCTGAACCACCGCATAAACCTGCTTCTGCTGACTCCGACTGGTGAAAGCCTCTGCCAGCAATAGGGCTTGATCCTTGGCTTTCTGGATGGATTGGACGAACGGCCGCATGCGGGTCACTGCCGCATCAAACTCCCGTTGGCGATCAGATTCTTCGGTGTGTCCCATTGCCGTGAGCAGTTTCTGCAATTGCTCGTCCTCGACGGTTGTCAGATGGCCGTCGGCATACATTGCCAGCACCAAAAGATCAAACAGCGCTTGGTACTGGTCGGCTGAAAAGTCAGTCAGGTTTATTTCCATGTGCAGAGGTTGCCGGATGGGGAAGAGGATTTCAAGGGCTCCCAGGTATTCGTTTCAGACACTTCTACTCGCCGAACACCAGCGGCGGGGCGAGTTTCATAACCTTCGTGCAGTTGACTGTGCGGCGGTATTTTGCAACGCTCCCGGCGCCTTGCACAACAACCAAAAGGTTTAAAGCCGTGGACATCAAAAAAGCCATCATCACCGCCGCTGGCAAGACTCAGCGGACCCTTCCTTTGCAAACCCTGGTGGACCGCGACGGCGTCACCAAGACAGCGCTGCGGATTCTGATTGAGGAAATACTCTCAGCCGGCATCGAGGAGATCTGCGTGGTCGTCTGCCCGGGAGATCAGGCGGCTTACGCCGCCGCTGCGGGCGGACACGGTGGGCGGTTGCGGTTCGTCGAACAAACCGCGGCGCTTGGCTACGGACACGCGGTCGCTTGCGCACGGGAGTTTGCGGGTCAGGTTCCGTTCCTGCTGCTGGTCGGCGACCATCTCTATGTCAGCAGCCGAAAGCGCGCGGCGCAGCAATTGGTCGAGATCGCCGGGGCGGAGAATTGCGCCGTGTCCGCCGTGCAGGCAACGCACGAGAGCAAGTTGCCTTACTACGGATCGATTGGCGGGCGCCTCGTCGCTGCGCGCAAGGGATTGTATGAGATCTCGGAGGTTTTGGAGAAGCCCACCCCCACGGAGGCCGAGCAACGGCTGATTGTCCCCGGGCTGCGGGCCGGCCACTACCTTTGTTTCTTCGGCATGCACGTGCTGACGCCAGCGGTCATGGACATGCTTGAAGAGCAGGTAGCGAAGGCCGACGGCAAGCGCGGCGTGCACCTGACCACCGCCCTGAGCCAGCTCGCCAAACGCGAGCGTTACCTGGCCTGCGAACTGGAGGCGCATCGCTATGACATTGGCGTCAAATACGGATTGCTCACCGCCCAAATGGCCTTGGCGCTGGACGGGCAGGACCGCGACGAGGTGCTCAGCGGTCTGGTGGAACTGTTAGCAAGGCGGGGAATGAAGTGAGTATGCCAGATCTCATTCGCATCATCACGGCGGCAGAGCCTGACGTCCGCAACCAATCGCTTGAAGGCGCCTGCGCCGGCCTGTCCCTGGACGAATTGCTCCGCCAATGCGCCTTGCTGGACGACTTCCGCCGGCGCAGTGAGAACCTTTACGAGCGCGTCCGAGCCCTCTTCTTCCTCTACGCCATCCATCGCTTTCATCTGCCCGCCAAGCTCGAAGAGTCATCACGCATCACGCATCACGCATCACGTTCCCTCATCCCCTTCAAAGGCTACGAGCATTTGCTCCAGCGCCGGTTCGAGGAGGCCATCGATCAATTCCTGACCGTGCAGCAGGCGGAAGGCCCCAGCGACGCCATTTCAAGCGCCCTGGCTGCGGCTTACCACCGGGTAGCGTTTCAGACGCTGGCCGACCAGGTGCGCCGGAGCGTCCGCTCCGTGCGCGGCAATCAGTGGATGTTCCGCATGGGCCACCCGGCGGATCACCCGTTGCGCCTCCGGCCGGAGCTGCTGCGGCGAAACCAGGACGACGGCACCTACCCGATTCTGCGCGAATGCACCCCGGTGCGCATGGACCTTACGCACTGCGGTTGGAGCGACATCTTCTTCCTGGGCATGGATTTTCCCGAGGGCGCCAAAGTGCTCAACGTCTCCATCGACCTGGGGATACACGGACGTGACGCCGCACCGCGTCCGCCCGTCGAGGCCTACTTGCGAGTGATCGAAGAACCGTTGCTCAGCTTGACCAGCGTTGACCTGGGCGCGACGGCGGACATCACCAACCTGGCCGAGGTGTTCGACTTCGCAAAAGACTACCTTGGCCTGCTCAAGGCGGCGATCATTGCCGCAGGCATCGTGCCGCCGGGCATCGAAGGGTCAGGCCAGAGCCTGGCCGAGTTACTGGGGCGAATTGTGGGGCCAGGCCGCGGCTTGGAGATTGCCAGCAGCGTCAACAACATCCCCAAAGGCTCGCGCCTGGCGGTTTCGACCACGCTGCTGGCGGCGCTGGTCAGCGTATGCATGCGCGCGACCGGGCAGGCGGCCTCGCTGACGGGCCAGTTGCAGGAGCACGAACGCCGGCTGGTGCTGGCCCGCGCGCTGCTCGGCGAATGGCTCGGCGGTTCCGGCGGCGGATGGCAGGATTCCGGCGGCGTCTGGCCGGGCATGAAGCTCATTGAGGGCGTGCTGGCAAGCGAAGGCGACCCGGAGTGCGGCATCAGCCGTGGCCGGCTCATGCCGCAACATCGCATTCTCGGCCAACAGGACGCCTCGCCGGAGACGCGCCGCAAGCTGCAGGACAGCCTGGTGCTCGTCCACGGCGGCATGGCGCAGAACGTGGGGCCTATCCTCGAGATGGTCACCGAGAAATACCTGCTACGCTGCGACGCAGAATGGAAAGCACGCCAGAGCATGTTGGGCATACTCGACGAGATCCTTTCCGCCTTGCGCGGCGGCGATGTGCATGCGATCGGCGGGGCGACCACCCGGAACTTCCGCCAGCCCATTCAGACCATCATCCCGTGGGCTACCAACTACTTTACCGAAACGCTGATCACGCGGGTGCGCGCGGAGTTCGGCGACGCCTTCTGGGGGTTCTGGATGCTCGGCGGTATGTCCGGCGGCGGGATGGGCTTTATCTTCGCGCCTGAGCAGAAGGCGCGCGCGCAGCAGCGCCTGCAGGAAATCATGTCCGCCACCAAGCGCGAACTCCAGGACGCGCTACCCTTTGCTATGGAGCCCGTCGTCTATGATTTCGCCATCAACGAGCGCGGCACGTTCGCCGATCTGCTCGAAGGCGGAGCGGCGCTCATGCCGTCGGGCTATTACACGCTGATCGCGCCAGCGCTGCTGCGACAGGACCGCCACGCGCTCTCGCCCTTGCGGCGAGCCGAATTGGACAAGTTCGGCGCGGCCTGCCGCAACCGGCCCGAGCTGCGCGGGGTGGTGCAGACGCTTTTTGATGTCATGCTGCCACGCGGTAAGGCGGAATCGGCGACCGACCAAACGCTCGCCGCCCTGCTAGAGCAGCACGGTTTTGACCGCGTCCAGCACGAGCAGATCCGCACGGACCTGAAAGAAGGCCGCATTGGCCTGGCCCAGAACCGCCTGCCCACCAGCGCAGTCATCGAGGATGTGCAGGAAGGCGATGTAGCCGACGCCTCAAATCTCAAATCTGACAATTCAGGTTTGGCGGCAGCGGGTCTCACCGCGTTGAAGAACGGGGAAGTGGCGGTCGTTACCTTGGCCGCCGGCGCCGGGAGCCGCTGGACGCAGGGCGCAGGTGTAGTAAAGGCCCTTCATCCTTTCTGCAAATTGGCGGGGCGCCACCGCACCTTCATGGAGACGCACTTAGCCAAGAGCCGGCGCGTTTCCCGCGAAGCCGGGACTGCCATCCCGCATATCTTCACCACCAGTTACCTGACCCACGCGCCGACGGAGGAGTTCCTTGCCCGGCAAAACCAATACGGTTACCAAGGCCCGCTCTTCCTCTCCCCCGGCAAATCAGTCGGCTTGCGCATGATCCCCACCGTCCGCGACCTGCGGTTCGTGTGGGAGGAAATGCCGCAGCAGATACTCGATGAACAGCAGCAGAAAGTGCGCGACAGCTTGCGCCACGCACTCATCAATTGGGCCAGCAGCGTGGGCGAAGCCAGCGACTACACGGACAACCTGCCGCTCCAATGCCTGCACCCCGTGGGCCATTGGTATGAGGTCCCTAATCTCTTGCGGAACGGCACTCTGGCGCGGCTCCTCGCAGAGCGTCCGCAGTTGAAGTATTTGCTCCTGCACAACATCGACACCCTGG
The DNA here is from genome assembly GCA_003152225.1 of Limisphaerales bacterium. Taxonomy (GTDB): domain Bacteria; phylum Verrucomicrobiota; class Verrucomicrobiia; order Limisphaerales; family UBA8199; genus PALSA-1440. The sequence continues at coordinate 7,587 of PLZQ01000391.1, read as the reverse complement.
GAGCAGATGTTGATCCCGCTTTGCTGGGCTGGCACATCCAGAGCGGCGCATGCCTTACCTTCGAGGTCATCACCCGCCGTCTCGAAGACCGTGGTGGCGGCCTGGCGCGCGTCAATGGCCGGGTGCGGCTGGTCGAGGGACTCGCCATGCCGCGCGAGGAGGCCGAGTTCGCCTTGAGCTACTACAACTCGAACACCTGTTGGATCGATCTCGATAAGTTGCTCGCAGCGTTCGCCCTCAGCCGCGCCGATCTCAACGACGGGGGAAAGGTCACCACTGCGATTCGTGCCCTTGCGGCGAAGATGCCGACCTACATCACGCTCAAGGAAGTGAAGAAGCGCTGGGGCCACGGACAGGAAGACATCTTCCCGGTTACCCAATTCGAGAAGCTCTGGGTGGACATGACCGCGCTGCCAGAGATTGATTCCCGCTTCGTGGTCGTCCCCCGCTTGCGAGGCCAGCAATTGAAAGACCAGGCCCAGCTTGACGGCTGGTTGCGCGATGGCTCGGCAGCCTACGTCGAGAGCCTGTGCGAATACCAGGACTGACGCTCAGCGCTTGAATTCTTGCCCCATCTGTGCGTTCTGTTTGGGTGCTCAGAACGGTTCGCAAGGCCGAGTATGCCGAGTTGGTGGTGCTCTTCTTCCTCCAGGGAGCGGCACTGGCCATGTGGACTGTGCCGCTGAGCACCGTGCTGGATGCCCATGGCCTGCACGCCATCAAGCCGTTTGCTTTTGCCGCCATGGCACTGGCCGCCTTTATCTCACCACTGATCTTCGGCGCCATGGCCGACCGCCAGGCCTCGCCGGTAGTCGTCCTGCGCGGCCTCTCGCTGGCCACGGCCGCCGCCATGGCGCTGGCCAGCACGGCTATCAAGCTGGGCTGGAATCCCTGGCTGGTGCTCGGGCTGATTCAACTGCACGCGCTCTGTTCTTCGCCGACCTCCAGCATCGCTTCGACGATCATTTTAGCCCGACTGGCAGACGCCCAAAAGGAGTTCGGCCCCATCCGTGCCATGTGCACCCTGGGCTGGATGACCGGCTGCTGGGTGGTCAGCGGGCTCGGCGCGGACACCTCCCCGCTGGCCGGCTACAGCGGCGCGGTCATATGGGTGCTAGCCTCTGCATTCACGTTCTTCCTGCCGGAACTGGAGACGCCCAAAGCAGCGGCGCATCTTGCGTGGCATGAGCGGCTCGGCCTGGATGCGCTCACGCTGCTGAAGAATCCCGATCATCGGGTTGTGTTCATTACCTCGGCCCTCTTCTGTATTCCGCTCGCGGGCTTTTATCCGTACGCCCCGCCGCACCTGCGCCAACTCGGCCTGCTGCACACCAGCGCGTGGATGAGCCTCGGGCAGGTGACCGAAGTCATCGCCATGTTCAGCCTGGGCGCCCTGCTGGTGAGGTGGCGGCTGAAATGGATACTGGCCTGCGGCCTGGGTTTCGGCGTGCTGCGCTTCGCTTTGAGCGCAATGAACGGCAAGGCGTGGGTCCTCAGCGGGATCTTGCTGCACGGATGTTCCTACACCCTGGTTACGATCACGGCGCAGATTTACCTCGATCAGCGCGTCGATGCCCTGTGGCGAGCGCGGGGACAGGCTTTGCTGACTCTGATGAACAGCGGCGTCGGCAACCTGGTGGGCTATCTGGGCACTGGCTGGTGGTTCGGCGCCTGCACCCACTCGGCCGGGACAGATTGGACCCTGTTCTGGGGTGGATTGGCGGCCACGGCAGGACTGGTGATGGCCTATTTCTTGACCGCCTACCACGGCGTGGGCTCGGGCTTCCTGCGGGCGAAGGAAGACCGCCAGACCTGAGCGCCACTTGCTTTGCTGCCGGAGCTGAGACGGGCTGGCAAAACCGCAAAAACAATCAAGCGCCCCGCTTGCGGTTCTGGTATGCATAACGGCGAAGATTGGGCAAGGAACCATGCGAACGGTTGAAGACGCAACCAAAGATAGATCTCTATAAACTCAACAAGTCCGAGTGTGCCGCCACGCGCAAGCCTGCCATGGTGGAAATCAAGCCGGCCACCTATTTGGCCATCTCCGGCCAGGGCGCGCCCGGCGGGGAGGCGTTCACCGCGAGTATCGGCGCGCTCTACGGCATGGCGTTCACGATCAAGATGACCCGGAAGTTCGCAGGCAAGCAGGACTACGCGGTGTGCAAGCTCGAAGGCCAATGGGCGAGCGCGGCGGAACCGAACTTTGCCAAACTGCCACCCGCCCAATGGCTGTGGAAGCTGCTGATCCGAACCCCCGATTTCATCAAGGAGGAGGATCTCCGCCAAGCGGTGGTGGTGCTGCTGAAGCGGGGCAAAGGGGAGGACGTGAAACGGGTCCGGCTGGAATCCCTGACCGAGGGTCAATGCGTGCAGATGCTTCATGTCGGGCCTTACGAGAAGGAGTGCGAGACGATTGCGGTGATGAAGACGTTTGCGGAGAAGAAACAGCTCGAGTTCTCGGGCAAGCATCACGAGATTTACCTCTCTGACCCGCGCCGCGTCCCTCCGGAACGGCTCAAGACAATCCTGAGACACCCGGTCCGGCGCGGTTGAGGACTGTGCGCCCTCGGACGCGCCCCTTAGCGTTCGGTGTGGGTGAGCACTCGGCAGTGGCAGGCCGGAGCGCAGAGGATTGCTCTGCTCACCCGCGGGCAAGCCAATCCCTGGCATGTACCTATAGGCTATATGGAGCATGTTAAAAACATGCCCGACGCCTGGACGCCGAAGCTCCGCAGGAAGCTGCGTCTGGCGCCATGAACGGCTGGCGCGGGAGAAGCTCAGGCCGCCAAGCGGGCCGGGCTGGCCGCCGGCCGGTTCTTCCCGGCACTTCGCATCGTGTGTCCGGTTTCAATTGGCTATTTCGGCCGTGTCGCCTCACACCGGGGTTTATTGGATTGAGCCGCCTTCACCCGGCGCGGCCACCGGTTCTTTTTCGTCCAGGGTTCGGCGCACCGTTTCCAGGATCACCTGTGACGAGGACGGCTTCTGGAGGAAGCGACTCTTGGTTCGCCGAATGTAATCCGTGCCCTTGACCAGGACGTCGGCGCTGTACCCGCTCATGAAAATAACTTTCAACGCCGGCCTTTGCCCCCACAATTGTTCGGCCAGGTCGCGGCCCGTCATTTCGCCTGGCATGATGATGTCGGTCAGCAGCAGCGCGATCTCCCCCGCGTGGCTCTGCCACACCTCCAGCGCTTCCCGCCCATTCGTCGCCTCCCGAATCCGGTAGCCCTTGCTCTCCAGCAGCCGCCGGGTCGTCACCCGCACCGTGTGCTCGTCTTCGACCAACAGGATCGTCTCATTTCCGCCACGAATCTCCGCCTCGGCCTCCGCTGCCGGCGCCAGCCCGGCGGGAGTCGGGATGGCAGGCAGAAACACTTTGAACGTGCTGCCCTCGCCGACCTGGCTGGACACCTCGATCCAGCCCTGGTGCTGCCGGACGATGCCATAAACGGTCGCCAGGCCCAGCCCCGTGCCCTTGCCAACGTCCTTGGTGGTGAAGAACGGCTCGAAAATGCGGGGCAACACCTCCGGGGCGATCCCGGTGCCCGAGTCGCTGACCAGCAGACAGACAAATTCACCGGCGCACGCCCCGGGATTAGCCCGCGCGTGCGCTTCGTCGAGCACAACCTGCTCGGTCGCCACGCGCAGTTGGCCGCCCTCCGGCATCGCGTCGCGGGCATTGATGACCAGGTTAAGGATCACCTGCTCCATCATGCCCGTGTCGGCCTGGACGTGCGGCAGCAGCGCGACGTAATGGCATTGCAGGTCAATGTTCTCGCTGATGACCCGGTTGAGCATCTTGGTCAGGTTGGCGATGACCTCGTTCAGCAACAGCGGTTGGGGCTGCATGACCTGTTTGCGGCTGAAAGTCAGCAACTGGCGCGTAAGATTGGCCGCCCGCTCCGACGCTTCCACCACGTGCTCAAGACCTACCTTGGCTTCCGCCGTGTACTGCGCCTCATCCATCAACAATAATTCGGCATTGCCCCGGATGACGGCCAGCATGTTGTTGAAATCGTGCGCCACCCCGCCGGCAAGCTGGCCCACCGCCTCCATCTTTTGCGACTGCCGCAGTTGCTCCTCCAGCGCCTTCCGCTCAGTGATGTCCTCAATCGCAGCCATGGCGCGCACGGGCTGGCCCGCGGCATCCCGGATGACGGTCATGTTCGCGCTCACCCAGATCACCGCACCGTCTTTGCGCACGTAGCGTTTCTCCAGGTGGTAATCCGGGGCCTCGCCGCGCACCACCCGCTGGAACTCCTCCCTATCCTGCTGCCGGTCGTCGGGGTGGGTGATCTCGGAGATCCGCATGCGGAGCATCTCGGCGGCGGAATATCCGGTAATCGCGCACAACTTCTGGTTCACCCGCAGAAACTGCCCTGACTGCGGATCAGCCTGGCCCATGCCGATGGAGGCCATTTCGAACATGGCCCGGAATTGTTCCTCGCTCTCCTGCATCGCATTCTCCGTCCGCTGGCGCTCGATCATCACGGCAAGAGCATCGGCGACCGCCGTCAGGAACCGCTCCGCCCTCTGCTCCCGCTTGCACCCATGCGCCACATGGAGGGTGATCACCCCGGAGGTCTTGTCCCGGGAGCGTATCGGCACGCAGTAATGGCCATGCGGCTGCATGCCGTCGTAGCGGATCGCATGGCGCTCATCCAGGTCGTCACAGAACTCAATTTGGCCGGAGGCCGCCGCCCGGCCACAGAGGCACTTGCCGAGCGGAAGCCGGGCGCACGAGGTCAGAATGGCTGCGGGCAAATTGCGCTGGGCCTTCATCACCAGGGTGTCCGCCTCCATCAGAAAGATCGCCCCTTTCCTTTCCAGGCTCAGTTCCGGCACAGCGAACAGCAGGTCCAAAACCTTCGCCAGCTTCAGTTCGAGCGGCGTGTGCTCCAGCGACACCTGAAGCATTTCTCCCAGGAGCGTCTGCTGGGTGTGGGCAATAAGCAGTGCCGCCTCGGCCTGCTGGCGCTCGGTAACGTCGAAAAGCACGGCGCGGCATTCCTGTCCCTCGGTGGAGCGCGTGCCCTCGATGCGCAGGGAGAGGGGGTGAGATCCGGCTTGCGGGAGTGTCACTTCGCAGCACTCTTTGGCCTGGCTCACAAAGACTCTTTGCAGGAAATCGCTGAACGCGCGACGGTCGCCCCCGGCCACGAACAGGCCGAGGCGCCGGTTCACCAACTGGGAGCGCCCGACGCCGAGGAGCCGCGCCCCAGCCAGGTTCACCTGCCGGATCACCCCCTCGCGGTCGAGGGTCACGTAGCCCGTCGGGGCGAATTCGTAAAGGTCGAAGTATTGGGCCGTCAGCACCCGCGCCCGGGCGCTCATCTGCCGGAGTTCCTCGTTCTGCATCTCCAGCTCGATCTGGTGCACCTGCAGTTCGTGGACGAGCCGCTGTGCGGATTGCGGATTGCGGATTGCGGATTGCGGAGTTTGCTCGCGCGTTTGGAGCCGCTGCTCGGCATGGCGGCGCATCTCAGTGGCGTTTGCGGGCTGGTTCGTTTTCATAGCTCGGTTTGTTTCGTTGTGTCAGAGGTGAGGCTGCTCCAAATGGGCGATCGAGCCACAGATTCGCGCCATCCTTGAGGATTGAGCGGGAAGCCCCGGCGGGGGTGGCGTTCGGCTGACCGTGAGGCTGTTGTTCAAGCCATGCGCCACCTGTGTCACGGGGACGAGTCCGGTCTTCGGCTGGGGTTTGGTGGCGGGAGACGAAGGGGGTGACGAAGAGGTTTTCATTTATTCGTTAAGTCCCCAGTGGCTGTAGGCCTCGCTGGACGCGTAAAAGGAAACCTCAGTGTAGGCAAAGTCCCGGCCCGCCCGGCGCAGGGACTCGGCCACCGATGCCAGCAACTGGTCGGCGGTGAAAGGCTTGGGCAGGGCGATGGCCGGTTGCAGCGATTGGTTTTGGGCAAATCCTTCCGCCTCGATTCCGCCCGAGGCCACTATGATCGGCAACCCGATTTGGGCGGACCGCAGCTTGCTGACCAGCTCGAGCCCCGACATTCCCGGCATCTGGTTGTCGGTGACCAACAGGTCATAGCTGGCGGACTGAAGCGCCTCCCAGGCGGCTTCGCAGCCCTCAACCGCGGTTACCAGGTAGCCGCCGCGAATCAGCACCATGGTGTTGAATTCAAGAACCGTGCTCTCGTCCTCAACCAGAAGGATGCGGTGCGCTGCCGATGCTTTCGCGGCGCTCATGATGGTTCCCCCTCCGCGCCGACGGCGCGCCCGGAAAACAGTTGTGCGATCGCGCCGGGCAGTTCGTCGCGCAGACACTCTTTCGGGATGAACCAATCCACGCCCGACGCGGCGCTGGCAGCCTTCGACTCCTCGGAATCGTTGAAAGTGGTCATAATGACGCGCACGCCGGGAAACCCGGCGCGAATCTTGCGCGTGGCTTGCAGGCCGTCGAGCCGGGGCATTTGCAGGTCCATCAACACCAGGTCCGGCCGCGTGCTGGCCACGAGGGCCAGGGCGTCAACCCCGTCCTCGGCGGCGCCGACCATCTCGACCTGCGGCAGTTTCGCCAACAGCAGCAAGNNCGGGGGGGCTGCGAGAACCCAGCAGGGCTCCGCTTGTGGTGTCAGGCTTCACAGGAGCACGACCTCCTCCCATTCAAACACCCCCATCCTCGAGCTGCCAGAGTGCTCCCAGGTTGGATGCTCGACGGTGAATAGAATCTCCGGCGCCTCCGAATCCGGCGCCAACTCCACCACGCGCGCCGCTCCGCCCGGATAATACCCCATGGCCTCCGTCCAAACCGTCCGCCCGACCAGCCGGTTGCCCACCACACCAACTAGTTTCTTCGCGTTCATAGCTCCCTCCAGTGCAGTTTTAGCGATAGTACACCCATCATCCCATTCATACAGAGGACACCCTCGCAAAACCCGCGACAGAGAGCTATAGCCCGAAAGGGTTAGATCAGGCGGGTTTTGAGGCTAACTCAATTGCGGATTGCGGAGTGCAATCCCTACAGTTTGGCAATGCCCGCCTTGATGGCGTAGTGGACGAGGTCAGCCTGCTTATGGAGGTTCAGTTTGGCCATCACGCTGTTCCGGTGGGCGTGGATGGTGTTGGTGGATAAGCCCAGCAGGGCGGCGATTCCCTTGTTGCTGTGGCCTTCGGCGATGAGCTGCAAGACCTTCCTTTCCTGCCCGGTGAGCCCAACCGGGATGGCTCCGCGCTGCCGCGAGCCTCTTCTTCCAATGAAGCCGGCCGCCACGACGAAATGGGCCACCATGGGACAGAGATAGTAGCGTCCCGCGTGGACCTCGGTCACGGCCTCCACCACGGTTCGGGTGGCCATCTCCTTGGTCAAATAGCCCCGCGCGCCGGCTGCCAGCGACTCCTCCACCATGGCTTTGGTGCTATGCAGGCTCAGCATGATGACTTTTGCGGCCCGGGATCGCTTGAGCAGTTCTCGGGCGGTCTCGATGCCGTTCAGGTTGGGCATGGTGATATCGAGGACGAATACGTCGGCGGGCTTCGTCCGGGCCGTCTTGAGCACTTCCATGCCGTCGGAAGCCTCGCCGACGACCACGATCGCCTTTCCGCTTCTCTCGATCGTCAGCCGCA
>PLZQ01000039.1 GCA_003152225.1 Limisphaerales bacterium | reverse complement strand
GCTGGACCAAAAGGTGTGCGCCTGACATGGGCGTGAACTGATCGGGTGAAAGTCCCCTATGTGTGAACACGGTCGTCGGGCCTCTCATAGCGAGGGGCACGATGGCCCAAACATTAGACCGAGGCAACTGCGGAATCGCGAGGTTCCGTGGGAAGGAAGCCAGAGGTCAAAGCTGATGAGCCGACGAACAGAAAGACCATATAAGGTTGACGGAGCGGACAAGCTGGCACCACACAGCGCTGTCCGNNCCGGTTGTGCAGCGAGAGTTCACGTTCTTACTCAGGGAGACCTGCAATCGCGGCCCGCCGGAAACGGCGGGAGCGAGGGTCAGCAATGGCCCCCGAGCGTTTGCAGGAGTCAGCAGAGGCCATAGTACCGAGAGCAACGAGCCGGACACGAAGATACCGGAAGCCCGCGGCGTCCGCGGCGTCCAGCCCTCCGTTCGCCCCTTCGACCCTGGCGGGTGTGCATGGCGAATTGCAATTCAGACGTCGTCTGCAGCCTCAAGACCCCGCTTTAACACTCCTTTAGATCGCGAACTGTCCAAAAACTCGCGTGTCAGGGTTCGCGCCCCCACCTGCCGCTGCCAACCGACTCTGCGGCCATAGCGTGTGCCAACTTGGCACTCGGCCCAATGCTCCTAAAACTGAGCGGGCCAAATTGGCTCACTAACCCCGCATCGGGATTCCGTTTCGATTCTCACTCTGCCGTGACTGGTTGGTCCGAACGAATTGTGCGGCTAACCGAAATTTCATGGTTGAGGCGGGTGCGGGAGCGTAAGTCGTTGGTTTGCAAGCCAGCGCTTCAAAAGGTCTCCACTACATTTTCGGCTTTGTCTCTTGTTCTTTTGCGATTGCGCAGGCCTGTGGCGAGCGAATCCGTGGGGGCGGTTGGGCCGGCAACTCCCAGCCCAGTTTCTCCAATACCAGCCGATGTTCCGGCTCGGGTTGTGTGTAGCGCGGCAGCACCAGTTCCCGTCCGTCGGCCAGCGGCAGATGCACATCGAGCATCAGAATGCCTGAGAGGGTCTCCAGGACGGCCCGCGGCGTCAGTCCCGGCGCGTGGGCTTCCAGCCGCTTACGCAAGGTCACGCTCAGGCAGTAAGCCAGAAAGCAAACCAGAATGTGCGCCTCGATGCGCAACTCGACGTGGTGGCGGATGGGGCGCAGGTGCAGGTCGCTTTTGAGCGTCTTGAAGGCCGCCTCGATTTCGGTCAATTGCATATACAACTCCCAAAGCGTGCCCGCCTGATCGCCAGTGCGAAAGCCGCGCAGCAGGTAATGCCCGTCGCGCTCCTGGGCGTCCTTGAGTTTATCTTTCAACAACTCGAACTTAAAGGTGTCGCGGCTGACTGGCTGGCGCGCCTTGGGCACGGTGATTTTTACCAAGCGCCAGGCTCGGCCGGCTTCTTTGTGCGCGGCGCCCAGCTTGTGCAGGAGTGTGTCGCGTTTCCAGGGGCGCTGCCGGGTGCGGCGCAGCGCGCGCAGGCTGCGCAAGAGCTGGGTAAGTTTGCGGCGGCGGATGGCGATTTCTTTGGCGCGCCGGCCCTGGCTCTTGGCCAGCACATAGACTTCGTTGCCGTGGCCCAGCAGCTTGACTTCGACGGTGTCGCGCAGTTTTTGCCACGGCACCTTTTCCAAGGAATCTTTGAATTGATCCCAGCGGGCACGGGGGGTGCCGACCAAATATGAAACGGGCGGATCGCTTTGGCGCATTTCCTTCAAGGTCTCTTCGGTGGGAATGCCCCGGTCCATCACCCAAATGCGTTTGGCCTGGCCGTATTGCGCCTGGATTTTTTGCAGAAACAACTGGAGCGTGGTTTTGTCGCTGGTGTTGCCAGGCATGATTTCATAGGCCAGCGGAAAGCCCTCGGGACTGAGCACCACGGCGATGACCACTTGGCGGCAGTCAGGGCGTTTGTCGCGACTGTAGCCGTGCTTGGCTTTGGGGGCTTGCTCCATTTCGCCTTCGAAGTAAGTGCTGGTCAGGTCGTAGAGCAGCAGGTCGTAAGTGGCGCCGAAGAGATCTTTCCAGCGCGCCTGCAAATGCGTGAAGAGTTCAGCGCGGTGCGCGTCAATGCGGTCCAGACATTCGTAGAGACGGTTCTTGGCCGCCACGGCGAAATCTTCCTCGAGCAACTGGTCCATCGCGCTGGCCAGAAACCAGTGGCGGTGCAAATGCCACTTGCTGCCCGGAGCGACCAACTGGCGCACCGTCAGCAGTTCGAGCACTTTGAACCATGGCACCTCGGCTTTGCCGTCGGGCAGGCGCTCACGCCAGAAGGGGCCCAGGTGCAGTTCATCCCAGAGACGACACGCCAGCCAGCAATCGCCGAAGACGCGCGGATGTTGGAGCGTCAGCTCGGACAACTTCACCTGGAGCCCGTTGAGGACATCCGGTGGGATATCGCGGTCTTCAGGAAACAGACAGATCTGTTCGGTCCGTTGAGTGTTCTCGTTGAGCACCTCAAGGCTTTTGCGCCAAGCCGCTTGCTGGGTGTCATTGATCTCGCCCAGATAAAGGACGGTGCGTTGAATGGTGTGAGCAGTGCGCAGTCGGCGGTTTTCGACGACACTCCAGTAGCGATGCACCTTGCCGTCCTTTTTGCGGGTGTTATAGCGCAAAAACATATCGTTGGATCACAGTGTATCACCGTGGCGGAGCGGTGTGGAAGAGGGTAGGTCTCCACTTGGACGCTTTCGAACACCCGAGCCCTGTTTTCCAAGGACTTACGCCACCTGGGACGCAAAGAAAGACGAAAACCACTTCGGATCCATGAAATTTCGGCTAAGGCGGTGGCCGTGCGCTAATGGGTGGCGAATTCAGAGCCTACAGCGCAGCTAAAGCCGGCGGTTACGCGCTTCGAGCGTTCATTTTATGAAATCGCCATGCACAGGGCTTGCCCTTCACGGCCATGACGTGCTAGATTCCGGCCATGAGCAGCATCGTTGAAATTGAAAACGCCATTGAAACGCTGCCCGCCCCGCAGGTGGATGAACTGGCTGGCTGGCTGGAAACGCTTCGCGTGAGGCGGGCCACGCCGGCGCCGGTTGAAAGCTGGTTGCAACGCGCTCACGGTGCCGCTCTTCCCGGTGAGACGACGGCGAAAGTGATGGCCCTCACCCGGGGCGAGGAATGAGCGGATTTCTTTTCGACACGAACGTGTTGCTAGACATCGCGACTGCCGACCCTGTGCATGGCGAATTCGTAATTGAGAGGCCCCTCAGCGGCGATCCGGCTCCCTTGCCGCCAAATCCAATACCGAGCAAGCTGCTTGCCTGTGAAAAATGCGATTGTATTGCTGGGGCACCTGCTGGCCGGACTGGCCATTCTCCTGGGAACTGGCGGAACCCGGGCCGTTCTCGCTGAGAGT
>PLZQ01000483.1 GCA_003152225.1 Limisphaerales bacterium | reverse complement strand
TTCGCATTCTTTCAAAAAGAGCCTTACTTCAACAGGCTGCTAAACGGTCGCTTGCTTTGTCACTTCGCAGAGTCCTAAAGTCGCGTATGCAAATGAAAAAGCGGGAGTTTCTGGTCGGGACGACTTTTCTGGGGATGGCTGGACTGACCGGCGTATCTTCTGCACGCGCAGTTGAGCCCAAGAGTCTTCGGAACACTTCCATTTACAACGTTCTGGACCTCGGCGCAAAAGGCGATGGCAAGACCCCCGATTCGGAAGCCATCCAAAAGGCGCTGGATGCAGCAGGGGCAGTGGGCGGCACGGTCTATTTGCCAGCCGGACGCTACCTCTGCCATGACTTGAAAGTTCACCCCCACACGACCGTGTTGGCGGAGCCTCAGTGGGGATACCGCGGCGACGGAGGTGCCATGCTGCTCTTGGATTCCGATGAGGCGGATTGCCTGCTGAACATCACTGGAGCCTTTGGCGTACACCTCCACGGCCTTTTCCTGAAGGGACGGCGGGAGTCCAAGAAAGCCATTCACGGCGTCTTCTTGAACAATGCCCAAGAGTATAGCCGGCAGGAGGACGCCATTGTTATCGACGACTGCAAGATTGAGAGGTTTTCAGGACACGGAGTGCATCTCCTGCGCATTTGGGTTTTCATTATCCGGCACAGTATCTTTCAGGGAAACAAAGGGTGCGGCGTGCAGATCACCGGGTGGGACGGTTTCGTGACGGACAACCAGTTCTCCGGCAACGGGAGCCACGGTTTCGCATGCGAATCGGTCGGGGCGACTGTCATGTTCACAGCCAACCGTGTTGAATGGAACCAAGGCTACGGCCTCTACTTGCTCGCGGGCGACGCGTGGAATGTCACCGGGAACTGTTTCGACCGGAACTGGGGTGCGGGCCTCTGCGCCCTGAAAATGCGCACCACCACCATAACCGGGAACGTATTCAGGCGCTGCGGCAAAGACAGCAGCCTGCTGCCCGAAGGGGAGCGTTCTTGTCAGGTGCGGTTGGAGGAATGCAGCGGACTGACCTTCGTCTCCAACGTATGCGCAGCGGGCCGCGACGACGGCGGCAAGGGCGATTACACCCCGCATTTCGGATTCCTGGTCCACAAGCTCAGCCACTCCGTCATTTCCGCCAACACCCTGTTCAAAGGCTACATGAAAGAGATGACAGCCGATCTCGGCGAACACGGTCCGGAGTACGTGTTCGCCAATAATGTGGGCTGCCCAATGACCGTATGATCAAGCTAGGGGCTTCAACCAATGAATAAACATTGCCAACTGACTCGCCGTTCCTTCCTGCAGTTGGGTAGTGCGGCGGTCGCAGCCTGGAGCGTTTCCTCGCTCGCGGCCGCCGATGCCGCCACCAATCCGCAATTACGGGAGGCCATCTCCAAGTTGGAGTATCTGACTCCACTTGACCGCGCCTTTATCCTGGACAAGGGAAAGGCAGGCGCGACCAAACTCCCGACCGAGAAGCTTCGCGAGATTGGTCTCATTCCGGATACCTAGTCGCTGGAAGTGATTCCTGACCCTGCGAGCAACAGCGTGGTGGAGCAGCCGCTCTCGCTTGCGCGGGGCAATGCCCTGAACTGGCAGGCTTTGATGAGTTTGGCCGAGAAGCAGGCGGTCCGGTTCATGCATGTATGCAACTGCACCAATGGGCAGGACTCCTTTCACATGAGTCTGTGGGAGGGTGTCCCCCTGCGCGAAGTCATCTCCCTGACCAACCCCAAAGAGAATGTCCGTCGGGTCTACTATCAAAGCCATCACCAGGAGAACCTGGCCCCATTTCAGAGTTCGCTCCCCCTCAGCCAGGTTCTGGAAGAGCCGCCGGGGCAACTGCCGGTCATTCTTGCCTATAAGATGAATGGCCAGCCTATTCCGGCCTCTCATGGAGGACCCGTGCGCATGGTCGTTCCGGGAGCCTATGGCAGCAAGTCCATCAAGTGGGTGAAACGCGTCATCCTGACAAATGACCACAAGTCCAACGATTCAGACGCCGAGCCGAATAACGATCCGGAAAACCCGATGAAGACTCGGGCCAGATTTATCAACGCCCCGAAGGAGATTCCGTCGGGAAAACCCGCCGTTTTGACCGGCATGGCGCAGGTCGGCGTTTCGGGACTCAAGAAGGTTCAGTACTGCATAGATCCTCACAGGCAATCATGGCCGGCGGAGGATCCATACCGGACCAAAGCGAATTGGAGGGACGCCTCTATACTGCCGCCACCTACAGACTGGGGTGGAGGTCTACCGGGAGGGAAGTTGCCTCCCACGCTCCAGACGGATTCGGCAACGGGCAAGCCCATCGAATGGCCCCTTCGCTACACAATCGTGCACTGGGCTGTGTTGCTCCCCGGCTTGCGTCCCGGCAGTTATGATGTGTGCTGCCGCACCATTGACGGCAATGGCATCGCTCAACCGTTGCCACGCACGCTGCCGAGAACCGGTTTCAACATCCTCCATGTTGTTAACTTGGTAGTGAAATCGTGATCTCAGGGGTCAGTAAGGGGTGAAACGCCCGACATGATGAGACACCTTGGGGGTGGTTGGAGGAGGCTACTTCCTTGGTATGAGCGCGTCGCGGAGTGGTTCCACCCATTTCTGGTTCGCCAGGTCGAACACCGCGAAGTTATCCGCAAACTGCCAAACAGCCCAACTCCATCCCTGCTTTTCAAACTGTCGGGCCACAAAGGCTGTCCAGGCCGCTCGGGAGGGCATGTCGGCCTTCTCGAAGGTGCCAAACTCGCCAATGTAGATCGGTCTCTGGTGTTGCTTGGACCAGGCGCTCACTTTTCCCAACTCCTGCTCCACGGCTTTCATATCGCCTTCCCTGCCTGTCCAACTCACTCCGACCTTGTCCTTTTGGCCTGTCCAGGGCGTTCCCTGATGGGTGAAGGGAAAGGGATTGTAGTAATGCACTGTGGCGATGAGATTTCTATCTTCGGCCGGAAGCTTGAGATGGTCGAGCTCACCCACTCCGTTCCATGGGGCGGGGCCAATGATGACGGTCCGTTCAGGATTCGATTGCCGGATGATGGCCAGCGCAGCTCGCCAGTACTCCTCCCAGGATTCTTGAGTAAATTTGGGCGCTGGCTCGTTCAGAATCTCAAACAAGACCGTGTTTGGGCAGTTCTTGCAGTGTTCGGCGATGGCTGTCCAAGCGGCCAGGAAATCTCTCCGCTTGCCTTCAGGATCCGGGGAGATCGCCAGGTCATCATGGAAATCGAGGATGACCATCAACTGGTTCGAAAGAGCATGGTCCACTGCCCAATCCATGGTCTTGAAAAACTCCTCCCGCAGTTTGCCACTGGAATCCGGTTTGCCATCGCGCAAGGGATGGAGATTGACCCGGACATGGTTGAATCCGGCTTCCCGAATCAGTCTGAAGTCGACTGCCTCGAACCGGCTCCGAGCAGGATTTTCCCAAATAGCATCCCACCCCAGGAGATTCACCCCTCGCCCCAGCCGGCTGTTTTTCTGGAACACATCCTCGGCCTTCGAGGAGGACGGGTTCGCCAATGCGAGGAGAATCGCCGGAAAGACCAGTATCATCGCCCGCAGCCTCATCCTGTTGATCCTGTGTTTTCTGGTAGTGATGTTCACGGTCTGTAGCTGAACGGAGCGACGCCGGAATGGCAAGAAAACTCCCGGCATTCCAGAACGGGAACGTCACGCATGAAATCCCATCAACCCTGAACCTTTTGACGGGGAGATCCCTACAAATCTCATCTTTGGGGTTTCAGACAAGTTTATTTCGGGGGCTCGGTGGGTCGGAAAAGAAAGGTCATGGTGGCGTTGGGGGGGCTGGTGTAGCGGAGGGATTGGCCGTTGCGCCAGATGCGGAAGAAGGTTTCCTTGTCTTTGAGGTTGTTCACGACCACGGCGATGGAGCCATCGGTGTTGAGGGCGGCGGTGGCAATGAGTTCGTCGCTGGTCGAGGTGCTGGGGATGCGTTTGGCACCGGGTCGAATGAACCGAGAAAACTGGCCGAATATATAGTGTGGGGGATTGAAGGAGAGTTTGCCGGTGGTAGTGTCAGCGTTGACAATAGTGCCGGAGCCCGGACCAGGGGTGCCCCCAGCGTGGCGCGGGCCACCTTCCTGGTCGCACACAAGGTTCCAGACAACCCAACCTTCGGTCCAGTTGTTGAGGTCATAGATGACGTTCCTAGCAAGCCGGAGAGCAGAGGACCAATTGCCCCCAATTCCGCCTTCCGTGTAAAGCAGGTGTTTGTCAGGATAGGAGTCATGGACGATGCGGACGTTATCCCAGTGGTCTCCGGTATACCAGTGGAAGGCAGCGCCCCAGATGTACTTGGAGGCGTCATGATCGTCATAGGCGGGCTGGACACGCTGGTAAAGGAGGCCGCGATTGTGGTCCCAGATCATAAGCTTGATCTCGGAGAGGTTGGCTTTTTCAAGGGTGGGTCCGAGGAAGTGTTTGACGAAGTCTCTCTCCTCCTCGGCAGTGAAGATGCAAGATTCCCAAACCTGGGTGGCGAGGGCCTCGTTCTGGACGGTAAGGCCCCACATGGGGACGCCCTCCCTCGCGTAGGCCTCGATGTACTTCACGAAGTAGTCAGCCCAAGTCTGATTGTATTCAGGCTTGAGCTTGCCGCCGTGGAGCATGTCGTTGTTGGTTTTCATCCAAGCCGGGGGGCTCCAGGGAGAGGCGAAGAGACGCAGGTTGCCCTTGGCCGCAGTCTGGGCGCGTTTGATGAAAGGGATGCGGTCCTTGAGGTCGCGGGCGATGGAGAAGTCTTTGAGGTCCTTGTCGCCGGGCGTGTTGTCGTAAGTGTACATTTCGCTGGAGTAGTCGCAGCTATGGATCGTGGTGCGGCAAAGGGTGTAGCCATTGCCTTCGGCGGGGTCGAAGCAGGCCTTAAGAAATTGTTCCTGCGAGTCCTTGGGGAGTTTGCCGAAGGTGGTGGAGGCGGCGTCGGTGAAAGCGGCGCCGAAACCGATGATTGTTTGGAAGGTCTTCTTTTCGTCAATGATGACGGTGGGGATGTGCTCGTCGGGCTGTTCGAGAGGCTCAAAGGTCTGAAAGCCGCG
>PLZQ01000492.1 GCA_003152225.1 Limisphaerales bacterium | reverse complement strand
TTGGCCGAGCACTGGGCAGCGATCATCGTGGCAGAGAAAGAGTGCTGCTTCGTCCGCAAGGACTGCCAGGAACCGCCGGACGCGGACCCGCATGTCCGGTGGTGTGGGAGGCGGGGGGAGAAATCCCCCCGCCGACCCGATTAGTCCATTCAGGTTCGTGCCTTGACAACTGCACCATCCAGTTTTCGGTGAATAAAGGATACCAGCGCGAAAATGTCCATGGCATCTTGCTCGGTCATTGGCCAGGACACCTTTGGTGCGTGTGCTGTTGGATTGCGCACGGCGCCGAATAAGCCAACCAGAAGATTGTTGAACCCTTTTTGTTCGCTGACCTGGGTTTCGGTCGCCAATGCATTGATCGCGATCACCGGTGCCTTTGTCGAAAAGGCCGCATTAAAAAGGTCTGCGCCATCGGAGGTAAAGGAAGAAAGACTCCTGACACGATCTGCGACTCCCTTCACGGCCTCCAACACAGCGTGAAAGTAGTTCTCCTCGACGAGTTCGGCTCGACAGTACTTGAATATCTCCGGGTGTCCGCCTCGGTCCTCCAACTTTGATTTTAGCGCTCCTGCCCTCGCGCGTGCCTCTTTCAGGGTTGTAGCCGTTTCCGTTCGAATTACTTTTCCATCCTCGCGAACACCGCAGCCGGAGAACGCGAGCACAACGTTTAGCTCGCTCCTCAACCACTCAAACTTCTCACGAGTTCTTGAGTGGTTGACTGGATCGAGTGCCCGGTTGATGAACATAATTAGATGGTTTCCCATTTGGTGTTTATTCTGGGCACCGACGAGTGCATTGAAGAGGCGCTTCCATTTCGTCATGTCAGGGCTTACATCTTCGACTCTGCAGTCTCGTAGTAGATATCCAATTTCTGAGCCGGTCAGACCGCGTTCCTTAGCTGCGAGAACGCGGCAGGCAGCTTCTAGCTTTTGAGCATTGAAAGGTGGGACTCGTTCCATAGCGTATTGGGCTAACGCGAAGGTGAGCGATGGCGGCGGACCCAGAGTGCCCGAATCTGCGAACAGACGCCGCCCGCCGCCATTCGCTCCACCGAAAAGTTAGGGGCCTTCCACATAGGCTATAATCTCATCCAGCGCCTTGATAAATGGCTCATACTTGTCGCGGCTGTTCTGGTTTGGGCTGAACCCGGATATTGCGCTAATCCTCGACTCAATCTCTTTCCGGGCATGTCCGGTGTAATCACACCTGATCGTCTCTGCGGATGCACAGAACCCAGCTACCGTGCTGTTGAACAATCCGGGGATCGTCTCAACGGCATCATAATGGTTGTAAGCCATATCAACTTCCTTGCGCCAAGCCCGCATGAAAACCAAAAACTCTCGCCGCCTGGCAGCCCTGCCAGAATCTCGCTCTCGTCTGCCGGCCAACTTGTGAGCGACAAGAGCGCCCGAAATCGCGCCACAAATACTGGCAGCGACCAATCTGGCAATCTCCAAGTATGGATCGAGGTCGGTCATTGGATAACGGCTATAATCGGTGGTTCGCTCGGCGGAATCATAGGCGCTCTCATATGTTGGCGCGTCGCCGCACCTAACAAGTGATTAGACAGACCTGTCTATCTTCCCGTTTTGGGATGATAGGCCAACGGCTCCCTACCGCCGATGAACCCGTTCGCTTCATCCGGCCGGTTTTACTCCTCCCGGCTTCGGTTGTAAAGGCCTGTTTTCACGAGTTTTCGGCTTGCCTCCCCCAGCGACTTGCACCATTGTCCCAGGCATGCGCCCAAGGGTGGGCGATGTGAGCCAAAAGCGTTGCCATGCAACCGGTTCCCCCAGAAGTATGGGCTGACTTTGAGCGGCGGTTGGACGGGATGCGGGTGCCGCCACCCCAACGTCCCGACTACCGCAAATGGGTGCGCTTTTACTTTGATTTTTGCCACAAGTATGGCCACTCAACGGGCGCACCCGCAAGCCGCGGTCCTTTCCTGGCCAAGCTCGCCTCCAAGAACCAGTCCGTGGCCCAGCGGAGCCAAGGAATCGCCGCAACCTGCATGCACGCAGTACCAGAACGGGCCTGCGGCCCCGCTCCCCGATATCGCCCTGTCTGTCGCCCAGGCGGCCACCCACCCTCACGTTCATTCCCAAGCTCCGGGAGCAACGGCGCTATCACCTGCACGAATCTCATGTCCAGGGCGCCGTCAAACAGGCCGCAGCGCATGCTGGCATCCCCAAACGGGTTTCGCCGCACATCTTCCGTCACACCTTTGCAAGTCATCTACTGCGGGCTGGCTACGACCTCCAGACGATTCAGAAGTTGCTGGGTCACAGCGACATCAAGACCACGATGATGTATTTGCAGACCGTGCTAAGCGTGGCCTTGAAAGAGGCCAAAAGCCCGCTGGATTGCCTGTCATTTGCTGTAACCCAATTGGAACCAACTACTTAGTGCAGGGCGCCCAGTGGTCGGTCTGAGGGCGTACAGCTAGTGTATCCCTAGGGTATCCCCGGCGCACAATTAACGATCCCCTAGCCATTCTCTATAGGGTACCTAGTGGTTCCCTA
>PLZQ01000560.1 GCA_003152225.1 Limisphaerales bacterium | reverse complement strand
AACCGGTGTCCCTACCTCGACATCAGTTAAAATATTCTCTTTGCCGGTCGTACGCCTCCAGGATGACTTTTCACCCACTTAGCGTAAATCATGATTCTCCCAAATCCTCGGCGCTCGTTCCTTGCTACGTTGGTTATTTTCTGCGCCGTGTGCACGGAAGCCGGCGCCGGCCAGACCTTTTTTAAGAACGCTTCGTTAGGCGATTGGTTTATCGCCGGCAACTGGACCCTCGGCGTTCCAAACGCAGGTAATGACGCGATCATCGGAAATGGCGGGACGGCCTTCATCAATGCGCCGTCCGCGGCGGCGCAGAGACTCTTGGTGGGACTCCCGCTCACGGGCGGCACGGATACCGGAACACTCTTGCTGGGAGCGAGCGGCGGACAGATAGGGAATTTGACCGTAGGCGGTGACATCTTTATCGGCGAATCGGTCACGGCCGGGTTCACCGCGACCGGAACGGCCGCAGTTTCCGCCGGCGCTCAGCTGGAACAGCAATCGGGAAGCCTCTACATCGGGAAGGGGACGGAGGGATCGACCGGTAGCCTGAGGATCACCGACCCCAACTCATTTATGACTACTGCTGCCCCGACCTACATCGGTTTGGATAACAGTCACGGCAACTTCACCGTTCAAAATGGCGGGGATATTTCTACCGGGCCGGCCGAACTGGCGGACGGCGCCTCCTCGAGTGGTGCCGCGACGGTCACGGGTACCAGTTCGTCCTGGCAAGTGGAAGGCGGCTTTACCGTCGGGTATGCCGGCAGCGGAACACTCACGGTCTCGAGCGGCGGCACGCTTTCTATTCTAAATGATACGTCCGTGGCTGCTTTCGCGGGCTCGACCGGCTCCGCCATGGTGACCGGGGCTGGCTCCGTCTGGTACAACGAAAATCTATTTCTCGGCGGGCGCGACGGCAACAGCGGCCAGGGGTTCCAGGGCGGGAGCGGCATCTTGCAGATTCAGAATGGCGGACTGGTCCAGGCGGCGAACGTGAAGTTCTTCGGAGGCGCGTTGCAGGTGGACAACGGATCGTTATCTACTCCCGGCCTGGTTGTGCTGGGAGGCGCAACGGCACCTTTGTTTGGCGGTCCGGTGGGAGACATGGTGGTCGGCAACGCGACGACCGGACGAATGGAGATCTCCTCCGGCGGAACGGTTCTTTGTAACAAAGGATACCTTGGCATCGTCTCCGGATCGGAGGGTTATGCTTACGTAACCGGGGTCAACAGCCAGTGGCGGCTGGCCGGTTCGTTATTCGTCGGCAGCGAGGGTGATGGCACTTTGGAAGTGCGCGATCGCAGCGACGTTGACACGGCTGGGAATGTTTATATCGGCTTCTCCGCAAACACGGTCGGCAACGTGATCGTCGGCGGGACGAATCCCAGCTTCTCAAATCTGGGCATGAGCGGAAGTCTTTACGTCGGCGGTAATACCGCTGGTGCGGGAGGAAGCGGTGTGTTGCGACTGGATGACTTCGGCGCCGTGTATGCGACTTCGACCACGGTTTACAGCACTGGGGGACTGGCCCTCGGGGGCTCGAACATTTATCTGAACAGCAGCCTTACTTTCCTGGGAGGATTTATTCAGTTCGTCTCCGCGAATAACACGACCTTCTTTAACAACTTCACCCTCGGGACTGGCGGCGTCCGCGTTTTCACAAGCGGTCATCCCTCGACGCTCGCGGGCAGCCTTTCCGGCACCGGCGGCCTAACGAAAGGCGGCGGCGGCTCGCTCGGCGTGGGCACGCTCACACTCACCGGAACCAACAATTACTCCGGCGCGACCGCGATCACCGCGGGGACGTTGCTCGTGAATGGCAGCATCACCAGTCCAGTCACGGTCAGTACCGGTGCCACACTGGCTGGCAGCGGCGCGGTCGGCGCGGTCACGGTCAATAGCGGGGGCATCGTCGCGCCGGGAAATTCGCCGGGAAAACTCACCGTCAACGGCAATTACACGCAGACCAGTGGCGCGAATCTCAACATCGAGCTCGGCAGCTCTACGGCTGGGAGCGGATTCGATCAAATCGCGGCCAGCGGCATCGCCTCCGTTTCCGGCATCCTGAATGTAAGCCTGTTCAACCAGTTCCGGCCGAATGTCGGCGACACCTTCCAAATTATTACGAGCAATGGCGAGAGCGGCAATTTTGCCACGATCAACAGCACCGGCTTCACCGTCCGCTCCGACGTCAGCGCCTCCGGAGTTGTTCTTACTGTTACCAGCATCGACCCGGTGGAGTTACGACCGCCACTGATTTACGAGTGGACGTTCGATCATCACGACCTTTCCGCCGCGCTGGGACCGGGCCTGCTGACTTACGCCGACGCCGCCACACCGGGGTTGACCAGCTTCGGCACCACCGATGGCTCCACCGTACCGCACATCGGCGGGCAACCCGCCGCCTACATGCACGTGCCGGGCTTTGTCGAACTGACCAACGGTTATCTGGTCACCTTGATTGCGAGCAAACCGAACGGCGGCGGGCAGTTCATCAACCAATACACTTTCATCGCGGACGTGCTCCTGCCGGACAGCATCAACTGGATGCCGTTCTTCAACACGAATCCGCAAAACCAGAATGACGCCGACTTCTACGTAGCCCCGAATGGGTCGGTGGGTATCCAGGTCTATTCGAGTCCCGGATTGATCACGAGCAACACCTGGTATCGGATCGCCTTCGTGGCAGACTTGGCGTTGTCGAGGCTGACATTCTTCGTGAACGGACTTCCGGTGGGAACGAATAGTTCGGTTACCCTGGACGGCCGCTGGTCCTTGTTGTCAGAGGATAACCCGGGAGCCGACCTGCTTCTATTCAATGAAGGCGATCTCAGCGGTGTTTACACGCACGCAGTCTATGTTGCCCACATCGCAATGGTTGCCCGCAATCTCAGCGCATCCGAAATCGCCATTCTCGGCGGGCCGGTAGCCGAAGGAATTTTTGCCCGGCGGTTGAGGGTCAGCCGCAGTGGCAACTCGGTGGTTTTGAATTGGCGCGGCGCATCGAACGTGGCGTTGCAGAAAGCAACCAGCCTGACGACCGCAAACTGGCAGACCATCGGCGCAACCTTGGGTGCGAGCACGTACAACGAAACGGCCACAAGCGCCGCGTTCTACCGCCTCCTTGGGCCGTGAGGTCCATGAAGGGGTCGTGAAGGAGTCGGTCCATGAGAATGTCACGTTTCCACCGGACGCTGTTCACCCCGATGAGTGCGCTGACTTCCTCTGATTGGTCCCAGGCGGGGTCCCGCACGATACGATCGTCTTGATGGCTGGCCCAAGGAAAGCGCATCCGGGGCAAGAAACTGCCGCTGACCGCCGCCGGAGTCCACGCGTTGCGGAACGAGTACACCCGCACCATCGAGCCCACGCGCGCCCTCGCCGCCGGAACCTTGAACCTGGAGCACACCCTCAGTGACCTGGTCAACCAAGCCTACGGCCTCGCCCCTGTACATGGCGAATTGCCATTTAAGCCGCGATGGGCAGTTCAAACAATCCGT
>PLZQ01000252.1 GCA_003152225.1 Limisphaerales bacterium | reverse complement strand
CGGTGGCCGGAAGGTCGGAATTCATGGGAGCCAGACTACGCCTGAAACTCTAACTCGTCAGCGGCAATGACCAACCCCGCCATTTTAGACGCATCTCCTTCTTTTAGAGCAAGTTACAAAAACTTTCGTAACACCCTCTGTCATAGCAAGCGTGCCGAACGTTCATGGTGAGCGACGGGAGGCAGCCGCCGCTGAAATCCGATTGCTCTCCGAGCGAATCGGCTGCCTCCCGTCTGCTCCACCCTGCTGGTTGGGCAAGAAAACGCGGTAGAGCCGGTTGCTCTCCGGACGCAGCCGAATAACTGTTCCCGCCGGCAGCCTCCCGTACGTGCGCGTGATTTGTGCCTCTGGCCCCACTCCCAAACGATGGATAATGTAGCGTTCACCGATCACCGGCCTCACAAGCCCATTAGACGAATACCCGGGAAAATATGAAGCAAGATCCTGCTCAGAAATCTGCACCGCGCCCGTGAGCCCGTGGTCTGACGCCCACATTTGTTTCACCACCTCAATCTGTCTCAGGTTATTGACAATCCGCATCGTCTTGGTCGGCCCGCCCCCGGTGAGCATCGGCAGCATGCTCCACGCGAAGAAGAGAACAAGAGCCACTGTAAGCGCTGCGAACAGGAACCCGACACGGACCTTCGGCGGTGGCTGGTCGCTCATGGTGTTTAGTTCAACCGCATGTTTGGGACAAAGCCATTGGCACAAAGACAAAGCCTTTCATGGGTAATTATTCTCGCCGGCAAAGCTGAGTCGTCAAGACCAATTTGAGCAAATCCTCGCCGACGGTGGCGGGATGCGAGCCGGGAGTTTGCCCTGGCATGGGTGGCGCGGTTTCTGCAAAAACAAAGTCATGCAAAATGGTTACTCCACTGCGGCGTCTGCCGCTCCTCTCCGCCGAGCGCCCGGGACCATCTCTTATGCGCGCTTCACTTCCAGGCCCGAAAGGCGTGCCTAGCCTGGGCCCGGCCGGACACCGGCGCGACGGCGTGCAAAAGCCGGCTGATAGCCAACCAAAAGCGACGCCGGAATTAGAGATCCTCATTCTTCTGGAGAGAATGCGTGGAGGCCGCTCGGGCACGTGTCCTGTTTTGAGGCAGAGGAGCGAGGCTTCTATGTTACCAGGGTATGTCCAGGGTGGTACCAGGGCAGGTCCAGCAAAGTGCCGGGTTGAGCGGGGTGCGGATGGCTCCTTTGGCTATGGGGAATACTTATTCTGCGCCTCTGCCCGGGCGGGTAGCTCCGCCACAGCGGGACGTAAAGACAGGCCAGCGATGGTGGCGTATGCCGGCAGCGGGGGGGCGGGCAAAGCCACCGCCGAGCGAAGACAGAATCTTCTTTTGGCAGCCGGCCAGGCGGGGCATGCTATGGGTACGCAATCGAAAGGGTAACATGTCTGCTTACGACCAATTACAGAAGAAACTGAAAACCAACCCCAGGACGTGGCTGGTGACCGGTGTGGCTGGCTTCATCGGCTCGAACCTGCTGGAAGCGTTGCTACGAATGAACCAGCGGGTGGTCGGCCTGGATAACTTCGCGACGGGAAAGAAGCGGAACCTGGCGGAGGTAAAGGCGCTCGTCAGCCCGGCGCAGTGGAGACGGTTTCGCTTCCGCGAGGGTGACATCGCGGATTCGGCGGCGTGCCGGAAGGCGTGCGCCGGAGTCGATTATGTCCTGCACCAGGCGGCGCTCGGCTCTGTGCCGCTCTCGATGAAGGACCCGCTCGGCAGCCATCGCAGCAACGTGACGGGCTGCCTGAATATGCTCCTGGCGGCGCGGGATGCGAAGGTCAAACGTTTCGTGTACGCCTCGAGCAGCGCCATCTATGGTGATGATCCGGGACTGCCGAAAGTCGAGGCGAAGGTGGGCCGGCCCCTCTCCCCCTACGCTGCCACGAAGGCGATCGACGAAACGTATGCCACCGCGTTCGCGCTGGCTTACGGCCTGCCTTCCATCGGCCTCCGGTATTTCAACGTGTTCGGTTGCCGGCAGGACCCGGATGGGGCCTACGCGGCGGTCATTCCCAAATGGACGGCGTCGCTGCTGAAACGCGAAACCGTCTATATCAACGGCGATGGCGAGACCAGCCGGGATTTCTGTTTCGTGGCGAACGTGGTCCAGGCCAACCTGCTGGCGGCAACGACCCGGAACGCGGACGCGGTCAACCAGGCTTACAACGTCGCCCTCGGACAACGCACCACCCTCAATGAACTGTTTTACCTGCTGCAAGGGACGCTGCGCAGGCAGGGCGCGGCGCTGCCCGACCAGAAACCGGTTTACCGCGACTTCCGGCCCGGTGACGTGCGGCATTCGCTGGCGGATATCCGCAAGGCGCGGCGTCTGCTCGGCTACGCGCCAACCCATACCATTCGGCAGGGGCTCGACCTCGCCATGGGCTGGTATCGGCAGAACGTCGTTTGAGCCACATCGCGCCAGCCCCGGCCAGGCTCAATCAGGACCACTGGGTAATAATCTGAGCTAAGCCATGCCGTGGATCGAACAACTGCGGTCGGCCGATTGGAACCGGGCGGGCGGCATCGGCCTCGCTGCTTATGTTCTGGGCTGCTTTACCACGGGCTATTACCTCGTTCGCTGGCGCACGGGCCAAGATATTCGCGCGGTGGGCAGCGGCAGCGTCGGCGCGCGGAATGTCGGCCGGCTGCTAGGGCGGCCGGGATTTGTGGCAACGGTGTTGGCCGACTTCGCCAAAGGGGCGCTGGCAGTGTGGGGAACGCGTCACTTCACGACGGATGATCGGCTGGTGGCGCTGGCCATGCTGGGGGTCGTCGCGGGGCATATTTGGCCGGTCCAACTGCGGTTTCGCGGCGGGAAGGGAATGGCAACCGCACTGGGGGCGTTGCTAATATACGATTGGCAGTTGGCGGTGGCTTTCGTGCTGCTCTTTGGCGGCGCCTTCGCCGTGTTCCGGAAAACGGTTATCCCGGGTCTGCTTGCTTTGGTATGCCTGCCCTTCACGAGCCTGTGGCTGGGACGCGGCGCGGCGGAAGCGATCGGCAGTGCGATGCTTGTCGGGCTGGTGCTGCTGGCGCACCGCAAGAATCTCGCCACGGAAATCCCGCTCCTGCTGGAGCGCCGCCAGGTCAGCCCGAAACACAACCCACCCGAATCATGAGCGCGCGCACGTCGCTGGTCTTTAAGGTTGCGAGTGAGGAGTGGGAGTTCGAGCAGATTCACCGGCTCAACTACCGAACGTTCGTCGAGGAGATTCCCCAGCACGCGGCGTCGCCGGCCCAGCGGCTGGTGGATAAGTTCCACGCGGAGAATACCTACCTGATCTGCCTCGCCGGCCGGACGTTGGCCGGCATGCTGGCCGTGCGCGGGAAGCGGCCTTTCTCGCTCGACCAAAAGCTCAAAGACCTGGATTCCTACCTGCCCGCCGGGCGCCACATCTGCGAGATCAGGTTACTGGCGGTTGAGAAGCACTTCCGCGGCGCCCATGTGCTGCAAGGCATCCTCGCGCTGCTGTGGCAGCACGGCCTCAAGCAGGGCTACGACCTGGCGATCATCTCCGGCACCACCCGCCAATTGAAGCTGTATCGGCATCTGGGCTTCGCGCCGTTCGCGCCGCTGGTGGGAACGGGGGACGCGCGGTTCCAGCCGATGGTCATCACGCTGGAGACGTTTGAATCGGCGGCGCGCCAATTCCTGCGCAAGGCGCCGTCGCCGACCGGCCAACCCAGTCCTGCACGTCGCACGAGACCTTGCCCCTGACTGGCAGCCGGTGGTCGCCCATCAGATGACGTAATCGAGAGGGTCAAGGGGGCTCTGTTGGAGGTCGCGCGTGCGTCGGCAGAGTTCGGCAATCGTAATCCGATCGGCCACGCGCACTATGGCATCGCGCACCTCTTTCATCGCGCTGCGAATGGCACACCGCGACTCATCCGGGCAGGAACACTTCTCATAGAACTGCTCGCTGACGCAACTGACCGGGGCCAGCGCGCCCTCGATGTGGCGCACGACCGCAGCCAGGGTGATGTCTTCTGGCGGCTTGGCCAGGCGGTATCCCCCGGCGACCCCACGCCGGCTCTGGACGAAGCCCGCCGACTTAAGGTCGTTGAGAATCTGCTCCAGGAAGCGCTTAGGGATGTTCTGCTGGTCCGAAATGGCCTGGATACGCACCTGAGGCTCGTCGTAGCGCAGGCCCAATACCAACAAGGCGCGCAATGCGTATTCCCCGCGAAGCGAGAGTCTCATAGACCAGAAAGTATATGATCTACACCAAATATATCAAGAATGGCCTTGGGGTAGCTTCGTGGGAGCCTTAGGGTGGCTTTGGGGTGGCTTTGTGGTAGCTTTGTGGTAGCTTTGGGGTGGCTTTGGGGTCGCAATCGGTTGGCTATCAACAGGCTTTGTGGTGGCTTTAAGATGGCTTTGGGTGGCTTGGGCGAAGTCGGGAGTGCTTTCACCGACCAGATAACAAGTGCTTCACTAATGTTACTAATCTCTATTGACATACTGTAGTTTGTGCGTATGGTTGTCGCAAACTGACAAAAAACAGGCAGAAAACATGAAAACCAGACAAACGAGAATACTGATGGCACTGCTGACGGGAGCCATCGTGGGCGGGCCATCCGCCGCGCTGACCTTGCGCGCGGAAGACACCAATACAGTCGAATTGATCAAAAAGCTCCAGAAGCGCATCGAGGACTTGGAGCAGAAGGTAAATCTCCTCGAACACGGCAATGTCCCCGATGAGACGGCGAGCGACCCCAAAGCCAGGGAGCACCTCGAAGCATTGGATCAGAAAGTGAAGATTCTTGAGCGCGAGAAAGAGCTCGAACAGGAAGCTGGCGAGGCCAAAGCGAAGGAGGCACCCAAAATCAGCATCGGCAGTGACGGTTTTAATCTTAGTTCGGCGAAGGGGGACTTTGCGGTGCAGTTGAAGGGAATAGTGCAAATGGATTCGCGGACTTTCTTCAATGAGCCGGGCGTGGTGGGCAACGACAGCCTGCTGATGCGGCGGATCCGGCCGATCGTGCAAGGCACGGTCTTCCGGGATTTTGATTTCCTCTTCATGCCCGACTTTGCACCGAGCAGCGGCCCGCAGATCTTTGACGCCTACGTCAATTACCGGTACAGCCCCGGGCTGCAGTTCCAGGCGGGCAAATACAAGGTCCCCATCGGGCTGGAGCAGTTGGTGTCGGACCGGGACATACTGTTTAACGAGCGGGCCCTGGTAACGGCCCTCGTGCCGAATCGGGATGTGGGATTCGAGTTGCACGGTGACCTGGCAGAGGGACGCCTGAGCTACGCCGCCGGGATTTTCAATGGCACCAGCGACGGCGCCAATTCCGCCAATGCGGATTTCGCGGACGACCGGGCCTACGTGGGGCGGCTCTTTTTCCAGCCGTTCAAGCAAGCGTCGGCGCCAGTACTGCAACGGTTTGGATTCGGCGCGGCGAGCAGCTACGAGACAATGTCCGCGCCGAACACCGCCGGGCTGCCTTCGACGACGGGCGGCAGCCTGCCGGGTTACTTCACGGACGGGCAGCAACAGTTCTTCGCGTATAACCCGGCCGACAAGGCGGTAGTGGTTGCCGATAAGGAGCACTGGCGAGTTTCGCCGCAGGCCTATTACTATTTCGGGCCGTTCGGCTTGCTGGGAGAGTATATCATTTCCGACCAGCAAGTGAGGCGGACGGGGGTCGCGCCGTTGGGTTCCGCGCACCTGGAGAATACTGCCTGGGACGTTTCCGCTTCGTGGGTGTTGACGGGCGAAGACGCCGCCTACGCCGGCGGAGTGATCCCACGACGGCCTTTCAATCCCGCGGAAGGAGGCTGGGGGGCGCTGCAGTTGGTGGGCCGGTATGCGGAACTGGACATCGATCGGGCGGCGTTTCCGTCTTTTGCGGACCCAGCGACCTCGGCCCGTTCGGCTGCGGCCTGGTCGGTCGGCCTCAACTGGTATCTGAATCGGAACGTGATGGTGAAGACCAGCTTCTCCCACACGAGCTTTACCGGGGGCGGCGGCGTGGGAACGTCCGCGCCCGCAATCGTGACGCGGAAGCCCGAAAACGTGCTGTTCACGCGCATCCAGTTGGCGTTTTGAGACAAAGCCATGCAAAAGAAAACCACAGATAAACACAGATGAACACAGATAAGAACTACTCAAGACTCTGCTATGCCACCGCGACAATCCGTTCACTGGATAGTGACTCCGAGCCAAGCGTGGCCGTCCTGCGCCGTTCGAACGCTGGTCCGGGCGGCAGGATGCCGCCCTCTATGGCAGGCAGGCTGCCCGCCGCTACCTGGCGGCGGTGGCCGGAGGCGCCCGGACTTCGGTCCGGCACTCAGTATCTGTGTTCATCTGTGTCCATCTGTGGTTAAATTGATTTGAAAGAGTTTATGCTTAATCGTGGAATGAAAGCCTTATTGAGCGGCGCGGCGGTGCTGGCGGTGTCGCTGGGCTGGGCCCTCGCCAAAGACATCACGCTATTGAACGTCTCCTATGACCCGACGCGTGAGCTTTACCAGGACTATAACAGCGCGTTTGCCAGGCATTGGCAGGAGCAGACTGGCGACCGGGTCACGATCAGGCAGTCGCACGCGGGTTCGGGGAAGCAGGCGCGCTCGGTGATCGACGGCCTGGATGCGGACGTCGTGACGCTGGCGCTGGCCTATGATGTGGACATGCTGTGGGAGAAAGCCAAGCTCATTCCGCAGGACTGGCAGAAGCGCCTGCCGAACAACAGCGCGCCGTACACCTCCACCATTGTGCTCGTCGTACGCAAAGGGAATCCCAAGCAGATCAAGGATTGGGACGATCTGACCAAGCCTGGGGTTTCAATCATCACGCCCAACCCCAAGACCTCGGGCGGGGCGCGGTGGAATTACCTGGCGGCGTGGGGCTACGCGCTGAAGAAATTCGGCGGGGACGAAGGCAAGGCGCGGGATTTCGTGGCCCGGATCTTCAAGAACGTGCCCATCCTGGACACTGGGGCCCGTGGGGCCACGACCACCTTTGTCCAACGGGGCATTGGCGATGTGCTGATCGCATGGGAGAATGAAGCGCTGCTGACGCTCAAGGAGTCGGGCCAGGGCGAATTCGAGCTAGTCGCCCCCTCGCTGAGCATCCTGGCTGAGCCGCCGGTAACGTGGGTGGATAAAGTCGTGAAGCGGCACGGGACAAAGGCCATCGCGCAGGCCTACCTCGAATACCTGTATTCGCCCGAGGGGCAGGAAATCGCAGCAAAACATTTCTATCGGCCTCGACTTGATGAAGTCGGGAAGAAACACGCCGCTACGTTTCCGAAGGTGACGTTGTTTACCATCGATGAGGTGTTCGGTGGCTGGCAGAAGGCGCAAAAGACCCACTTCGATGAGGGGGGAGTGTTTGACCAGATCCAAAAGGCAAGCCGGTAGGCATGAGGGGATTGCTTCACGCCGCAGCCGCAAGTAAGATGGCGCCCAGCCCGGAGCGATGGCGAAGGCCAACCAAGCGCCAGGGCTGAACGCGCATGGCGCAAAAGAAATTCAACGTGCTGCCCGGCTTCGGCCTGACAATGGGCTTTACGCTCTTCTACTTGAGCGCGATTGTCCTCATTCCCTTCGGCGCCCTGGTCATCCGCACGCTGGAACTGTCGTGGGCCGACTTCTGGCGTCTGGCGACCACCGACCGCGCGCTGGCGGCCTATCGTCTGACCTTCGGAGCCTCTTTGATTGCTGCCGTGGCCAACGCGGTCTTCGGCACGCTGCTGGCGTGGGTGCTGGTGCGTTATGAGTTTCCCGGACGCCGGTTCATTGACGCGATGGTGGATTTTCCGTTCGCTCTGCCGACGGCGGTGGCCGGGCTGACGCTGGCGAATCTGTTCGCCGCCAACGGGTGGCTGGGCAAGTACCTGGTGCCGCTGGGCATCAAAGGAGCGTTCACCCCGCTAGGGGTGGTCATCGCACTGACATTTGTGGGCCTGCCGTTCGTCGTGCGCACGCTCCAGCCGGTGCTACAGAACCTGGAACGCGAAGTGGAAGAAGCGGCGGCCACGCTCGGCGCGGGACGCCTGCGCACGTTCGCGACGATCATCGCGCCGTCGCTGTTCCCGGCGGTGCTCACGGGCCTGGCGCTGGCGTTCGCCCGGGCGATCGGCGAATACGGCTCGATTGTGTTCATCTCCGGCAACCTTCCATTCAAGACCGAGATTGCGCCCTACCTCATCGTCATACGGCTCGAGGAATACGACATCACGGGAGCCATCGCGCTGGCCGTGGTGCTGCTGACCTGCTCATTCCTGCTGCTGGGAACCATCAACCTGCTCGAACAATGGGCGAGCCGGTTTCACGCGTCAGCTTGAGACTATGGCTGGGCTCGCGATAAGGCAAAGAAGGGCGGCCTACCGGGCCTCGCAACGGAGCACGGAAGAATCGCCGGTTACAAAGTGGACGCTCATCACCATCGCGCTTGCGTTCTGCTTCGTGTTCCTGCTGCTGCCGCTGGCCAACGTGTTCGCGCAGGCGCTGACGCAAGGCTGGGTGTATTACTGCAAGTCCATGGTGGAGCCTGATTCCCTGGCGGCCATCCGCCTGACCCTCATCGTGGCGGCCATCAGCGTGCCTCTGAATGTCCTCTTTGGCCTGGCCGCCGCTTGGGCGATCGCCAAGTTCCAGTTCCGAGGCAAAACGTTTCTCATCACGCTGATCGATCTGCCGTTTTCGGTTTCGCCGGTCGTTGCCGGCTTGATGCTCGTGGTGCTGTTCGGGCTGCAAGGTTTCTTCGGCAAGTGGCTCGACGCTCACGAGTTCAAGATCATTTTCACCGTGCCCGGCATTGTGCTGGCGACCGTGTTCATCACTTTCCCATTCGTCGCGCGGGAGCTGATCCCGGTCATGCAGGCGACCGGCACCGAGCAGGAGCAGGCGGCGCTGACGCTGGGAGCCAATGGCTGGCAGACTTTCTGGTACGTCACGCTGCCATCGGTGAAGTGGGGTCTGATCTATGGCATCATCCTGTGCAACGCGCGCGCGATGGGGGAGTTTGGCGCGGTGTCGGTCGTGTCCGGGCACATCGCCGGCCACACAGAGACCATGCCACTGCGGGTGCAAGCGCTTTATGAGGGGGCCACGGCGTCGTCCGCGGCGGCGGCATTCGCGCTCGC
>PLZQ01000546.1 GCA_003152225.1 Limisphaerales bacterium | reverse complement strand
CGCTGGCCGGCGGCAGCGCCAGCGCCTGGCCGTTGCCGTTGAACCGGCCGAAAAACCGCCCCAACAATTCCCGCCCGATCCCCTTCAGCACACCAACCTTCGTAAACCGCTTGAACCGCATCACAGACATACTGCTTGCCCTTTCAACGACACTTCCCCCGCTCGATCCGAGCCGCCAAGGGAATACCGGCGAAGCCGGCGCCGCGCCCAGCGCGCGACACCACACCATCAACCAGCCTGACTGGCCGGACTTTCGCTGGGGATTAAGCCTTGCTCTGGGGGATTCGGATCTCCCCACAGGGCCAAGTGAGGAGCGCCCGCTTCTCATCAACGACTCTCCGGCCGGGGCCAAAAAACCCATCCAAAGGCTCTTGACCCACGAACAGAAAATCACTCCGCCCTCCCCCTGTCCAGTGGTTTTTATTTGACGTAAGTTGCTATCCCAATGGCAACAAATGTACGTTTGCCCCGAGGGCCCGCTTTAGCCTTTAGCCTCTTGGTGATCAGTTCTCTCCCATTTCAGATTTCAGCTTTCCCAATTTCACCTTTTAAGCACGCCTCCTTTGCCGTTGCGATTACAGCCTCTTTTGGTTAAATCCCGCCAACGACCGAACCAGACCATGAAACCCGCGCCAAACCCCCGTTACGCCGCCTTCCTCGCCGAGCTGAAGACCCTCAGGCGCCCATTCTCGCACTGGAAAGGCCTCCTCTTTCGCGCCTCCTGTCTCCCCCACGCTCAAACCACGAAGCTCCTTAGCGGCAAAGGCAGCCTCGGTCACGGCGGCCGGTGGTCCGCCGCCGGCGCCTTTTCGGCTGTGAACCTCTCGACCGCCCAGGAGACCGCCATCGCGGAGAGCGGCGCCAGCTTCACCTATTACAACTTCGCGCCCAGCGACGTCCGCCCCAAAATCATCGTTGCCGTCCGCGCCACTTTCTCAAAGGTGCTCGACCTCGTCGCTCCCAAAGGTCTGCGAGCCAAACCCTGGCTGGAACTGGACAAGCTCCTCGCCGAAGACTGGCACAAGGTCAACGACGCCGGACACGAATCCCAAAGCCAGGCCTTTGGCCGCGCCGCCCACGCCATCGGCGCCGAGGCCCTGCTGGTCCCTTCGGCCCGCGTCGCCGGTGGCATGAACCTCGTCTATTTCCCCCAGTCCCTCGCCCGCGGCAGCGAGGTAGAGATTCTCGGCGAGAATGACCTGAACCGGTGGCTCAAAAAACGGTAGTGCAAAAATGCGTGTATTTGTGCTTGCACAAATGCTAAACCGCGCTACCTTTTCCCTATGAAGAAATTGCTCGATTTGCCCACCCGAACGGCGGCGGCCAAGCCTGTCCAGACCAAAGGCACGCAAAAGACCGACGTGAAGGGCCTCTTGCAAGCTGGGTTCCCGAGTGGAACCGGTGCCATCTCCCTTAAAGACATGACCACCCGGTACGGGATCTCCTACGATACCCTGACCCGCATGACCGGCTTCTCCCTCCGCGCCGTGTCCAACTGGTCCCAGGGCTCCAAGCCCAGTTCATCGACCGGCAGGCGCCTGGCTGAAACGAAGCGTCTTTTCGCCGCGCTGGAAAAGCTCGTTTCTCCGGAAGCGATTGGCCCCTGGCTCAAAGACCCCAACCCAGCCTTTGACGGCTCCACCCCGCTCCAGGTCATCGAGCGCGGCGAGACCGACCGCATTTGGCGAATGGTTTACGAGTTGGAATCCGGCGAGCCCGCCTGACCGATTTCTGCTTTCTGCTTTCCGAATTTCTGCTGTTCCTCCTTCGCCCTTCGATGTTGGATGTTGGATGCTCGGTCTGGTAGTCCCGTGGTCCGTAGTCTTTTCGTCCCTTTTCAGCATGTCAGCTTTTCAGCATTTCAGCTTTTTCCCCGGTCCCGACTTTGGACTTTGGACCTTGGACTTCGCCCGCCCCCTTTCAGCATTCCAACGTTTCAGTTTTTCCCGCAAGTTGCCCCAGCGGTCGCCACGAAAATCGGGGCAGCTCCAGACCAAACTACGGTTTGACCCGTTTCAGGCCCCGGCACCCCGGCACGGAGATGAGTCGGGAGTGGTCGCTAAATGAATCAATTGACAGCCTGGCACCCGCTGAGCATCATCGTCCAACCATGAACCAGGCCCAAACTCTCATAAGATAGAAGGAACGAGGCAATGAAACTCAAATTAGGTTTTGCCACAATGTCGGTATCCGTATTGCTGACTGCCTGCCAGAGCACACAAACCTCCAGGCCCGAGGCTGTCGCGACCGCACCCAAAACTGCGCCCGCTGCTCCGGCTGCGCCCGCTGCCGCGGCTACACCGGCTGGAGCTTCCGCTTCCACCAATGAAATCATCATTGACGATCGAGACCCCGGCCTTAAGTCCGAAGGCGAGTGGACACTGGGAGACAGCGGTGCTGACTTCAAGGGCGGCACTCTCTGGGCCGTCGGCACCTCCGCCGGCGCTGCCGCCAACACGGCCACCTGGACGCCCGACATCAAGATTGCTGGGATGTATGATGTGTATGAATGGCATGGCGATGATCCGAATTCGGACCACGCCTCCAACGCACCATTCACCGTCAAGTCCGATGACGGCGCCAAGACAATCCTGGTTAACCTTCGAAACAATACCGGCAAATGGAACCTGCTTGGCACTTTCAAATTTGCGGCGGGCCAGGGAGGCAACGTCTCCGTCAGCAGCAAGGCTGACGGCAACGTGCTCGCGGACGCCGTGAAGTTCGTTCCGCACCAATAGAGTCGGGTTCCAGCAAGTGGGTTCGGGCTGCGGCCCACGAAGTTTCCAACCGCTGAATGGCCTTAGTTGGTGCAGACGTGGCTGAGGGCGATTGAAATGATTCCTGGGTGTTTCGCGCTTCTCACCCTCTTGCAGCGCCGGGAATCCACCGATTGTCTTTTCGATCAGCCTTGAGCCTTGAGCCTTTCGGCTCCGTCCTCTGTCCTCCGATTTCTGCTTTCTACTTTCCACTTTCTGCTTTTGCCTTTCAGCCTTTCAGCGCTTCGGAGTTTCAGCTTTTCCCCGGCCCCGTTTCACTGTTCCCCGTGCTTGCCCTTTTCACGCCGAACGGGTAAGTTTTCGAGGCATGAGCACAAAGGCACAGACGGTGTTGGAAGGGTTCAGAAGCCTGCCGCGTGACGAGCAATACGCCGTGTACGAGACGATCGCTCGCTCCGTGACTCCCGGTGATTACGGCCCGTTGTCGGACGATGACCTGACGGCCATCGCTGCCCAAACTTTTTCCTTGCTGGACGAAGAGGAGTCTCGTGCCCAGTCGCGGTGAAGTCTGGCTGGTGGACCTGGGCATGGTCCAGAAGGCGCCGCCCGCCCTGATCCTCAATCGGGCATTCAAAGAATCGGACCGGGCGCTCATCAGCGTTATCCCGCACACAACGTCCTTGCGCGGTTCCGATCTAGAGGTGCCAATCAATGTCCCGTTCCTCAAGCCTGGCGCGTTCCTGGTGCAAAACCCCGTGACCGTACCAGCGGTCAAGGCGGAACGGTTCCTGGGCAAACTCACTGGACAACAGTTGGCGCTGGTGGAAGCCGGAGTGCGCGACTGGCTCGTGTTGTAATTCGCCCCGGCGAAGCCGGGCGAAGGCGGGTCCGCGTTCCGCTTCCCGACTTTGGACATTGGACTTTGGACCTTGGACTTCGCCCGGCCCCTTTCAGCATTTCAGGTTTCAGCTTTTCCGCCTTCGTTCCGTAGTCCGTGGTCCGCTTTTCTGCTTTCTGCTTTCCCAATTTCTGCTTTTCTCCAGCCCCCTTTCAGCGTTTCAGAATTTCAGCTTCTCAGCGTTTTCCCCTCCAATTTCTGCTCTCTGCTTTCCCAATTTCTGCTTTCCCTCAGGCCGCCTTTTCAGCCGTAAATTGCCCCACCGGTCGCCACGGAAACAGGGGTAGCTCCAGACCAAACTACGGTTTTGACCCGTTTCTCGTTTCTCGGCGGCCGCAATGCTCGCGTTCGCGCAGGCCGCGCGGGGCGCTTCATCTATGACCCGCCCGACCGCCTAAAGTGGAGCGCCTGACCGGGGCCTCGCTGTTCCCCCCTCGATCGGCCATCTGCCATCTGCCTTCGGCTATCGCTCGCTCTTTACCTGCTGGGCTCAGGCCGACAAAACAAATTCCTCGAAACTCAGCCCGGCATCCGTTACAACACCGACACGCTATGGCAATGACTGGCCAACGTTTCAAATTCAGACCCGACGCTTATGCCCACACTGGAATTTAAGGGTAAGTCATTCATCTACACGCATCACCTCGGCGTCCCTTACCGGGAGTTGCTCGTCGTGCCGGACAAATGTTCGCCCGCCCCAGGACGGCAACCAGACCTTGAAGACAATCTCATCATCCATGGAGACAACCTCGAAGCTCTGAAAGCGCTGCTCCCCCGCTATGCCGGCAAAGTGGACTGCATCTACATTGACCCTCCCTACAAC
This sequence comes from Limisphaerales bacterium, assembly GCA_003152225.1. Taxonomy (GTDB): domain Bacteria; phylum Verrucomicrobiota; class Verrucomicrobiia; order Limisphaerales; family UBA8199; genus PALSA-1440. The sequence continues at coordinate 7,659 of PLZQ01000546.1, read as the reverse complement.
ACCGGCAACGAGGGTTGGTGCTACAGCGACGCCGTCAACAGCCCCCTCATGCGCGAGTGGCTCAAGAAATCCAGCAACCCCGTCGAACGCGAAGACCTCCAGCGCCACGACAAATGGCTCTGCATGATCTGGCCTCGTCTCCAACTCCTCAAAGAGCTCCTCGCCGAGGATGGCGCCATCTTCGTCTCCATTGACGACAACGAATCACACCGCCTGCAAGCGGTGCTGGACGAGGTGTTTGGAGAAGAAAACCACGTCGCCACCTTCATTTGGCGAAAAGTGGACAGTCCGAACGACAACAAGGTCGCTATCACCCCTGATCATGAAATGATTCTCTGCTACGCGAACGACGCAGAGCAAGTGGGATTCGGGCCGAAAGACGACGCCTCCATTCTCGAAGGCTACTCAACCAAGGACAAAAGCGGCCGGCTTTATCGTGATCGGCTACTGAAGAAGAACGGCAAGAACAGCCTCCGTAGCGACAGACCGACTATGTATTTTCCACTGGAAGATCCAGACGGAAACCAAGTGTTCCCAATTCACGACAACGGCGAGGAGGCATGTTGGGCAGCGGGCAAGAAGGCGGTTGATAAACACCACAGCGAAGGAACCCTGATCTGGAAGAAACGAGAGAGGCGCGGCCACACTGTTTGGGAACCCTACACCCGGGAGTTCGCGCCCGAGACACCAACGCGCCCGCATCCGACAATCTGGTCCGACCTGCCCACTACACGGCAGGCCAAGGCAATGCTGACGGAGATTTTTGGGGCCGTGGACGTTTTCGCCACCCCCAAACCGATACAGCTAATAGAGCGCATCCTCGACATCGCTACCAACAAGGATTCTATCGTACTCGACTCCTTCGCTGGGAGCGGGACGACGGCGCACGCAGTGCTGACGCAGAACAAGAAGGACGGCGGGAACCGGCGGTTCATCCTCGTGCAGTGCGATGAGCTCAACAAACAAACGGGGGAGATGGTAGACCTTTGCGCCAAACTCACCGCCGAGCGCGTGCGGCGCGCCATTCGCGGTTACGACTACACCGGCACGGCCGAGACCGAGCTGCACCCGCCGGAAAAGATTACTTGGACAACCTTTAGCAAAGACAAGGCGCGCAATGAAATTCTGGGTCGTATCGAGGGCATCGAAAACCTCGAACGCGGAAACTACGACAAGATCGAAAAGAAGATGGTCGAGGGCGTGCTGAGCATCGTAGGTCAGAAGCAGGTGGCTGAGCGGATGCCTGGCCTCGGCGGCTCCTTTACGTACGTCGAATTGGGCGAGCCGATGGACCTCGAACGCCTGCTGGCTGAAACGCCAGGCAGCCTGCCCAGTTTCGCGTCACTGTCGCGCTACCTCTTTTTCACCTCAACCGGCCACACGCTCCCTGCCGTCGAGACGACTGCTCCCACGAAATCGACTGCCCAAGCGAGGAGAAAAGCTAAAACCAAGACCGCCCCGGAGGCCATACCATCGGACGGCCCAGTTTTGGTTGGCGAGACAGAAATTTGGCGGGTTTACTTGCTCTACCGCCCGGACGAGGCCTGGCTGCGAAGCCCCGCCGCCGCCTTCACACGCACCCATGCTGAGGCGCTTGACGCCGCGCGGAAGCAGGAAGCCCCCGCCAAACAAGTGCTCGTCTTCGCCGCCGCCAAGTATATTTCGCATCGCTCCCTCAGGGAATTGCGATTGGAGTTCGCTCAACTGCCCTACGCTCTCCACCGCGTCCAACCCGAATGAAGCGCCTGGAGTACCAAGAGCAGACCGTCGATCGGTTCACGAGCTACCTCGAAACACTCGTGCAGAAGCGTGATGCGGCAGACCGTTTCGCCGAACTGGCACGGCAGAACCAGATGGAGCCACCGGTCGTGGATTGGTGCGGTCAGACTTGGGAAGCTCTCAAGGCTGCTGGTGTCCTGCCCAAGGCTAAAGATGCCAACGGCGCGCACTTCGTCCCGCCGTGGTCGCCTCGATCCGATGGCATCGGGCGTCCTGTGCCGAATGTCTGTCTCCGGCTCCCCACGGGCGCCGGCAAAACCTATCTCGCCACGCGTGGCATCGAGCAACTCCAGCGACTTTACTATCGCCGCAGCTACGGTCTGGTCCTCTGGATCGTGCCGAGCGATGCGATTTACTCCCAGACCTGGAAAGCCCTCGCCAATCGCGAGCATCCCTACCGCATGACGCTGGAGCGCGCGAGTGGCGGTCGCGTCAAGTTGCTCCGGCGCGGGGACGCCTTCGCCAAGGCTGACGTGGAGAACTATCTATGCGTGTTCGTAATGATGATGGCGGCGGCGGCGCGCCAGGAAACGGATGTGCTAAAAATGTTCCAGGACACCGGCCGCTATCCCGGTTTCTTCCCGCCTGAGGACGACTTCGAGGCGCAGCGCGAGCTGCTCAAGCTGGTGCCCAACCTCGGAACGCTCGACCTTGCCGAAGGAGCTTGGGGCGGTGGGCCAACGGTGAAACAAAGCCTCGGCAACGTCCTCTGCCTCGCCCGCCCGACGGTGATCCTCGACGAGGGCCACACGGCTTACACGCCCACGAGGCGAAAGACGTTGGCGAAATTCAACCCGAGTTTCATCCTCGAACTCTCCGCCACACCGAATCGCGCGAAGGAACAGCAAAGCAACGTCCTCCACAGTGTCACCGGCATGGCCCTCAAAAAAGAGGAAATGGTGAAACTGCCACTGAACCTGCACAACGCCGGCCAGGGCGACTGGAAAGATACGCTCATCGCCGCCCACGGCCAACTGGAAGAGCTCCAGACGCTCGCCGAGCGCGAGCGGCAGGAATCCGGCCGCTACGTGCGGCCAATCCTGCTTATCCGGGTTGAGCGCACCGGCAAAGACCAAACCGAAGCAGGCAAAGTTCACGCCGACCATGTGCGCAAGTTCTTGCACGAGCGTCTCGGCGCAAAGGAAGGCGAGGTCGCGGAAAAGAGCAGCGCCGAGGACCAGTTGTCGGTTCACAACTTGATGGATGACCACTGCCCGGTGCGCTTTATCCTCACGAAAGCAGCGTTGCAGGAAGGCTGGGATTGCCCATTTGCCTATGTTCTCGCACTTCTTGACGAGACAACCGCGGGCACCGCGTTGACGCAAATGGTCGGGCGCATCCTCCGCCAGCCGGACGCGGAGCGTTTCCCGGCCAGCCGCACCGGGCTCAATGAGTGTCATGTCTTCGTCCACCGCCAGAATGTCGCCGATGCTGTCGCCAGGGTCCGCGAAGGACTCACCAACGAGGGCATGGGAGATCTCGGCGAGCTCGTGCGCGCAGCAGGCGCAGCCTCTGCAGGGGGCAACTTGGTCACGGTCGAAGTCGAGCGCCGCCCCGCGTTCCGCCGGCGCATCTTCCTCCCGCGTATCCTCGCCCGCGAATCTGACGGGTGGCGGCTATTCGACTACGAAAGCGATCTCTTCCCCTCCGTTCCGTGGGACTCGCTGGAATGGACAAAGGCGGCCGACTTTTCTCCGGACGACGCTGCCGCACTCGCGCACACGCGCATCGCCGTGGACGTCGACGAGCTTGGGAACGACCCCAGGAGGCCGCTCGGCACGGAGGAGGCGGGCAGCAGACCCGCGTTGGACTTCCCCGCTTTGGTGCGCGTTCTGGCAGATGTGATTCCCAGCCCCTGGCAAGCCGCTCGCATCCTACGCGCCACGCTCAGCGCTCTGCGCGCCCGAGGCATCACAGAAGACCAGTTGCTCGCCAGCCGTTATCGGCTTATCGAGACGATGCGCGCCGATTTACTGGTGGCCATCCACGCGCACACGGAGCGGATCTTCTGCGATTTGCTCGCCAGCGGCGCACTCTCCTTCCGGCTCGAAGGCAATGGTCTAAGCTGGGAGCTGGTGGAAAAACTCGCCTTCGAAGTGACCCAGCCGCCGGACTACCAAATCACGCATAAGGGCAACGGCCATCCCGTTGAAAAGTCACTCTTTGAGCAAATATGGACCAGGCATTTCAACGGTCTGGAAAAAGACGTCGCGCTCTACATCGACGACGTCAAGGCCGTCCGCTGGTGGCACCGCATAGCAGTGCAGGCCGACTGGTACTTGGACGGCTGGAAGAAGAAACGCGTATTCCCGGATTTCCTTGTTGCCCTCGAAGAGACGGACGGCAAACCAACACGCTTGGTGGTCGTCGAGACGAAGGGCCTGCACCTCCAAAACGACGACACCGAATACAAACGGCGGCTATTCGAGGTGCTCGAAAAGCATAGCTTCGACACCGTGCCGGTGGGCGAGCTCACCCTCGAGGCTAAGCCCAGCCCCATGCGCTTCCGCCTCGTTCTAGAAGGGGACTGGAAATCCCAAGTGGACGCGGCCCTCGCCGCACCGTGACGCCATGCACGCACACGCTGGCAGACATCGCTAACCATGAGCACCACCGCACGCCACCTCTCAACAGCGCTCGCGAAGCAGCTCAGGGCTAAAGGCCCCAAATGCAAAATGTTGACCGTGGAGGTGTCCGCGCTCGGCGACTACGTCGCAGTCTTCGCCAAGATGACCGGTGGCGGATCACCCTACTGGTTTCGCGGCCACGCAGATATCAGATACCACCTGGCACCTTCCGCGCTCCGCTTCAAAGACCAAAGCAAGCGGCAGTGCGCCCTCAACATCCTCGCCGACTTCAAGCGCCTTACCGAACTCAAGCTGCACAAACCTCCCGCATCTCACGAAGAATTGCGCTGGATCCAATTAGCCCAGCACTACGGGCTACCCACACGACTGCTCGATTGGACACTGAATCCTGCCGTTGCCCTCTACTTTGCCTGCCACGACCCTTCCGTAGATGGTGCGGTTATCTCCCTCAACCCGCTCGACCTAAGCTGCCCATCCGGGCCAAAGACAAGGAGGCACATCCTCGATCCCAACAAGGATGGCAAGTCCATCCAGCCATACCTCGCTCTGGGCCCCCACGAGCGCAGTCGCGGCTTGCGCACCATCGCATTACACCCGACATGGAACTCTGAGCGAATAACACAACAGCAAGGCGCCTTTACGTTCCACGGTTCACGCTCCTTCGAGCTCACAAGTCGGCAAGCACCATCCCTCACGTTTCTCCCGCTCCTCCGACAACACAAACGCCGTCTTCTCGCCGAGCTCGACTGCATCGGCGTCTCTGAAATGTCCCTCTTCCCGGAGCCAGCCCACATCTGCAATTATCTAAAGATTCGTAACTGCCTCACAACGCTCTAGCCTATGCAACCCTACATTCCTTTCGTCACTAGAAAAACCGGCTGCCAGATTCTCACCCGACACTACGCCGACGCGGCCGCCGCTCACGTCCACGCCGACCGCCTCCCCTCACTGAAGGCCGACCTACCACGCTCGGTGCCACTCTGGATAAACCCAGCCTTTGAAGGTTTCTCCATCGCCGAGGCCGACAGGAAAAAATCATGGCAAGCATTCATGGCCAAGTTCCCCGAGAGCACCAAATTCAACGATCCAGCCTTCCTCGCAAAGCCACGTCAACCAGCGGTCCAGTCCTTCGCCACCGCGCTCCTTGACGAGTGCGCAGCTTCCAGTCCCAAACGCATCACCATTCCCCAATGGCCCATCGACCTCACGGATCCCAAATTCAAACTAAACCGGTATCTAGCGGAGGCAGCGACCTCCTGGCGCACATCTAGGAACGTCACGGTCGAGCTAGTTTTTCCACTTGTGTTCACACATCAGTCGCAGCTTGACGGTAAAGCCGAGAGAAATAAGGTGCTCGCGCACGTCGAGCGCTGCCTCAAGTGCAGCGACTTCGAGGGGATATGGAGTGTTGATACTACTCTCGCAGACCAAGCCGGGACCGGGACGTTCGAGAAACGATTCCAGTGCAGCATCAAGTTCTTCGACGAACTCCGCAGTTTGACCGGTCACGGTAAGCACTTTACCGCCGGCCCATACTGGGGCTTAAATCTCCTATTATGGGCTCGTGCCAAAATCGATCACCCAGCTATTGGTCTCGGCGCCACCTATCAGTACCACATCCACGGCCGCTTCATCATTCTTCCCCAGCATCCAAATGTCCACGTCGCGCTTCCACCACTGCGCCGCTGGGCAACCTATAGCGCCGAACTCAAGACCTGGCTGGCCGAGAGCCTTAACGTCCTACCGGCCTCACACCCCGCCCGCCCAGCTTTGGCCGACCTGCACAACAAATTCGGTTCCTACTCCGCGGAGGACCCCGCCCGCAACCAGGTGGCACATTTCTACAAAGAGTGGTTCCGTATCCTTGCGGCCAACCCCCCGGCAGGAAGAGCCGTCGCTCTCTATCAAGATCTGTCGGCCGCTTACGTTTTGGGGAAAGCGCCGCTGCCCCTCCTCCCGAAGGACGAAAAATCCGCACGCCGCCCCGAGCGTGTCGCTCAACACCTAATGCTTAACTGCCTGTGACGTGTCACGCCAAAACCTCTCAATGCAATGCATGGTCACTGCGCCGTTACTGTCCGCTCCGGTATCACGCGCATCCATGAGGCACTCAATTCCCCGGCCCGAAATACCCAAAATCCCAACCCCAGCCGCATCGAACTCAAGCCGCTTCCCGCCACCAAGAACCCTCTTCGCCACTCGCAGAGGTAATCCGACGTACGACTCCCACGTCACTTCCTTGTTCTTCCGCGCCTGGCACAGAGCATCGTCAACCCTCTCCAGCTTCAACTCGACAGCGACAAGCCTCTTGTGCAGAGGTATCCACCCGTTCACACGTTGAAACAGCCCGCCACCGTCCGTGCGAACGAATCGCTTCCGCGTGAGTACACCCAATTCAGCCGCAATCTCCTCCTTCGAAAGGAGACCACCAAATTTCGCCACAACCTCCTGAACGCTGGCCTTTTCGTTGGTTTCAACGTCGGGCAAGGAGAGCAACACGCCAACCCTCGAAATCGGGCCAACAGCCTCCCGCTGCCTCAGTTCGAGCCGCTTTTTGACGCGCTCTCGGTCGAGAGACGCCCCCACCAAGTCACAAATGCCCCAGGGCAAGGCGAATTCTCGCCTTACGACCAAACCCTGAACCCGCAGCCATGCAGTCACTGCAGGCGTCATCTCCGATTCTTTCAGGAATTTTGCCATCGCGTCACGTTCGCTGCCACGGCAAAACTACATTCCGCCAAAAGCACATACAAGCTCTCTTGTCAACTATTCTGCCCGCGAATAATGACACCCCCAATCCATTAGTCACGGCACTTTCCTCACGCCCTCACCATCCGCACCACCCGCCCCCCCGCCGCTAATCAGCGCCCCGAACTTCGACAGCATCGCCTGAGCAACGCGCGGAAACGGGTCAGACCGGAGATTGGAACTGGTCCTGTGCGCGTCGTGGGGGACCTGGGGAAAAGCTGAAATTGGGAAAGCAGAAAGCTGAAATCAGGACTGGCGGCGGGCGTTCGGGCGGTCTTGTTGGGGGAGGGGGAGGGGGAAACGCTGAAAAGCTGAAAGCGGACTGAGGGAAAAGCTGCAATTGGGAAAGCAGAAAGCAGAAAGGGGACTGCGGGCGCAAAAGCTGAAAGGCTGAAAGCGGCCTGAGGGAAAGCAGAAATTGGGAAAGCAGAAAGCAGAAACTGGAAGGACAAATGCTGAAACACTGAAACGCTGAAAGGCTGAAATCGGGACCGGTCGGTTCGTGAGAATGTCATATTCTTTGCACACCTGGGTCAATGGTGCT
>PLZQ01000436.1 GCA_003152225.1 Limisphaerales bacterium | reverse complement strand
TACGGCATTACCGTTGGCTCGCGCTTTTCTCTTGGCTATGTGGACTGGGGATTGGATCTTAACCACAGTCCTCAGCTCGGCCTGGGCGGCGACGTCAACGGCGGTTTTTATCACGGCGTCGTGACTGAGAGCATGGTGTTAAAACCCGTTGATATGATCATGCTGGGTGACACCCGCGCCCCGGCAGACCCGACGGGCGTCTGGCCGGTCAACATCGATCCCACCCAACAGGATCAATGGCCCTCCAACCGCCACAATCGCCGCACCGACCTCATGTACGCGGATGGCCATGCGCAGGGCGCGATACGCAAAGACGTGATCGATCCCAAGGTGAACAACATCTGGCGCACTCGCTGGAACAACGACAACCAGCCGCATAACGAGGTCTCTTGGGCCGTGAACTGGGCGTTTGAAGCCCAAATCGACAGGTGACCAGCAGGTAGGGAGCGCTATCCCCAGCGCGCCGGCTCCCTCGCGGCTTTGCCTCGCTGTATGGACAGCGCACCCCACAGGGCCAGTGACAAAGTCGCTTTGGACTGCGGCGGCAAGCGAAGGGCGACGCCGCTTTCACTGCCAATAGAGAGCGCCTGGTTCAACCCCCTGCGTCACTTCCACCCAAAGCGGCGTCGCGCTTCGCTTGCCGCCGCAGTCCATACTTGCGGGGCGAGGTACCTCGGTGACATTGTCACTGGCCGTGGCGCGCCTCACCGCTCACACACATAAGAACTCGCCTTCCCAGCCTCGGGGCTCTATCCTGCTACTCAGCAAGCTATGTCTTTCGACCTGATGATGGACCGGACCAGCGAGTTATTCCGCCGGTGTTTCGGCCATGCGCCCCGCTGGATTGTGGCGGCCCCAGGCCGCGTGAACCTGATCGGAGAGCACACCGATTACAACGATGGTTTCGTGCTGCCCATGGCGATTGAGCGCTACATCGTTATCGCCGGCGACACCAACACCAAGCGCGAGGTGACATTGCATAGCGTGACGCCGGGGGAAACGGCCACCTTTAACATCCGCCCCAAGGTCGAGCCCGGCGCGCCAAGCTGGTCCAATTACGTGCGCGGCGTCATCGCCGGTTTCCAGAAGTCCGGCAAGAAGCTTCCGGCCTTCGATGCGGTTATCGAGTCCAATCTTCCTTACGGCGGCGGGTTGGCCAGCAGCGCGGCACTCGAAGTCGCGGCGGCCACCCTGCTGGAACTGATGACCGGCCAAACGCTTGACCCAATTGAGAAGGCCGTGCTCTGTCAGCAGGCCGAGCACGACTTTGCCGGCGTGCCGTGCGGGATCATGGACCAGTTTACCTCCATTCTCGGGCGGGAGAACCACGCGCTCTTGCTGGACTGCCGCTCGCGCACGACCACGCCCGTGGCGTTGACCAATCCCGACGTGACCGTCCTGATCATCAACACCAACATCCGCCACAAGCTGGCAGAAGGAGAATACGCCAAGCGGCGGGCCCAATGCGAAACAGCGGCGCGCGTTCTCCAGGTAGCCGCCCTGCGCGATGCCACGCTCGAAGCGCTCGAAGCGGCACGGAAGCAACTGGAGCCGGTTGTGTTCCGGCGCGCCCACCACGTCATCAGCGAAAACGAACGCACCCTCCAGGCGGCTCGCGCCATCCAGGCGTCCGACTGGACCAGGGTCGGCCAGTTAATGAGCGCCAGCCACGCGTCTCTGCGCGATAACTACGAAGTGAGCTGCCCCGAGCTTGACCTCGTGGTGGAGGTTGCCCAGCAGATTGGAGAGGCCGGCGGCGTCATTGGTTGCCGCATGACCGGCGGGGGTTTCGGCGGCTGTGTCGTCAGCCTGGTCAAGACCGGGGCGGTCCAGCGCATCACGCGCAACCTGGACGTGGCCTACGAGAAGAAGACCGGCCGGCAAGCCAGCATCTTCTCTTCCCGCCCCGCCGCCGGCGCCCGCATCCTCAAATCAAGCTAAGCGTTGTGCAGCACGGTCGCCGGTGAGACCGTGACCTCGCACGCCGGGAACGTCTCCTGCAGGAACTTGACCAATGACAGTTCCATCAGACCCAGCACTTGCTTCTTCGCGTCCTCGTCGGATAGCACCTCTTCGGTCTTGACCTTGTAGCCCGCCACTCGCAGGACACTGTTGGGCAGGAAGCCCTCGATCTCGACGTGGCCCGAGCCGCGCGACTTGGCCGGGGCAAAACTCCACAGCCGCACGTGCCGCTTGATGATCAGGCGCCGGGCATGCGGCTTGAGCACGCCGTCGCGGCAGAGCGTCTCGAAGTCCTCCACCGACAAGGCGAGGTCATCGATGGGGGCCAGCGCCGGTTCGGCAACGCCGTAAATCGCGGCGTTCACTGGGGACACCGAAGGCCGCATCATCGGGAAGAAGATCACGTCGTCAATGATCTCCTGCTCGGTGAAGATCATCGCCATGCGCTCGATGCCAGGGCCGATGCCGGTCGTCGGGGGCATGCCGTATTCGAGCGCCTCAATGAAATCAAAGTCCAGCGTGTGGAACTTGCCGCTGTCCCGCTCGTCCGACCGGTAAGCCTTCTTCCAGGTCTCCAGCAGGTGGGCCGGGTCGTTCTGTTCGGACCAGTTGTCGCCGCATTCCATCCCGGCGATGAAGATCTCGAACCGCTCCACGAAGCGGGGGTCCTCGGCCATCGGCTTGGCCAGGGGCGAAATCTCCACCGGGTGCCCATACACGAGCGTGGGCTGGATCAGGTCCGGTTCCACCCCCTCGAACGCCTTCACCAGCGCCTCGCCGATGCTCGGCTGCGGCTCGTTGATGCCCAGCGCCGCGAGCCGCGCATTGGCCTCGTCCACCGTCTTGATCTCGCGGAAGTCCACGCCGGTTTTCTCCTTGACGGCGTCCGCCATGCTCACCCGCCGCCACGGCTTGCTGAAGTCGATGGTATGGCCGCGCACCTTGAATTGGGTGCGCCCGAAGGCGGTCGTGGCGATGTGCCGGAACATGTCCTCGATGAGGTTCATGTTGTATTCGTAGTTCTCGTAAGCGGTCATGGTCTCGACCATCGAGAACTCCGGGTGATGGCTGCGGTCGATGCCTTCGTTCCGGAAATAGCGGCCAATGGTATAGACCTTGTCAAACCCGGCCACGATCAGCCGCTTTAGGTAAAGCTCGTGGGAAATCGCCAGGTACATGTCGCAGCCCAGCGCGTTGACGTGCGTCTTGAACGGCTTGGCCGTGCCGCCGCCGTACTGCGGCTGGATGATCGGCGTGGTGAACTCCATGAACCCGCGCCCGTTCAGGAAGGAGCGGATGGCCGCAACCATGCGCGTGATCGAGGCAAACCGTTCGAGCGGCTGCCGGTCGAGGATCAGGTCCAGGTAACGCTTGCGCAGCACCAGCTCCCGGTCCTTCAACCCCGACCATTGGTCGGGCAGCGGCCGGATGGCCTTGGTAAGCAGCCGCATCTGCTCCACCAATACCGAGACCTCGCCGCGCTCGGTCTTCATCACCTTGCCGGTGGCCTCGACCACGTCCCCCATGTCGAGCAGGTTGAAATCCGCGTAGCCGAGCGTCCCGTCCGCCGAGCCGGTGGCCTGGACGAGTTGCCGCCGCAGGAACAACTGGATGCGGCCGGTTTGGTCCTGGACGTGCCCGAAGGCCAGCGCGCCCTGCTTGCGCCATGACATCAGGCGGCCCGCGACCGTCACCAGCTTGCCGTCATGGCCGGGGAAATCGTCCAGGATGGCCTGGGCGTAATGGGTGCGGCGGCTGCGCGACGGGTAAGGGTTGAGCCCCAGGTTGCGCAGCGCGGCGGCTTTGCCCAGCCGGACATTCCTGATCTCGGTTAAGGTATTGGTTGACACACAGGGATTTGTAATCCGGTTCGCTTGCGCGGGCAAGCTTGGCGTGCGGCGGAGAGCAGTCTCCAGCAACTGTCCCGCCTGCCCCTCCCGCTTAACCCAGCCTTCTGCACGAAGTCCGATCCGGGCTTGGCCCAGTCTTGGCTCAGGGACGCCAATTCTGCCTTTAGGTTTAACGCTCCTGAGCCCCTTCTATACCACGGCGTCTGCCGGCGGGGGCTTGAACGAGGATTACTTGAAGAGTTTCTGCACGAAGTAATACAGCGCCTGTTTCCATTCCGCCGCATCATGTCCGTGGCTGGCCACATGCCACACGTGCGGCACGTCGTGCTCTTTGAGGTAAGCATGGACTCCCTGACTGATGGGGATGAGGCCATCCTGGTTGCCGCAGGAAAGCCAGAGGAGCTTGAGTTGCTTCGCCGCTTCCGGTTTGGGCAGGAGCTCAGTGGGTGGCTTCGTGTTCGGCGCGGACGAAAAACCGCCCACCCACCCGAACGTGCCGAGGTGCGCCAGCCCGAAGTTCAATGACTGCCCGCCGCCCATCGAAAGCCCGGCCAGCGCGCGGTCTTGCCGGTTCGTGCGTGTGCTGTAGCTCGACTCGATCACGGGAATCACGTCATCCAGCAGGTCACGCTCGAAAGTCGCGAATGCGTGCGCTGACGCGAAGATATCTCCCTCGGCGCGGTCGTTCTTTTGCGCGCGGCCATTGGGCATCACGATGATCATTGGCACCGCCTTGCCGTCGGCCATGAGGTTGTCGAGCAGGACGTTCGGCGTGGCAAGCCGCTGCCACTCGGTTTCGTCACCACCGATGCCGTGCAACAGGTAGAGCACCGGATACTTCGTTTCCTTCGTGTAGCCGGGCGGAGTGTAAACCTGCATCTTGCGCTTGGTGCCAACGGTCTTCGAGTTGTATTCGATCATCTCCAGCTTTCCGTGCGGAATACCCTCGCGCCTCACATCCCAGCCGGCCGGGGGCACGGGAAACGCGGGCTTGTCATCTTCCTTCAGTTCGATGGGCCCGCCGAATCTACGCGGCTCCCCACGACGCCCTGCTCCGCGCTCTGATGGAGCGTTGGAGTTCTGAGCCACAGCGGGCCATGCCCATGTCAGAATGAGAAGCAGGATCAAGGTTTTCATGCGATTTCGTTGTCGGATGATCTTAGCTGGGCGGATGCGCTGCCGTCCAACAAGTGATTATAGAGGTCTGCCTATCTCCCCGTTTCGTGCAAGTGCAAGTGTCATCCGAATCGGCGTGGGAGCCCGCGACGGCAGCCGTTGGCTCAAGCGATTGGGCCACCCTATCGGACGGGCCGCTTGAAATAGAAATATCTTCCATCCGTTTGGCTGACAAGGATCCACCCCTCCTTGGCCAAGTCGTTCAGTAAGGCCTGCTGAGCCTCGCGCACGGCCTCGGGACCCTCGACACGATTGGCGTCGGGACCCCCGCCATGGGGCAGGTGCGGACTAGTATTACTATGTTAAGTGTATATTGACGTCGTTGTGCCGCTGCGGTAGTTTTCTCGGTTATGAAATGGACCGAGGCGAACTGGCGTGCTCATGCGAAGGCGTTTCCCGGTTTT
>PLZQ01000390.1 GCA_003152225.1 Limisphaerales bacterium | reverse complement strand
GACGCAGAGACGCAGAGACGCAACGCATCCAGAGGATAATGATAGATTCCCACATCGCCTGGTCTGCGTTACCCAATTCGAGCTGGCAGATCCTCTTTGCTTTTGGGGAGTATTTCGGCACACTTGCCGTCAAACAGAAGATGAGGACAAAAAGTGCGATTATGAACACTTTCCGTCGGTTCTGCGCAAAGATTCTGGCCGGCCTGCTGCCAGCACTCCCCGGCAGTTTCGCGCAAGCAGCCCAACCCGGCCAGACCCAGGCACTGGTGGACGGCAACACCGCTTTTGCCTGCGACCTCTACGCCCAGCTTCGGAACAGCCCGGGTAATCTATTCTTCTCTCCCTACAGCGTTTCCACCGCGCTGGCGATGACCTATGCCGGCGCCCGCGGCAACACCGAAACGCAGATGGCCCATGTCCTGCACTTCGGGACAGACCAGGCGCGGCTCCATTCCGCCTTTGGTGAGCTGCAACGGCAGTTCAACCAGGCCAACGACCAAAAAGGCATCGAGTTGAGCCTCGCCAATGCCCTGTGGGCGCAGCAAGGCCATCCCTTCCTCCCGGCTTTCCTGAACATCGGCCAGGGCGATTACCAGGCCAGCCTCAACCAGGCGGACTTCAAGACCGGCGCGGAGGCTGCCCGGCGCGAAATCAACGGCTGGGTTGCCCAGAAGACCAAAGACAGGATTAAGGACATCCTGCCGCCGGGAAGCCTGAATATGTACACCCGGCTGGTGCTGGCCAACGCGATCTATTTCAAGGGCGTCTGGGCCAACCCTTTCCCCAAGGCCGAAACGTCCCCCCAGCCGTTCCATCTGACTGCCAGCCGCCAAACCGACGTGCCGCTGATGCACCATTTTGACAGGGTCAAATACCTGGAGAACGACTCGTTCCAGGCCGTCGAGCTGCCCTATGCTGGAGGTGAGCTTTCCCTGGTGGTGTTGCTCCCCCGGAAGATCGACGGCTGTGGCCAACTGGAAGGCAAGTTGAGTGCCACCTTCCTCGCACGCTGCCTGACGCAAATGAAAAGTCAGCGGGTCGAGCTATTCCTGCCCCGGTTCAAAATGGAGTCCGACTTCAAGCTGGGAGACACATTGGGCAAGATGGGCATGCCCGACGCCTTCGGGCCAAAGGCCAATTTCTCCGGCATGGATGGGACGCAGGACCTTTTTATTTCCGGTGTGTTTCACAAGGCGTGGGTGGAGGTGAACGAAGAAGGCACCGAAGCCGCCGCGGCGACCATTGTGTCAGTTGCTCCAAGCGCTATGCCGATGAATCCGCCGCCGCCTCCTCCCGTTTTCCGCGCCGACCACCCGTTCATCTTCTGCATCCGGGACACCCGTTCCGGCAGCCTGCTGTTCCTGGGCAGACTCGCCGACCCAAGCCACTGATGGCCTGCACGTGACGACACCCTTAACCCAGCCCCGCAGCAGTTGCAAAGGGGCTACACTCGTGCCACGTTCGGGCTCGGGATTTAAACAATAACCAAAGGTGAAGTCATGCCAGTCGATGCAAATACAATAGCGAAGTTTCAGGGGATCAAACGGTTCGTCGTGCTGATGTTGGAAAACCGGTCCTTCGACCATTTGATTGGATACCTGAAGTCCGTGAATCCCAAGGTAATGGGTCTGACCGGCAATGAATTCAACCGCAAGGATCCAAATTCACCGGCCGATCCGCCAATCAAGGTTGGCCGCGCTTCATCATTCGTGATGACGTTCGATCCCGGCCACGAGCATTACGACGTTCAAATCCAGCTTTATGGCCCGCTAAAGGACTCTGATCCCAGTTTGCCTCCCATCGCGAACCCTGCGTTCGACCCCGCGCCGATGACAGGGTTCATCGCCAGCGCAACCCAGGCGGTGGACTTTAGTGGCGACGAAAACCTGGTGATGCAATGCTTTCAGCCCGATCAATTGCCGGTGCTCACCACCTTGGCAACCGAGTTTGCGCTATTTAATTTCTGGTATTCATCGCTCCCCGGACCCACGTGGCCAAACCGATTCTTCGTCCACGCGGCGACCTCGGGCGGACTCACGGACAGCCCTTCGACCAGCCAGATTGTAGCCGGCTTTTCGTTTCAGAACGAAACGATCTACGAACGCCTGGAAAACGCGGGCAAGGATTGGCGCATCTATCACGATGGCCTGCCTCAGACGGCCGGGATCTCCAGCTTGCGCGATGAGTATATTAATCCCCTCACGAAGAAGTTCCAGGCTATGGATTACTTTTTTGATGACGTCAAGAATGGGACCCTGGCCGACTACAGTTTCATCGAGCCCCGTTACGATACCGGGAACAACTATCTGGACGGCAATTCCATGCATCCATTGAATGACATCCGGAAAGGTGAGGCGTTGCTGAAGACAGTCTATGAGGCGCTCCGCAATTCCCAGTATTGGACGGATACGATGCTCGTAATCACCTTCGATGAGCACGGAGGGTTCTACGATCACCAGCCGCCCCCGGCAACGGTTCCGACCGGCGACGACTCCACCTACGCCAACCCCAATTACTCCTTCCCGTTCAATCGGTTGGGGGTTCGCGTACCGGGCATAGTGGTTTCGGCGTACACCGCCAAAGGCACGATCATCGGCGCCGACCCGGCCGACCTTGCCACCGTTTTCGACCATAGCTCCGTTCTGGCCACAGTCGAAAAGCGGTTTGGCCTGGAGCCCCTTACAAAGCGGGATGGGGTAGCGAATACCCTCGAGGTCGCGATTAACCTGGCAGCTCCCCGTTTATTGCCGACGGAAGCACTGACTGCGCTTCCCAATCCTGCCGCCGATGCAGGCGTAGCCGCGGCGGCCAATCCGGCTAACATTTTTGCGGCCAACGCCCAAGCGCCGCTTTCCGCAAACCAGAAAACGATGGCCGCTCTGGCCCTGGCATGTGAGCTGCAGATTACACCCCCCACTTATCACGCCGCCCTCATCAGCAATCATCAGAAGCTTGTGGAACAGAAGGACGCCGCCGAATATATCCAGAAGGTGGAGAAGAAAGTTGCCTCCCGCCGCGCCGCGCCGGCCGGCTCTCCCGATGGAGACTTGCCCACCCAGCCGTGATACCGGTTGTATTGGCCCCTGGGAGTTGGCCTGAACTCTGATCGGAAGCTGCGATCCGGTTCTTTGGCACCGCGCCCGTTCAAACGCCGGCAGGTCATCCGGGTGGCAGCCGAGCAGCTTGAGCACTGGCCGAGAAAGAATGATAGCCTCGGGGTAGCCTCGGGGTAGNNACCAGATGGCCTGAGGGTGGCCTCAGGGTGGCTCGAACAGTGCTGGAGTGGCCTCACCAGGCCTGCCAGCGCTGCGGTCAGACGCCACAGTGCGGTCTAGTTTTACAATGGACTTGTCGCGCAACCGCAAGCCGGATCGCATCAGCCCGGCCGGCAAGCTGCGGTTCATCTGCGCGCCCGGGAGTTTGTACTCCAAGCCTCCAGAGGGGACGCTGGCGACCGTCGAACAGGCCCTGTGTGATTTTGCCTGGCTCAGCCTTCGTGATGGCATCGAGCCGCAGTCTCTGGCCACCTTCCGCAACCTGCATACCCTGAGCCGCCGGCGGCTGGACCAGGTCCTGCGGCGCTATCCTGAGAACGTCCAGGACAGCGCCAGCCGGATCATGCGCGCTGGCCATCGACGCAGAGCAGACAGACGGTGAACGTGCTCTGGGCTCCAGGCCTCCGCTTTATCGCAGGTCCGGAAGGCAGTGCAATGAGCGTGCTACCTGCCCCCTACCGCGCGTGAATGGAAGTCGAGGCTACCGGAGGTGGCTCCCGTGCCGGGGGCCAAAGGCGCAGCCAAGCCTCTCGACAGGGTCCAAAGCACTACCAGGATTCTGCGGCGGCTTCGGCAGCTTCTAACTCTGGCAAGCGACGGAGATAGCCTGTTTGCTCGATAAGGCTCCGGGCTCTGGGTAACTCTGTCTTCTCGCGGAACAGCCGGGCGCGATGGAGGTGGACATCGGCCAGGAACAGCTTCATGCCACCGCGTTCGGCGAGGGCTTGGGCTTCAGAAAGGAGATTATGCGCTTGCTGCATCTCCCGCTCTAACACGTGTAACCATGCCCGTGTGAGGAGTACACGAGGGCGATGGTCATGTCGCTCCACATGACGCAGTATGGTGAGGGCCTCCTCAAGGTGGGTTCTGGCTGATGACAGGGGAGTGGCGGGTTCGAAGACGACGCGATATAGCCAGACGTGACCGAGCGTTAAATGGTTCAAGGCGATGTCTAGGGGGTTAGGCGTGCGTTCGGCGATAGTCAGCGCTAGAGTGGCACGCTGTTCGATACTCCTTATCACCTCAAGGCATGCCGCAATACCTTCATCCCCTCGCGCAGGATTTGACGTGGTGGCACCCGTTCGAACAATGTAGCCCATATCAAACACCCTCCAGGCGGTGCGCTCGCTTTCCGACAACAGGAGGTCGCAATACCGGAACCCCGCCCCGGAGTACATCAGCGGGAATTCCGGCTGCGTCTTGCCTTGGATCGCCTCTGCTTCGGCGAAAACTCGTCGGCTATTTCCAATATCCTTCTCTCGCCCGGCCTGATGCAACGCGGCAGCGTGATAGATGCGGGCCGCCATCTTCTCGAAGGCCAATCCACTCCGGTCTGCCAAGACTACCGATTGCGCCGCCGTGTCCACGGCAGTGGCCACCTCGCCCAAGAGCAACTCAAGCTCAATTAGGTTAGCAGCCCCTCTGGCAGCTTGTTGCCACTGCTCCTCCTTCACCCATAACTCCATCCCAGCGCGCGTCGGCTCCCGCGCCTCATTGGGGCGATTCAAGACACGAAGTCGAAACGCGGCGTCGCTAAGCAGCCACGCTTGGTGAGTAGGGCCAAGAAAATGCGTGGGGCGCCTCCAAGGCTCGACGAAAAAGCATGCCAGCGCAGCTAGGTCTGCGCCAAGTAACCCGAGCTTTTTCAGGCTGTAGGCCTCAGAGCCGCGTCCGATGCGGTTGATAAAGATGTCCGTAAGCGTTTGCTCATAGCGGCCCGCCAGGCAGCCGTGAGCGACCGCTTGGTAGAGTGGTTGAAGACCGTCTGCGCCTTCCGGCCAATATGGGACGCTGGCGCAGAGGTATTCACAGAGTCGCTCGTGGCCCGCCCGTAGCGAGTCCGGCACCGTGTCGTGGAGGCGCTTGGCGAAATATTCGCGCAACAGGGGGTGGGAGTCCAAAGTTAGCCTACTGGTGACCCGCATCTTGTAGTTCAGAAAGAGCTTCGGTTGGCCAAGCCGGAAACTTCTGTCCTGCACCCCAGCGACCAATGCCAACTTCGCAGGGCCTTTGTTATAGCCTCGAATCTTCTTGGCCTCCCACGGCAGTGTTTGGACGAGGTCCAACTCTTCGAGGTTTGTAACCGCGATATTCCACTTCGCATCGGGGACACCTGTTAGTGCGTCAGTAAGGCCGGGGATGGCTGGCGGTTGGCGCAGGGCGGAGAGACAGTCAGGCTCGGCGGGGCGTGCGAAAAGGCCAAGCAAACGCAGGATGGTGAGTTCAACTCGGCGATCTTCACTTTCGAGCCACCGTTCATATGCCGCAATAACACGAAGAGCATGGCCGTTTAAAGTCTCCGCGTCCGCTTCGGTGAACTGAAAGCAATCGCGGCGGGCGATGTCAGGGTTGTCTCCAAAGGCCGCCTTCAGATATCGCCCCATGAGGCTTAGTGTCAGGGCATGCCCTTTTACCTCACGACTAGCCCTCTCCAGCTCCTCCTGCGGCCCCGTGACGCCCAGAGCACGTAGCACCTCTGCTCCAGCGACATGGCTGAGCGCATCCAGCCGCCATTCTGGCGCAGTGGTGTCGCGCCATGTGGCGAGGTCCGCCACGCGCTCGCGGGTGGTGACGAGGCACAGGCCAGGGCTGTTTTGAGCGAGGCTGTTGAGGAGAGCCTTGAGCGGCTCCTCCTTCAAATATCCGCCCTCGGTTCCGGGTGGATGTTGCAGCGGCTCCACGCCATCGAGCAACAGCAAGGTCCGGTGGCCAGCGATCAGTTCGGCGAGATGGGCCCCTTTTTTCCAGGCGTCCTTCTCAAGGGCTCCAGCGGTCTCGCCGAAGAAATCGAAGGCCGCGGTGAAGAACTCATCCGAGGTAGCACTGGCGCGAACTCCCGCGCTGTCGCTGCTGGTGCCCTGGCTGTAAAAAGACCAGTCGAAGTACCGCTCTATGCCCCCGTGATCACCTCGAGCCAGCAAGTTCGCCTTCCACCGTGCCGCTAGTGTGCTCTTGCCCGCCCCGCCAACCGCTCGCATGACTATTACATGTGGAACTACCGCTGGGCCAGTGAGTTTTTCGTTCTCGTCGGCGTTGCGGTTAAACGATTCCTGCCACACGCCAGCGTTGCGCGACCACGCTGCATCAAGTGCGTCGAGTTCCTTTTCGCGTCCTTTGAAGATACCCGTATCACGCACCCGGAGGCGCGACGGGGCAATCTTTGGGACGGCTGGCGGGGGTTCACCGGGGCCGCTCTTCTGCTCCGTTTCCAGTTGTGCCAACTTTGCTCGCGCCTCCCTAAGTTCCTGTTGGATATCGAATTTCTTACCGGCGCTATCAGTCCGGGCCAACTCAGCTTCCATGAAGGCGAGCTTCTCCCTCAACCGTTCAATGGCTGCATCGTTCCTCATGTCTTTGAGGAATCTGTTTCAAGTTCACTCAGATGTTGCTCAGCTTCGCGAATACGGAAGAGCAATTCAAACTTCTGCTCCGCGGAAGTTACAACGGCTCGTTCTTTCTGAAGGAACGCTATCTTTTCCCGCAAGATGCTGGTCGCTTTGCCGAAGTCCAGCCCTGGAGACTTGGCCGGGGCAGCAGGTTCAGCAGCCACCTTAGCGGTCGAACCCGTGAGATTGTGCGGCACCACGACATACCGGTACGCGGGAAATTTCTCCTCGCGTTTACCCGAAATAAGTTCCCGAGAGCCGTAGCACGCCTGGAGAGGCTTGGGCAACGCAGAATAGGTATCCGCATCAATTAAAATTTCACCGATGCTGCCGGCGGCTTCCAGGCGCACGGCGCGAGCGATGACGGAGCCGGCCATCTTCCTGGAAGTGCCGGTCTCCTCCAACACAAGATCACCGGTGGCAATGCCGATCCGGAACCAGCGCCGAGCTTGGATGACACTCTTCTCGTGGTTGTGGACGCGGCATTCGGAATGGACGGCTTGGCCGAAGTGATGACCCGTTTCGGGCTGATCGAAAGCCAGGATCGCACCGTCACCAGTGGTCGCCATCACTGCCTGGGCGCGCTGCACGCCAACCGCCTTCAGTCCAGCATCCACCATGCTTTGGATCTGGTCGTTGAACTTCATCACGACCTCTGCGGAGAGGTGTTCCTCCAACTCACGGGCGATATCGCTGTAGCCCTTAAGGTCGAGTTCCACGATAGTCTTTTTCATGCGGTCATTTCGCGGCCACCACCAGGACAAGCAGGGGACCGGCGGCCATTCCTCTTGCCTTTTTCCGCCACGAGTGCCTGATGCATAGCAGGATTTTCTGAGAACGACAAGGGAAAGCACCTTCCGGCCGGAACGGGGGAAGAGGAAAAACCATTGGCGCTTTGGAATTGTGCGGGTTGGTCACGACCGGCGCGTCCCTTTGATGATGCCCAGGAACTTTTCCATGTCTTCCCGCGGAGGTTTCTAGCCGGAGAGCGTGCGGAAGAAAGCGGGCAGGTGCGCAGCCAGTTCTGTGTCCCTAAACCTGGTAAGGACGCGTTCAACCGCGTCCCTGACTCTGGCC
>PLZQ01000043.1 GCA_003152225.1 Limisphaerales bacterium | reverse complement strand
ACACCGTTGTCCGCCGAACTGTCATTGGCCTTGCTCGGCGTGACACAATAGGTCCCACCGGCCGGAATATTGGTTAGCCCATAGCTGCCGTCAGCCAGCGTGTTCGTTGTCAGCGTAGTGTCTCCCGTCAGGCTCATCGTCACGTTGCCCACACGCGTCGCTGATAGACCACTCGCCGGATAATTCGTCGGGTAATAGGCGACCGTGCCGGCCAGCGAAACGAGCGGCCGGGCGATGCCGGCGAGTTCCAGTTCCCAACCCACCAGCATGTTGCTGCCGCCGGCCGCCATGTCGGCCAGGTAAAGCGTCCACTCCCCGCTGGCGTCAGCGCCATTGAACGCGCTGAGCGTGGCCGTGCGTTCCGTGCTGTCGAGGACCTCGTCGGGATCCACCCGCCGCCCATCCGGCTGCCAGGTGCCCGTCAATGGCGTTCCTGCCGGGAGATTGGTGATGCTGCCGTACAGGTGAATGTCCCCGGCAGGCGCCGCATCGTCCAAAACCACATCCAGGCCCGAGTCCGCATAGCCCGCCGGGTTGCTCACCGTACGCCCGACCCGATTCAACAGCACGCAGAAGTTGGTGCGGCCGCCTTGGATGTGTCGCACGTAGCCGTAAAGGTCGCCGTTGAACTCCCCAGCGATGTGCAGCGCCAGACGCACCGACGTCAGGTTCGTGATCGCCGAGGTCACTGTCTGTACATCACTCAACCCGCTCGCGTTGCCGTCCCTGATAACCTTGTTGAGGTTGGTGAAGCTGTGGGTCTCGGTGCCCTGCGCTTGGATCCGCGCGCTCGCGGCTGCCGCCAGCAGCGCCACCAACAGGGCATTTCGCCCCCTCGAAATCGTATTGCTAAGGTTGAGGGTCATGTCGAACAGGACAGAGAT
This sequence comes from Limisphaerales bacterium, assembly GCA_003152225.1. Lineage (GTDB taxonomy): Bacteria > Verrucomicrobiota > Verrucomicrobiia > Limisphaerales > UBA8199 > PALSA-1440. The sequence continues at coordinate 4,042 of PLZQ01000043.1, read as the reverse complement.
CGGGCGGCTCGCCCGTCCATCCGCCTAATACTCGCTTTACGGATACATTGACCGGTAAAACCGCTGTGGCGACCCGTTGGTGTCGCTGAACTGAAATATTCCATACGGGTCGGCTGCCGCCGTGCCCAAGGTCTGCCAATTCGTGCTTTGCGCCTCATCCACGAATTGAATCCGATACGTCCGCCCGGGGATGCCGTCGCCCCTGACTAGATACGAGCCACCGCCCAGATCGGTAATCGTCAGGTTCGGGGACGGCCCGTTATCGACCCGGATATTGACCGTGACCGTACCAGTGACCGGCACACCGAACCCGTCGCTGATACTGTAAGTGAACGTGTCGATATTGGTGAACCCGGGCGCGGGGGAGTAGAAGATCCAGCCGGCATTGCTGACCACCGTCCCGCCGTTGGCGCTGGTGGCGCTCACCCCGGCGAAGGCAATAGCGTCACCGTCGGCATCCGAATCGTTGGCAAGCAGCGCCGTAATGGAAACCTTCACCCCGCTGCCCGGGTCGCGTTCGATGGTGTCGGCACCCGCCACCGGCGGGGTATTGCTCCATTGCCCAAAAATGCCCTGGCTCGCGTTGTAATAACTGCCGCTGCCGCTCACCTCCAGCTTCACCGCTCGGACCATATAAACATTGGTGGTGACCGCCGGGTCGGTGTAGCTGGTCCCGGTGATCAGATCGGTGGTCAACCGCGTGAATGGCCCAGCCGCCGTCGGCGCGCGATACACGTGATAACCGAGCACCGTGTCGGGCGAGGCGGTCCAGTTCAGGCCCACGCCGCCAGAAGCGTTGGTGGCGACCACGAGCCCGGAGGGCGGCGCCACGACGTGCATCCGCAAGGTCGGGTCGCCCATGAGGGCAATGTGTATCCACCGAGCACCAACAAAACCACTCGAGTATAGTGAAATGTTATTCTGTGACACGCGGGTGCTGAAGCCGATCGTCTCCCCCAGGGCCATGTGGTGAAAAAACCAGTATGGCCGGCCCACCCACGCGCTGGTCAGGGTGTAATTCGTCGTGCCCAGGGCCGCGCGCAGGAAATTATTTGTCGAATCCCAGTCGCCGAAATAGCTCCCAAAGAACATCGTGAACACCACCTGCGGGTCGCTCGCGGCGAAATTCGCGGTGCTCCCAACGCCACTGCAGCTCGTGTACGTGCCGGAGCCGCAACCGTAGCCCCACAAGTAACTGTTCGTAGAAAGAGTGCCAAACCAGCTTGAACTGGCAAAGCTATTGGTTGCGCCGAAAAATGGCGCGAAATTGCGCCAGCCGTTCACCGCCGGCTCCTCGCCGCCCAACAGGCCCAGGTTGTCGTCAATCAGTCCGCGCGGCTGGGCTGTAGTAAACTTCATTCGGAAATTATGTTCCTTGACCAGGTACTGGCGCAACAGCGCCGTCTCGCTTTGCGATAAGGACGGCAGGTTCGCCAAATCCACCCGCCCCACCTGCAGCGTCACGTCGGAAGGCAGCAAGGATGGATCAAGCTTGCCGTCGCCGGGCATGTTCCAGTTCCGGGTATCACTGGCGTTTTGGTCCCAGGCAGAAGAATCGGTCCAGGCGCCCGTGAGATTGGCGTAATACACGTCTCCTGGCCAAGCGCCCGTATGATTCGGGTGTTCGTCAGGCGCAATGTCCCCGGAATAAGGCACAGGGACATGGCCGAACAGGAAGACCGCCTTCACATTGGCCGGGTCGGCGGTGTAGTCGGCCGTGATGAGCGCCTTGACGTTGGCAAGCTCGTTCGAGCGTGCGGCCCAAACACTGGAGCTCGTATTTGCTGGATCCACAGCCATCCGCGGCACATCATGTCGCAGAACCGTCCAACCGTCTCCCACCAGGTCCTGCTGCAGACGCGCTAGCTCGTTCGTTAGACTCGCTGTGAGTGTATTGTCCACCAGCAACACGACCTTGCCCCGAGACTCCGTGAGGGGCGCCTGGATGCCGGCGTAGATGTCGCCCTCACCGGGGTAGCTAGAGGTACTCTTTCTGATCTGGTATTCGTACGCACCGCCCACGGTCACATTTGAGTCGGAGAAATTGGTGGCATTCCCTGCCAGCGCCGCCACGGATGTTCCCCAGGAAGTGTCATCCCGCCCCTTGCGATAAAGCGTGTAGCCAGTGGCCAGTGTGTCGGCAGGCCAGGAAAGCGCAATTTGCGCTGGGTTGGTCTGCACGGTCGCGCTCACTCTTACGGCATAACTTGAAACGGACTGAGCGACGACGATGTCCTTCAACCCGCCCAAAGCGCAGCAAATCAGGGCCAGATGAAACGGTGTCCGGTTGGCCATACTTCGACCCTAACAGGACGGTTTACTGTGTAAAGAGCAATCCGCCGGCTACGGCCCAAAAGTGACTAAAGATGTCCCAGGATGCTATAGCAGATCCTGCTCGTACGTGCGTTAATAGTAACGTCATACAAATATGAAATTCGGAAGATAATAAACGACGGAGAACAAATTAAGAAACAAGAATCGGGGTAACCCTTATGAGAAAATCAAAACTATTAGTTCAATCGTTGGCGCTGGCATCGGCAGTCGTGTTGGGCGGCAGCCCGAGCGCGTGGGCGACCGTGGACATGACGTTCACTTGGTCGGGTAGCCTTTGGCAGGCCAACTACAGCGCGACGTATATTAACACTGCTGATGCTATTGGCATATACGCGTTCAACACCTCGCCAGCAATCGGAGTTGGGAATCCGCCTTCAAGTACATTCTACAGTGTCTGCCTCAGTCCGGCAGGCTTGCTGAATACGGACAAGCACACCTACGACGTGAAACCTTTTGGCGGAGGTACCGGAGCCAATCCTGGAATATATCCGTCTAGTTGGGCGTGGAATGGCTCGGGGCCGAATCCCCAGTACTGGGGCGTTCAGAATGCGGCATACCTTTGGAACACCTTCGGGATGAAAATTGTGAATAATACTGCGAGCGCCTATACCGGGAATCAAAGCAGTGCCGCTGCCGCCTTGGAATTCGCGGTTTGGACTGCCCTTTATAATAGCATTGGGTATGGACAACTCGGTACGCCCACCACTTATTGGGCAGCCCCTACCGGACAAATGGACTCTACGACCCGAGGCTTCTATACCGCCGACCTGCTCGCACTGACTTCCGCCGGGTCAAGCATCCCCCATTACACGGGAAATATTTTGGAGGGGCAAGGTGCTATTACCGGTGGGGCTAACTCTGGACAGTCACAGGAATTCTTCATGTTGGGAACTCCCGTTCCCGAGCCCACGACCATGGTCGCCGGCGCGCTGCTGCTCCTGCCCTTCGGAGCGAGCACCCTCCGCTTCCTGCGCAAGAATCGCGCAGCATAGCCATTTCAACGATCCCCGCTCCCTATCTCCCTGCCATCAGGCCGGTCCCCCGCGATCGGCCTAATTTGTTTTCGCGGTCTCATCTCACTCCCCTGCCGGGCTTTGCTCGAGTCTGGCGGCGGTGTCAACGCCAAAGGCTGGCGCTTCCCAGCACGGGACGCCCTCTTATCGAGGTCGAATCGTCGCAGGTTGGAATAGACGTATCCGAGGCTTGAACGAAAAGGCAGAATCGCTCACATTACCGGTGTAGGGCGCGTCACTTTCGATTTCACCTGCCCGGTGCGGCCCGCGTTGAAGAGGCTTCTGTGGGTCGGCCCGGACCAACTGGTGTATTGGGGGGATGCCGAGCGGTTGGCCGCGACGCGGGAGCCAGTGGTGCAAGTCGAGCGGCGCGCGGCCAATCGCGGCCAGACCGTTCTCGGCGGCATCCGGTGCGTCATCCTGCACCTCGCGCAGCCCGGCAGCGGTGGGCGCCACGTCCGCCTGCACGTCGAGGGCCTCTGGACCCTGGGCCAGAAACGCCGGGTCATGGACTGCCTGGCAGACCAGATCCAGACGTGGCATCCCCGCCTGGCCCCGGAGGAAGTGAATCTTCACGCTCCACCAAAGCCACCCTCAGGCCACCCTCACCCAGGGAATGCAGAAGGTTGAATGGTGAATGATGAATCTTCACGCTCCACCAAAGCCACCCTGAGGCCACCCTCAGGCCATCTGGT
>PLZQ01000020.1 GCA_003152225.1 Limisphaerales bacterium | reverse complement strand
CGACGGCAGGCGCTGCCCCGGTGGCCGCTAGATGGCGACGCGACATCATCCAGATGATCGCGTACGCGCTGCCAAGGGCCAACACAACCGGCAGGATGCACCAGAGCACGTATCGCCCAAAGCCAAGTCCGGCGACCTGGGCGATCAGCATGTCCTGCGGATTACCAACCGGTGTAGCGGCCGCCCCGATGTTGCTGGCAATCGCCAACGCGATAAGAAACGGGACGGGATTGAGCTGCCGGCGAAGCAGCGCAGTGGCCACCACCGGCGCGAAGACAAAACAGACGATGTCGTGGTTGAGAAAGGCCGACAAACCGGCCGTCACCAGCATTAGCACCAGCAGAAACCGCGCGGGATGGCCGAGCCGGGCCGAAATACCGGCGGCGACTTTGTCGAAGAATCCGGACAGGCGCAGTTGGGCCGACAGGACAAAAAAGCCGAACAAGAGGAGGATAGTTGGCCAGTTGATGAAACCCACGGCGACCCCCGTCGGCAGCTCGGAGAAAACGATGATCGCGATCGCACCCAGCAACGCGATGCCGGTGCGATCCAGTTTCAAGCCCGGAACGCGACCCGCCGCGATGCCGAGATAGGTAAGCGCGAATATTGCCAACACCGCCGGGATTGCGGGAGATGGGTTACCGGTGGCGGGGCTCATGCTGGACCTCGGGCGTCGGTCAATGATTTCACGCCTGGTGCTGCCCCACTGTCCCTGAACCCCGTCCTGGCTTGGTCTTACTCGGTTCTCTCGGAACCTGTGGTGGCTCGGCCGATCGCGGAGCGGCGTCGGGAACACGCTTCAGAACATCTTCAATCACTTTTTTCAACAGCGCGACCTCGCCTGAGAGTTGCTGAATGGATGTCTGGTTAGGAATCTCCGATTTCGGGTCCGCCGCATCCCGCCCGATAAAAAACGCGGCAAAGAGCGCCGTCAGATAGCCGAACATTGCGACAGCAAAGATGGAAATACCGAGACAGAGCATGTGTCCACCAACTGTCACGGGTCGGTACCCGGAGCCAATATTGGTGATCTGCATGGCGACCCACCAAAGAGCTGTTGGATAGCTATGAATCCCTTGTGGATCAGGCGAGTCTTTTTCGAAATGAAGCATGCCGGCCCCACCCGCCAAGATCACGACCATCGTCATGGTCAGCACGTAGCCTGTTCCCCGGCGGCCCACAGTCCGCCGGAGCGCTCGCAATCCTTGATCGGCCGAGGCAAACATCCAAATGACTTGCATTCCAAAGGTTGCGGTCAGCGCGCGCGCCAATGGATACGATTGAAGGTAGGGGACGAACCGAAGTACGGGCACGAGAATCGCCAAAACAAAGAGCCAGTTCCGCTTCAGAAAGATCACTCGACTGGGAACGATGGCCAATCTCAGGCTGAAATAGATAACAAAAGACACCCAAAGCACCGTGCCGAGACTCAGTAGTAACGGACTCGTGCCATTTACCAGTTCCGTGATAATGACTAGAAACCATACGAAGCTAAGAAGCAGCATGGGCCGTTCGAGTTTTCGAGGGAGTGTCTTAACAAAACTCGGCTTGGCAACAACGTGGCGTGGGGCGTCAGTCATGATGGGTCCGTTGTACCTTCCATGTTTGTGGTTTTGTTTTCAGAGCCGTTTGCGGATTGACTTCAATTCCCGCCGACGTTTCGCCGTGGTTTTGGGATAGGCCATTTTAAGTGCATTGAGCGCATCCAGGACAATTTGGGAAACAATCAATCGGGTATTCTCCTTATCATCGGCGGGAACAACGTGCCAGGGCGCGTGATGGGTGCTTGTCGCGTTCAAGCAAGCCTCGTAAGCCTCCATGTAATGCTTCCAGTATTTCCGCTCGTGAATGTCCGAGAGGCTGAATNNTTCTTGTCCGGCTCATCAATGCGCGCGAGGAATCGCTTTCGCTGCTCGTTCTTCGACAGGTGCAGGAAGAACTTGATAATCCGGGTGCCGTTACGGTGGAGATGCTCCTCCAAATCCACGATGGAGCGATACCGCTCCTTCCAGATTCTCTTCTCGTCGAGCAAATTATCCGGCAACCCCTGGGCGCGGAGAATCTCCGGATGGACGCGAACAACGAGCACTTCCTCGTAGTAGGAACGATTGAAGATGCCGATCCGTCCACGTTCCGGCAGATGGCGGGTCGTGCGCCAAAGGAAATCGTGATCGAGCTCCTCGGCACTCGGTTGCTTGAAACTAAAGACCTGGCAGCCTTGCGGATTGANNCCCCGGACATGACGTGCCGGATGGCCCCGTCCTTGCCGGCAGCGTCCATCCCCTGAAAAATCAGCAGCAACGCATAGCGGTTGGACGCGTAGTGAAGCTGCTGCAGCGAAGTCAACTCCTCAACGTGTTCTTCCAGGAGTTTTTGATAGCGCTTCTTCGACCCGCAAAAGGGTTTCACCATCGTCGGCCACTCTTTGAGTTTGACCTCTTCTCCGGGCCGCGCCCGGAAATCCTTTGAATTGATTTTCATCTTCATTCCTTCGGCCACGCCAATGCGCATCATCTTTCCTCAACCCTCAGCGCTTCGAAGCCGGAGATCACGTCGAACAATTCCTCGTCGATGCCACTCTGGCGCAAACGGTGGAATGTGCCGTGTAGATGCTCCAGCAATTCGTCGATGTTCTTGTCGGCGCGTTCCATCGCCGCCAGGCGGCTCGCGTTTTCGGCCGCGAGGGATTCAGCGCACGCCCGGAAGACTGAGATGAAAAGGTATTCGCGGATGAGCGCGCGCAGAGTCCCGGCGCCGCCACCCATGACCTCGGGCACGGTTCCCGTCGGCCAGTGGACGTCGGCCAGACCTTGTTGCCATTGCGCATCGAGCGGCAACAATCGCTGGCTGACCGGCTCGTAGAGCG
>PLZQ01000346.1 GCA_003152225.1 Limisphaerales bacterium | reverse complement strand
GACGGCTGGGCCGACGTTTGGAAGAAGGACTTCTTCGGCTGGGAATACAAAGGCCGGCACAAAGACCTCGACGCCGCTTATGACCAGCTTCTCGAATACCGCGCCGACCTTAACAACCCGCCGCTGCTGGTCGTGTGCGACATGGACATCATCCGCATCCGCACCAACTTCAACAACGCGCCCACCCGGACGCACCAGATCAGCCTGGATACGATCGGCCAGCCGCGCAGCCTTGAAATTCTCGACGCAGTCTTTCACGCGCCGGACAAGCTTCGTCCCGGCGTAACCAGCGAAGTCATCACCCAGAAGGCCAGCGGCCACTTCGCCGAAATCGCCGAGTCCATGCGCAAGCGCGGCCTTGAGCCGCAAGCCGTCGCGCACTTTCTCGTGCGCGTTGTGTTCTGCCTGTTTGCGGAAGACGTGGGTTTGCTGGAACGCGGCCTGTTCACCCGACTGGTAACGCGCGTGGGCAGCGATCCAAAGAAGTTCGCCCGCCATGTCGGCGACCTGTTCAGCGCCATGGCCACCGGCGGCGACTTCCTGTTGGAACCCATCCGCCACTTCAACGGCAGCCTGTTCGACGCCACGCCTGTGCTCGAACTCACTGCCAATGAAATCGCCGCCATTGGCGCCGCGGCGCACGAGGATTGGAGTGCCGTGGACGTGTCCATCTCCGGCACCCTCTTCGAGCGCGGCCTCAATCCCGCCAAACGCTCCCAGCTTGGCTCGCACTACACCAGTCGCGCGCACATCGAGACCATCGTCAAACCCGTCGTCCTTGCGCCGCTGTGCCGCGAGTGGGCAGCCGTTCGCGCCAAAGCAGAGCCATTGCTGGCCGTCAGCAGGAGACTCTCCCGCACCCAGGGAGAGAAACTCGTGGTCGCGTTTCTGGAACATCTGAAAGCCGTCCGCGTGCTCGACCCCGCCGGCGGTTCCGGCAACTTCCTCTATGTCACGCTCCAAAAGCTTCTGGAACTCGAAAAGGAAGTGAACCACTGCCTCCGCGAGCACGGTGTCACGCCGCAATTCCCCCAGGTCAACCCGCTCCAGCTTCACTGCCTCGAGATTGACCCCTACGCTCACGACCTCGCCCAAACGGTCGTGTGGATCGGCTATATCCAATGGCTGCGGGCCAACGGCTATGGCTTCCCGGCCGAGCCGATCCTGAAGCGCATGAGCGCCAACTTCCGCTGCGCCGACGCCCTCTTCACCGACTGGCCGGAAGTAGATTTCATCGTCAGCAACCCGCCGTTTCTGGGCGACAAGCTCATGCGCGGCGAACTCGGCGATGCCTACGTTGAAGAGCTCCGCCGCGCCTACAGCAGCCGCCTCCCCGGCCAATCGGACCTTTGCTGCTACTGGTTTGAGAAAGCACGCGAGCAAATTGAAGGCGGCAAATGCAAGCGTGCCGGCTTGCTGGCAACCCAAGGGATTCGCGGCGGGGCAAACCGTGAGGTCTTGAAACGCATCAAAGATACGGGCGACATCTTCTTTGCCGAAAGCGACCGCGAATGGATTTTGGATGGGGCCATGGTCCATGTCAGCATGGTTGGATTCGATGGCGGTGATGAGAAGTCGCGGCTTCTCAATGGCGGCACAGTTGCCTCAATCCACACCAATCTTTCTTCGCTGGCGGACATAACACAGGCGCGGGCGTTGTCCAGCAACCGTGACGTCGCGTTCATCGGCACGACGAAGGGAGGAGACTTCGACATCACGGAAAAGGAAGCGATTCTGCTCCTGCAGCAAGCTGGCCACCCAAACGGAAAACCTAACAGCGATGTGCTCAAGCCAATCTTGAACGGGCAGGACGTGCTGCAGCGCGGTGAGCAACGCTGGGTCATTGACAACGGAGAAATGGCAGTTGAAGAAGCTGCACAGTACGAAGGCCCGCACAGGTTGGTGGTCGAACGGGTCAAGCCGAGCCGAGACGCAAACCGTGACAAGTGGCTTCGGGAGAACTGGTGGAAGTTACAGCGCGTCCGTCCTGAAATGAGGGCAGCCTTGGCTAAGGTTGGGCGGTTCATCGCTTTGCCGCGCGTGGCAAAACACCGCATTTGTGTTTGGTTTCGTTGGCCAGTTGTGACGGATGACCAAACCGTTGTCTTTGCCCGCGAGGAAGATGCTTTTATCGGCGTGCTCCAGTCGCGCCTTCACCAGGTTTGGGCTTTCGCCCAAGGAACACAGCTCCGCGAGCGAGAGTCTGGTTTTCGCTACCGACCGACGACCTGCTTTAACACTTTTCCGTTCCCCTTCCCAGACGACTTGCAGCCGCCGAAGCCCGCGCCCGTCAAACCACCGCCCAAGGCTAAGAAGCCACCGGAACCTGACCGCTCTTACGCCGAGAATCTCGCGGCGAAGAATTACTTCATGGGTAAAGAGGAGCCGCCGCCCTACGGCAGTCCTTCCGCACTCCGCACTCCGCATTCCGCATTTGAGCATCGAGCCGCCATCGCCGCTGCTGCGAAGAAATTGAACGAAGTGCGCGAGGTCTGGCTCAACCCGCTCGAATGGACGGAAACGCGCACGCTCGAATTCCCCGGCTCAAGCTCCGGCCCGTGGGCGCGCTACGTTGACCGGAAAACCGTGGACGCGGTAACCGGCGTCGGCACCGTCCGTTACCCGCGCCTCGAACCGCGCGACGCCGATTGCGCCGCCAAGCTGAAAAAGCGCACCCTCACGAACCTCTACAACGAACGCCCTGAGTGGCTTGACCTCGCGCACAAGAAACTCGACGCCGCCGTCGCCGCCGCCTATGGCTGGCCCGCTGATTTGAGCGATGAGCAGATTTTGGAGCGGCTACTCGCCCTGAACCTTGAGCGTGCCGCAGAAGAAGCCAAAGCCGCAAAGGTGACCTAGCCGGAAGTGGCGGGGTGACCTCCTGCATTCTCGCCCGGTCTTTTCCGCTACCTCTTGCGCTGACAGCACCATCGCTGGCATTTTTCCTGTAACGGACCCGTCAGCCGACAGGGCTGCATCAAGCTCGCGGAAACCGCTCGTACACGGCAGGGCGGGCATTACTCTGCCCGCCGTGAGTGCCAACCGCCGCTTACCCACTTTCCAGGGTGGCCCAAACACGGGCTTGCTCTTTCCCCCATTCCGGCGCATGACTAGGCCATGCGTAGTCTCGGGACCACCCTGCAAGCCGTTGTTGCGGGAATCATGCGGTTGCCGATCCGACTGCTCCTCGCGGTGGCGCTTGCCTGCCCTGCAGTGACCGCGCTGGCAGGAACGAATTCCTATTGGCTCGGGCGTTCCTCGTCGCCGACTAACAATCCCTTGAAAGGCTTTATGCCTTACGCGAGCAGCTACGCGACCTTCCCTTACAGCATGGAGTGGGGCTACCTTCCTCTGCGCGCCTTGATGAGCGGTCCAACCAACTTCGATTGGTCCAGCCTTGAGACCTTGCTTAACAATGCCGCCGGGCGAGGGCATCAAACGGTGTTCCGCGTCTATCTGGATTATCCGGTTAAGTCCACCGGGATCCCGCAGTACTTGTTGGACGCCGGTCTGGCGACGCACAGTTACACCGACTACGGCAACAACGGGCAAAGCGTATCGCCGGATTACGAAAACCCGCTGTTGCGCCAGGCCTTGACGAATTTTATTGCCGCCTTCGGCGCCCGGTACGATGGCGATCCTCGCATTGCCTTCATCACCGTGGGGCTGCTCGGCTTTTGGGGCGAGTGGCACACCTTCCCGCACGCGGATTGGTTCGCTTCGACCACCGTGCAGGACGAGGTCCTGAGCGCGTATGGCAGGGCTTTCACCCGGACCAAATTGCTCGTACGGTGGCCCACGGGGACCAATCCCTCCGCGCGGCCGCTTGGTTACCATGACGATTCCTTCGCCTACGAAACCGTTGATCCCCCCGGCTGGATGTTCCTGGGCCTGCTGAAGGCCGCCGGCGAGACAAACAAATGGCGGACGCAGCCTATCGGCGGCGAAGTCCGGCCCGAGGTCCAGCTTTGCATGTGGGACGCGAGCCAGACGAACTGTGTGCCGCCCGGCCAGGATTTCGCCCGGTGTGTGGACCTCACCCACGCTTCCTGGATGCTCAACCATGGGGCGTTTTCCCCCGGCTTCACCGGCGTCCAGAAGGCGCTCGCCCTGGCTGGAAGCACTCGGTTGGGGTATGAGCTGTATGTTTCTAACGCGGTCCTGGTGGACGCCAGCGTCTCCGGTCCGCTCAGCGTGAGCGTGCAGGTATGGAACACGGGCGTGGCGCCGTTTTACTATGACTGGCCCGTGCAATTGGGCGCGCTTAACAGCAGCAACGCTCTCCTCGAGACATGGACCACTGCCTGGAAGCTCTCCTCCCTCCTTCCAGCTGCCACGAATACCCTTTGGGGTTGGAGCCAAGCCGGTCACGGCCTGGGAGCCGGCCAGTACAGACTCCTCCTGCGGGTGCAAAACCCACTCAGCAACGGCATACCTTTCCGCTTCACCAACGACGCACAAGACGTGGACCTACCGGGCTGGCTTACGCTGGGACAGGTTTCGATCCTGTCAAGCCCGGTGAAACCGTCGTTGCGCGGCAGTCGTTCCCCTTCCGGTTTCGATCTCAACGTCAGCAACGCCGCGCCCGGAACCTGGACGGTCGAGGAGACAGCCGATTTGCAGCACTGGACTCCCCTCCTCTCGACCAATACCAGCACCTTTGAATGGAGCGTAACCGATGAAGCCCCGGCATCGGAGCGATTTTACCGTGTAGTCGGCTCGCAGTGAACAGCAATAAACCAAACAACAACAATGAATACAGTATGAAAACTCAACACATCAAACCTAACTACAAAACTCACTTAAGTCTCGTCTCCATCGCCGTTGGCTTGGCCCTGCTGGGCGCGGCCAGTGTCGCCCTGGCTGACGACTTAATCGTCAACACCTTCGATTACAGCCTCAGCGGAATCGGGTGGGAGAGCTGGAGGACTTATGCAACCGGCCACTCCGAAGTCTGGGACCCGTCGCAGGACGCCGATGGCAACCCGAACAGCGGATCAATGTACGTCACCGTCAATTGGCCCCTGAACAACGATCCCAATTGGAACAATGGTTGGAACGACGTGCAGGTTGCCTTTGAGGCGGGGACCTTCTCTGCCGCTGACTATATTGAAGTGGAGGCCTATATCAAAATTGACGTGACCAACTCTTTCACTGCGCTGGATGGGGGTTATGGGGTGGCCGGCCTTTATGTCAATGGTGGCAGCGGAGGCTGGCAGCAAGTGCAGGGGTACGCCAACCTGCTGCCGACGGATGGCTGGCAGCGCATCCACGGGTTCCTGGCAGCGATTCCGGCCCAAACCTACAGCGAGGTGGTGGTCGGTTTCATCTCCAATGTTGGCAGCAGCCTGACGAACACCGTCTCTTATTGGCTGGACAATATCAAACTTACCGCCCCGCCGTCGGTTAACACGAACCAGCCGGTGCTCAGCATCGCCAAAGCGCCTCCCGCCGGCCTGACCTGCATCGCCAGCGCGCCGGGTGACGCCTGGCAACGCCAGATGGTGCGGACGGTCAAAAGCAACTACTCCTGGGACACCGCCACCGCCCCCTCCAACACGACCACCTATGCCATCAACGTTGCCGCCCTGCCGGACGCGGCCCACAGCGGTTTCGAGGCCATGATGTACCTGATCCCTGTGACAGGCATGAGCAGCCCTGATGACACCTCCGTAGATTGGGATTCGGCAAATGTCTGCTATTTCACCATCACCCGCCACTCGGATGGCACCGGCAATGGCAACTTCCGGTACAAGGTTAACAGCCCCAATGGCGAGACCTTTCACAGTTGGACCGACTTCACCTGCGCCTCTGGCCCCCTGAGAACCTGGGCACTGACCTTTAACAATAATACCAACGTGACCATGACCGCTCCCGATAATACCAGCACGAGCTTCACCATTCCCGCCGATGACGCGGCTGCTTTTCAGGGCGATTTGATTGCCTATTTTGGCGTCCGACCTACTGACAGCACGCGGATTGGACAGTCGGCTACCTTCAGCCGGATCAAGATCACCGGTGCGGTCGCCACGATTGATGATAACTTCGTATCATCGGGGCCACCCTCCGTTCTTGATTCCGCCACTTGGGTAAGGAAAGCGTCGAGTCCCGAGGGAATCTTCATTACCGCGCCAGATGCAAAATATTGGGTAAGCTGGCCCATGCCGGACAGCGGATTCACCAACCTCTACGCAACGGACAACCTCAAGAATAAACTCGGTAGCTCCCAGTGGTTAAGCCTCCCGGCGGACGCCACGGGCTGGCTGAGTGTGGCGGCCGTTCAGCGCCTCGCCGTCGTGAAGCAATCCACGCTGAACGCGGCGTTTACTTATGCGCCCACCAATTGTTTCTTTGGGGTGTTTCATCAATAGTTGAATTCGCGACCAGGCGCCGGCTGGGCCGGCGCCTGGCCTGCCATACTTTCCCTCCCCGACATTGCCCTTCCGATTCCACATGCAACAACTCCTCCTTATCCTTCTCGCCCTTACCCTGGCCCCCTGTTTGGCTACTGCCCAGCCGACGCTGACGACGAATACGAACCGGATCCTGGTTCCAAGCTCGACCAACACCTGTTGGTGGGCCGGCGTCATTGACCACGGCTACCAGATGCCATTGCCCGAGGGCTACGAGGCCGATCTGCGTGGCGATACATACGGAAATCAGGGCCAGCCCCTCCTCCTCTCCAGCCGAGGCGACGTTGTTTGGTCTGAAGAAGCATTCGCCTTCCGGCGGTCACCGCTCGGCCTGGCAGTGGAATGCAACAGCGGCCAGTTGCGTCAGACTAAATCCGGAGATTCCCTGCGCGACGCGTTTCTATACGCGAGTCGGACTTATTTCCCTCCTTCTGGAAAGACGCCCGACGAACTGTTGTTCCTGGCACCGCAGTACAACACCTGGATCGAACTCATGTACGACCAGAACCAGAACGACATCTTGAAATACGCGAACGCTATCCGGGACAACGGTTTCCCCCCAGGGGTGCTAATGATTGATGACAACTGGCAGCAGAATTACGGGCAATGGGATTTCAAGCAGAACAAATTCCCCAATCCGAAAGCCATGGTTAGCACCCTGCACGCCCGCGGTTTCAAGGTAATGCTCTGGATTTGCCCATTCGTCCACACCAACTGCAATGTTTACGCTGACCTGGCCACCAGGGGCCTTCTCCTGAAGGATCCCTCGGGCGGGGTCGCGTCCATCAAGTGGTGGAATGGCGAGAGTGCCTTGCTCGACTTTACGAACCCGGAGGCGGTGGCGTGGTTTCGTTCGCGGTTGGAGTTTCTGAAAGCCACTTACCAAGTGGACGGGTTCAAGTTCGATGGCGGCGACAGTTCCTTTTGCAAAGGAACTGCCGCTTTCAAGGCCGTCTCGCCTAACACCCAATCCGAGCTCTATGGCAGAATCGGGCTCGAATACCCTCTCAATGAATATCGCGCCATGTGGAAAATGGGCGGCCAGGCCTTGGTCGAACGGCTGCGCGATAAGAATCACTCCTGGAGCGACCTCCAAAAGCTGGTTCCGAACATGTTGCTGGAAGGGCTCATGGTGTATCCCTTTTCCTGCCCCGATATGATCGGGGGAGGTGAATACAAATCCTTCCAGACGGGCTCGACCATTGACCAGGAGTTGGTGGTGCGGTCCGCCCAGTGCCACGCGCTCATGCCCATGATGCAGTTCTCCGTCGCTCCCTGGCGCATCCTCGATCAAGCGCACCTCAGAGCCGTGCTCAAAGCAGTCCAGGTGAGGGAAAAGCACAAAAGCTACATTCTCTGGTTGGCGCGACAATCCGCCTTAAGCGGCGAACCCGTGATGCGCTCCCTGGAGTATGCTTTTCCCCATCAAGGTTATGAACGAATAAACGATCAGTTCCTGCTGGGCGATCGGATTCTCGTGGCACCGGTCCTGGAGAAAGGCCCCTTTCACCGAGCAGTGATTCTTCCCCCGGGCGCGTGGCGAGGATCCGACGGAAAGCGCTATGCTGGCCCTGGCAGGGCTACGCTGCCCGTTGGCGTTGACGAACTCTGCTATTTTGAAAGGGTGGAGTGAAAGGAACCCTGTGCTTCTTTGCCAGGCGGGCGTAAAGTCAGCGCCTTTCCGATCATGAAACAGGCCTATTGGTTTGTCGCCGGGCTTACGATGACACTGCTGCCCCTGCCAGCCGAGGCTCAAACTCGCGCCGTCAAGCTGTGGCCCCAACTCACCCAAGGCATTTACAATCACGCGAATGTTTTGGCCATGAGATGCGAAGTCGCCGACGACGGTCTTACCGTCACCGATGCGGCTTGGGATATCTACCAGGTGGCGGGCTACGCCAAACGCTGGACTTTGGACATGGGTGCGCCCATGGACATGCCGCTGAAGAACTACAAGTTCAGCGCCCGGTTTGCCGGGCTGCCGATCAACCTGACCGTCGAGTTCTACAACCCGGGCAAGCCTTGGGAAGTGAAGGAGAATTACCAGGAAATCCTTCTGCTGGGGGGCAAACAGAGCGTCGGATTGCCGGAATGGTTCCACTCGCCGACCAACCGGCTCGCGTATGACTTCGATGAAGGCGACTGGTTTCCGTCCGGCTGGACGCTGCCGCGCGGCAAGTACGCCCTTTGGCAGGGGGCAGCGAAAGCGCGCCAGCAGGATCGCAAGGGCCAGTGCCCAATGTACGACTTTGGATTCACCCATGTCTCGCCCATCGCCATGACGCACAACGGCGCTCAGGGCACCCGCAAAGGCCGGGCCCATCTCTTCACCGACAACGAGTGGATTCCTTATGACGGGGCCAAGGACGGCTTCACAGCGGATCCGACCAACCCGAAGAACTGGCAGATCGAACCGTTCCACCATTATGCCGACACCTGCGCCATCATCATTCCCGACTTCGAGGCACCCGGCAGCCACGCCTGGACGGATCACCAATACGACGCCTTTGCCAAGCTCGTCGGCGAGGTGCGCGCCCGCCATCCGGACGTGCTCATTGGCTGCTGGGGCGTGGGGGTGCTGAACGCATCGTTCCGCATCTTTGACAGCCGCTGGGAGGGCAAGCCCACCGGCGCGGTGGATCTCACCGGTGCCAAACAATGGCGCGAGAAGTATGAGAATCCCTCCGCCGACCTGCACCCCGTCTTCAAGCGCTGCAACCTCAACTTCGGCAATCCTTCGGTCTATGCGCAAAAACACTTATCGCAACGGACCTGTCCAATACTCCGTTGGCCAAATCTATGCCTGAATCCCTATACGGCATTGCTCTTAGCGCCCTTTCGGCCAGCTTCAGAGCGCGGGTGAGGACACCGAGAACCATGCAAATTGCACTAAGGGCGGCGCCTTAACAGTGCATTTTGCACGCTTAACGACGCCAGGGTCGTGTGCTGAAAACCTACCCCCGCCTCGCGCTTCTCAGCCTCGGGTTAATCGAGGGAGTCTGCGAACCTGCTGGTGACAAAGCAGTTGCGCATCTTGGGGCACTCG
>PLZQ01000033.1 GCA_003152225.1 Limisphaerales bacterium | reverse complement strand
ACACCGTTGTCCGCCGAACTGTCATCGGCCTTGCTCGGCGTGACACAATAGGTCCCACCGACCGGAATATTGGTTAGCCCATAGCTGCCATCAGCCAGCGTGTTCGTTGTCAGGGTAGTGTCTCCCGTCAGGCTCATCGTCACGTTGCCCACGCGTGTCGCTGATAGACCACTCGCCGGATAACTCGTCGGGTAATAGGCGACCGTGCCGGCTAACGAAACGATGCTCTGGGTGCAGCACGTAAAGGTACTGTTGATGATGGACACGGTATCCACATGCCAACCCGTGCCGCCGACGAAGTTGTCTGACCCGCAACGCCAGCGCAGTTGGATCGCCTGGCCGGAGGCTGACGCTGGCAAGTTCACCGCGGTGGTGACGAAGCCGCCGGAGTTGCCGGTCCAGGCCGAACGACCACCCAGCGGATTGCCGGAGGAGGTGCTGAGCGTAGATACATACCCGCCGCTGACAAAACTACACCCCGCTGTCAGGATGTCGTTCCACCCCCCGCCGCCGATCTTGATCTCCAGCACGCCGCCATCGTAAGACAATTCCAAGTTGTAGCTGTGCCGGAAGCTCAGGTGCGCCTCGCCGGCGGGCAGGGTAATGGTCGGCGAGTCCAACTCGTTTACGCCCTGCCCGGTGGGATCAGGTGAAAAGGCAGAGTTGGGAATCGTGTCACGCGCGGACGTGGAGGTAACCCAGTTGGATTGGGCGCCGCTCTTGGAGCTGGCCCAACCCGCCGGCAACGCCGGGGCAGTGACTCCGTCGAAGCTCTCGGAGAAGACCCTCGTTGCGTTGGATTGGCCCAGCCGAAAGAAGAACGCCAGCGTGCCCAGGTCGGCCATACCGTCCTGCAACTGGAGCGTGGCAACGTCGGTGCCGCCGCAGCTTCCAGTCGCGGTAAAGGTGAAGGGTTGCGTCACCGCTGTGCCGTTCGTGACCAGGACACCGTAAGTCTGCGGGCCACTGGGAGACAGGATGCCGTCGGTGGCCAGCAACGTGGCCACCAGGTTGGTTGTGTTCGCCGTTCCAATGTTCCGCAGACCGAAGTTCACAGTAACCGTCTCGGCCGGGTCCACCCCGCCGTTCGGGCAGCCTTCCGCGATGAGCGCAAAGCTATCGGGAACGAGGCTGGGGGTGGGGGCGCTTAAAGCATTGATGAGGTTGGTACCGTTGGGTGTGCCCCAACCGGTGCAGAGGTCGTAGCCGGCGACGGCGGCAAACCTGGTGGGACTAGTGCTGCTGAAGTTGTTGCCTGTGGTGGTGTCGTGGAAGGCGGTGGTATAGCTTGCGCGCTTGCCAATAGCGTAGATGGCCGGGTTCAAAAAGCCCACCGGGGCCTGCCCGCTGGCTGCAGCCTGCTGATTGATCAAGGCGGTGAAGCCCGCCCAGAGCGGCGCCGCGCAACTGGTGCCGCCGAAGGTCCCCGTGCCGCCGTTGTTGTATACGACATAGACATTATCCGCCGTCAAGGCCACGTCCGGAACGTTGCGCGTGGTCGTTGAACCCTGGTTGGCAACCATGCTGATGCCTTGCTGGTAGGCGGGGATCGGGTAGTAGGTGCTGATGCCGCCACTGCTGCCCGTACCGCTGCCCCAGTTCCAGACCGTCTCGGACTGGTAGGACGCGCCGCTACCGGTGGTCAGCGTCGTCCCGCCGACTTCGGTGATATTCGTGCTGTCGGACGGGAAATCGATCGAGCCGGTGAAAGCGTCGGAATCGCCAGTGGCGTTGAAGAAGGATTGGCCTTGGACCGCCATCACCTTAAAAATACCTTCGGCGGTTGCATCGGGAGGGCCGCCGCCCCACGAGCAACTGAGCTGCCTGGACAAGGGGGTGTGAGTGGCCATGGCATTGAGAAGATCCACCCACGGGCTCGGGTTGGGCGCTTCATAGACGTAGATATTCGTTACTCCGGGAGCCATCGACATAACCATCTCGATGTCCAGACAGACCTCGCCGTTACCGGTACCGGGAGTGCTGACGCCCCCGTCAATCGGCACTACGGTCACCGGAATACTGGGCAGACCGGCCTGGCTGGCATAGGTGGCGATGTCACTGGCATGGAACCCATCGAACTGCAGCAGCCCAACAGTCTGACCGGTGCCGGTCAGCGAGGTACCTGGCACGTAGGCCGTCCGGAAGTCGCTGCCTCGGTAGGTGCCGCCGGGCCCGGTGCCGGAGTTTGGCGTGGCGTTGGCGGTTGCGCCGGCCGGCCTCAGCTTCGAGTTCGGGTGCGGGAGGGAGTAATTGTCCAGGCCGCTGACGTGCAGAATTGGGACGCCTAAGTCAACCGACGGCTCGACGTCCGGCGCGTAGAACTCGCGCGCCTCGGTCGGATGCCGGTAAACGCGCAGGGTCAGATGGAAGACCTTCTGGATGTCCGCGACCGTGCCCGCCACATCCAGCACCACGCGATTGGGATGCGTGCCGGTGACCGTCAAGCCGTTGGACTTCGCGAAGTCCATGACCGCCTGGTAGTCCTTTTCGGCCGGCCCAAACCGCTGGGTGAACTCCTCGGGCGTCAGGTAGCGGCGGTAATTGGGGCTGGCGGGGTCGTAGAGCTGCTGGAGCAGGGTGTCGAGTTCCTGCTGGTTACGCAGCGGCAGGCCGATGGCCAGGTTCAAGCGCTGCGAGACCGGTAGAGTGCCAATCGGAGTCAGGCGTGTAATGGCTGCCGGGACATGGCCGCCCTTTAGCCTTTGGAGGTCCGCTGCGCCGGCTGGAAGCAAAAGAGCAAAGCTCGTCAGTAAGGCGAGGCAGTTCGGGTAAACAGCACACCTGCGGTAATGATGCCCCGTGACTAGACCTTGTGGCATATATTTGCATGGAACCTGCCGCAATTTGAGGGTTTTACAAGCTGATTACTCTGCCTTGGGCGCGGGCGGGCTACTGGACGTGGACTCGGTAGAAGCGTTGCTGGTCGGTGGCGGCTGGGTCCACCAGGACCGTCACCGTCCCGTCGCCCACCACCGCCGGCAGCGCCGTCCACTTAGCCGGGGCCAATGTATCGGTAAACTCCAGGATGTACGAGCGGCCTTTCTCTGTCGGCACCGACAAACGGAACGCGCCATTGGCGTAACCCGGGGTGGTGACCAGCACTCCCGGCCCAACTATGCTGACGTTCCCGTCCTGCGCCCCAAAGGCCACCCGCGTAACGTCCACGCTCACCACCTGCGCCGTCGGTGCACCCGCCAGCGCCACGGCGGAGACGCTACCGACCTTGCCGATGACCTCGAAACTCACCCTGA
>PLZQ01000381.1:4407-12336 GCA_003152225.1 Limisphaerales bacterium | reverse complement strand
ACCGCGTCAATAATCACCATCACCGGCAGCGCGCCATTGGTCAGCACGTAATCGCCGATCGACAGCTCGTCCTGCGCCAGCGTCTGGCGCACCCGCTCATCGAACCCTTCGTAGTGGCCGGAAACCATCAACAGATGTTCCAGCCCCGCCAGTTCGCGGGCGATGGCCTGGCTAAACGGCCGACCGGCGGGCGAAAGCAAAATCACCCGCGTGCCTTCGCGCGCCAGACTTTCCACTGCTTCAAAGATCGGTTCGGGCTTCAACAACATGCCCGGTCCGCCGCCAAAAGGCCGGTCATCAACCGTCTTATGACGGTCATGCGCATAATCGCGCAAATTATGGATCGCCAGATCCAGCCGCCCCGCTTCCCGCGCCCGCTTAATGATACTCTCGTCAAGCGGCCCCGCGAACATCGCGGGAAACAGCGTGAGCACGTCGATTTTCATCTTTCGGTTGGACTTCGAGTTTGGGCTCGTATCACCGCCAGCCAGCCGTTCGCGGGAAACCAGCCGCTACTCGAACTCCAACTTCGCTTACTGGGCCGGTTTGTCTTCGACGATTTCCAGCGTGCAGCGCAGCCCCTTCTTCGCGCTGCCGGCCAGCAAGAGAGAGCGGATCGCGTTGATCGTCATGCCCTGCCGGCCAATGATCTTCCCCACGTCTTGCGGATGCAGGCGCAGCTCATACACCGTCGTGCCTTCGCGCTCCACCGGGGTGATCGTCACCGCTTCCGGGTTCTGCACCAGCCCTTTGACGACGTATTCGAGAAACGCTTGCATAACCCAGGATCAATCCTCAGGCCGCGACCGTGGCTGCGGCAGCTTTGGTCGCTTTCTTGATGAAACTGGCGACGGTCTCGCTCGGCTGGGCGCCTTTGCTCAGCCAGTAGTTCGCCCGGTCCAAGTCCAGGGTGTACTTGTCATTCTTCTTCTGCGGCAGGTAGGTGCCCAGTTCCTCGATGAACTTGCCATCGCGCGGACTGCGGCCATCAGCCACGACAATACGGAACGCGGGCTTGTTCTTCGCCCCGACTCGCTTCAACCGAATTTTAACTGCCATAAATTATCATTCTCTCTTGGGGTGGCCGCATCCAGACCACCCGCCCTTCAAGGGCTTTCCCGAAAAGAGGTGCGAGCCTAGACTCGGCTCAGCGACTTTGCAAGCCCTGTTTTTGAGGTTTTTATGATCTATCTTCCACGTCGCCCAACCCGTAGGCGAGCACCCCGGCAAACTCAGCTTGCCGAACCCCGCCGTCAATGCTCTCCTTACTGCCAGACAAATGCCACGCCTATCCAGCCAAACCTTAGCCGCGACCCGCCCGGAAACCCCGGAGCTTCCTCTGAATTACTCCGCTGGCCGGAAGCACGCGTCCCACCAAACACTGGCCGAGGAACTTGCCTCATACCGGGAGTTCGGGGAAGCCACCCGCAAGCTGGTCACCGCCTTCCCCGCCGCCGACGGCCAGCCGCGCCAAGTCCCCACCTTTGTCAACGAATACTGGACAGCCAAACAACGCCAGGCCAGTTCGCTCCAGGAAATCTCCTATCGCGCCTGCTTCAAACCGCAGTTGCCTCGCTTCTTCATCGAACGCCTCACGCAGCCGGGCGAGGTGGTCTATGACCCGTTCATGGGCCGCGGTACCACCGTTGTGGAAGCCGCGTTGCTCGGTCGCGTCCCCTGCGGCTGCGACATCAACCCTCTGAGCGTCGTCCTGACGCGGCCACGGCTCTGCCCCCCATACCTCGAAGACGTCGCCGAACGCCTCCAGCAAATAGACTTCGCTTCTGCCGATGAATTCCCCGAGGAACTGCTCGTCTTCTTTCACCCCGACACACTCCGCGCCATCGCGTCCCTCAAACAGTATCTGCTCGCGCGCCGGACAGCGAACATGCTGGACGCCGTGGATGACTGGATTTGCCTGCTCGCGCTAAACCGCCTGACCGGCCATTCGTCGGGGTTTTTCTCCGTCTATACTCTGCCGCCCAACCAGGCGGTTTCCGTCAAATCACAGCAGAAGATCAACGCCAAACGGAACCAGACCCCGCCTCCCCGCGATGTCGCCCGCCTCATCCTGAAGAAGACCCGCATTCTGCTGCGCGACTGCGACGCCACCACCCGCCAGGTCCTGGCCGGTGTTGCGCCCCGGGCTTGCCTGCTGACCCAGCTCGCCGCGCACACGCCTCAAATCCCCGCTCAATCCGTCTCGCTGGTGGTCACCTCGCCGCCCTTCCTCGATGTCGTGGATTACGCTACCGACAACTGGCTGCGCTGCTGGTTCCTGGGCATCGACGCCCAAACCGTGAAACTCACCGTCCCCAAGAAGCTCGACGCCTGGCGCACGGCGATGACCGAGGTCTTCCACGAACTCCACCGCGTCCTCAAACCCGGCGGCCACGTCGCCTTTGAAGTGGGCGAAGTGCATGGCGGCAAGACCAAACTCGAAGAGACCGTCCTGCCCTGTGGTGTTGCCGCCGGGCTGGAGCCTGAGTTGGTGCTCATCAACGACCAGCAATTCACCAAGACCGCCAACTGCTGGGGTGTGGACAACATGGCCAAGGGCACGAATACCAACCGCATTGTGCTCTTCCGGCGGAAACCGTAGTCCCTGGCGGCGGAATCCGCGTTGCCGCTCGGCCCGAGTATCGTATCTTGCCCCAATGCAAAGCGCTTGTGCGTGAGGCCGCGAATGAGCTCGAAATCAAAAGCCCCCTCGATTCCAATCGATAGCCCGATAGCCTGGGAAGATTGGCTGCGCGGTCGCCGCGCGCGCCGGAAGACAAGCAAGCGAGTGGCGCCGGGCATCGTGCGCCCCGAGCGCAGTTCCAGCGACCGCCGCCTGCGCAAGCTCTTCAAAGGCCGCCGCGGCTGCCGTTCACCCCGACAGAGAAGCTCTGACCAGCCGGTTCGGCCCAAAGGCTGCAATAGCCACCCCTCGCCCAGAACTACAGCAACAATCGAGCAACAATCGAGCAACAATCGAGCAACAATCGAGGACCAATCGAGGACCNNGACCAATCGAGGACCAATCGAGAGCTGCGGCAGGGTATCGGGCTGGTAGGTGGCTATGATCGAGCCTTGCCCACGGGAGCTTTCCGACCAGGCGTCAGAAGAAGTTTGCGGTTAAGCACGCGAGCGCGCGCCCACCTCGCCGGGCTCGGTGCTGGCGCGTAGCGGGTTAGCAAAGGCTTGGACAAAGCCGGTTTTGCTGCTACAACCAGCCTCCTTATGGAAAACAAATTTCGCGCGTCCGTGTCCGTTATTTTCCTGGCTTCAATCTTCCTGTCTTCAGCTCTGCTGGCTCCCCTGCCCTGCACCGCCAAGGATTACACGGGCCAGGGGCTTGCCCCGACGTCGCTTCGCTGCGAATACCGGGTTGACCCCCTTGGCGTCGAGGAGCTTGCCCCGCGCCTGAGCTGGATCGTCGAGTCTGGTGCCCGCGAACAGCGCCAGACCGCTTGCCGTCTCCTGGTCGCCAGCAGCGAGAAGCTCCTCAGCCAGAACCAGGGCGACCTCTGGGACACCGGCAAAGTCGCCAGTGACGAAACCATCGGCACGATCTATCGCGGACAGCCGCTCGTCTCGCATCAACGCTGCTTCTGGAAGGTCAAGGTCTGGGACAAGGACGACCGCGAATCGGCCTGGAGCAAGCCGGCGCTGTGGTCCATGGGCCTCCTCCAGCCCGGCGACTGGAAGGCCGACTGGATCGGCTACGACCAACCCCGCCAGCGGAACCTGCTGGAGGCACCCCTCGGCACGGCTAAATGGATTTGGCACGCGGCGGACGAGGCAGGCAAAGTGCCTAAATGTGAGCGCCTCTTTTGCTACACGTTCACCCTGCCCGAGGGCGCGAAGGTGAAACAGGCCGAGCTGTGCGCCTCAGCCGATGACGGGATGCAATTCTCCATCAACGGTCACTTGCGGCTGACTACCGAACCCAGGAACGACAGTTGGCGCCAGGCCAGAAGGGCCGAAGTGACCTCTGAGCTCAAGCCGGGCCGGAATGAGCTTCGCGTCGTCGTGGACAATGCGGAGACCGGCGACGCAGGCCTTATCGCGACGCTCACCATCACGCTTGAGGATGGCCATACCATCCGGCACTGCACCGGCGATGCCTGGAAATCCACCGACATGCCCGGCGACGCATGGATTAGCCGTCCTCTCGACACTTCTGCCTGGCCCGCCGTCCGGGTGCTCGGTGATTTCGGCGTGCAGCCGTGGGGCAAGCTTGAATTCACCGGCGTCTTTCTCCCGCCCGTCTCTTACTTCCGCAAGGAATTCGGCAACGACAAACCCGTGGTCTGCGCCACGCTCTACGCCACGGCGTTGGGCCTCGCGGACATGTACCTGAACGGCCACCGCGTGAGCGATGACTACTTCACCTCCGGCTGGACCGATTACAACAAGCGGGTTTACTACCGCACTTACGATGTCACCAAACAGGTTCGCCGGGGCGCCAATGCCCTGGGCGCGGTCCTGGCGGACGGCTGGTTCAGCGGCTACGTCGGCTACCGTGGCAGCCGCGACACGTATGGCAAGTACACACGCCTGCGCGCCCAACTCCACCTCGAATATGCGGACGGCTCAACAACGGACGTGGCCACCAGCCCGGACTGGAAGGCCTCCACCGGGCCCACTCTGGAAGCGGACTTCCTCAAAGGGGAAACCTGCGATGCACGCCTGACGTTTCCCGCCTGGGACGAGCCAGGCTTTGACGACATCCACTGGCATGCGGTCGTCGTCGGCAGCGACGAAGTGCATCCGCTCGTGCAGGCTCACCCCGGCCCGCCGGTGCGCGCCATTCAGGAGTTTACGGCGCGCGAGATCACCGAGCCGAAGCCCGGTGTGTTCGTGCTCAATCTCGGCCAGAACATTGCCGGCGTGCCGCGCCTCAAGGTGTCCGGCAAGCCCGGCCAGAAGATCATCCTGCGTTTCGCCGAGCGGCTCAACCCGGACGGCACCATCTACACCGTTAACCTGCGCAGCGCCCGCGCCACCGATACCTACATATGCAAGGGCAAAGGCACCGAAATCTGGCAGCCGCGCTTCACTTTCCACGGCTTCCAATACATTGAGATCACCGGCCTGAGCGGCAAACCGGCCAAGGATACCGTGATTGGCGTCGCGCTCAGCAGCGACACCCCGGCCGTGGGCGCCTTCACCTGCTCCGACCCGATGCTCAATCAACTCCACAACAACATTTACTGGACACAGCGCGCCAACTTCATCGATATCCCCACCGACTGCCCGCAGCGGGACGAGCGCCTGGGCTGGACCGGCGATGCCCAGGTCTATATCCGGACCGCCACCTTGAACACCGACGTGGAAGCGTTCTTCACCAAGTGGCTGGTTGACCTCGACGACGGCCAGCGCGCGGACGGCCAATTCCCCTGCGTCGCCCCTTGCGCAGTGGCCGACAACGACGGCGGCCCGGGCTGGGCCGACGCCGGCGTCATTTGCCCCTGGACCGTTTACGAGGCCTACGGCGACCGCCGCGTGCTGGAGCGCCATTATGAAGCGATGAAGCGGTGGATCGCGTTCTGCAAGCAGCGCAGCACGCCCGACCTTCTCCCGCCGGCGAAGTATCATTGCTTTGGGGACTGGCTCAGCATTAACGCCGACACCCCGAAGGACGTGATCTACACCGCCTACTTCGCCCACTGCGCGCGCCTGGCCGGGCAGACTGCCGCCGTGCTCGGCAAAGCGTCCGAAGCCGAGGCCTTCGAGCAATTGTTCACCTCCATCCGCGAGGCGTTCGTCCGCGCCTATGTGAGCTCCGACGGCCACATCAAAGGCAACACCCAAGCCTGCTACGTGCTGGCCCTGGCCTTCGATCTCGTTCAGGGCGAGCAAGCGAAGCTGGCAGCCAAGTACCTGGTCGCAGACATCGAGAAGCGCGGCTGGCATCTCTCCACCGGCTTCATCGGCACCAAATACCTGATGTTGGTCCTCTCGAAGATCGACCGGCCCGACGTCGCCTGGCGCCTGCTGCACAACGAGACCTTCCCGTCATGGGGCTTTTCCATCAAGCAGGGCGCGACGAGCATTTGGGAGCGCTGGGACGGCTGGACGCCCGAGAAGGGCTTCCAGGATGCCGGGATGAACTCCTTCGCGCATTACTCCTTCGGCGCCGTCTATCAATGGATGGTCGAGAATATCGGCGGCATCCACAGCGCCGCGCCCTCCTACAAAGATATTCTCATCGCGCCGCAACTGGACGACAAAGTCACATCGGCGGCAGTCGCCTACCGCAGCATCCGCGGGCAGATTGCCACCGATTGGAAGGAGAAAGATGGCAAGCTCCTCTTCAATGTCACTATCCCCGCCAACACGACCGCGCAGGTAATCCTCCCGGCAACGTCGGCGGACGCCATCTCGGAGAGCGGCCACGCGCTCGACAAGGCGCCCGGGGTCAGCCTCCTCCGCGTGGAGGGCCAAACCGTCATCCTGTCGGTCGGCTCCGGCCACTATGCGTTTGCGATGCCCCGGGCGCGATGAGTAACCACCCCACACTCGAAACGGCCAACTCGCGGTGAACAACCGGCGAACAACGGACGGATAACCGATTTACAACCGAGCAATAACGGAACAACAACCAAACTACAACGGGGTGCCTGGCTATCTCCTGGCTTGCGCCACGCTAGCCCGGTCGTTCCGCCTGCAAGTAGCCGCCGACGTCAGGGTGTGTTGCCCAACGTATCGCGGCCAAGCAATCGAACCACGCGAAGCGTTTGGAGTGCGCGGAGCTGGTTCATGACGTGCTCCAACAGCGCCACTGCCCAGCGCCATTCAAAGATTTGTTCGAGGGTGGTGTTATCCGCCGGTTCCCATCCGCATCCCGTATCCGCCTTACCTTAGGCGAGACTCGATTGGTTGCGCGGGCGCTGTGTTCCGTATTTGTCCGGATGCTTTTTCTGTACTACACAGCGTTGCAGCGGTTGTCTGTTCAACGCACAATGCGCCGTCGGGTCAAGTTAGTTAGTTAGGCAATACAGCTAACACAGACGATGATGAGAGTGGCAGTATGGATCACTGCCGAGATGAGGAATCTACCAAAGTGGGCTGGATAAATGATTTGAGGGGGCTGGGCTACCAGCGCATCGTTTTCCTCTGCGGACGCAATAGCATGGATGTCAAAGGGTTGGCTATACTGGACGACCCTCAACAATCCACGATGGCTTCGGAGAAATAGCGACTGGCAAACGAGGGCGCGGGCTCGGGTCAGGTCTTCGGTTCGATCTTCCCGGCCCGGCTCTTACTCGCGGGGCAGCGGGTCGGGATGGAAACCAGCTAGAGCGATACCATCGAGCACTCGGCAATCGAGGTCCTGCAACGAGGCAGTCAAAGGGGCTGGGCGACCGGCGAAGAGTTCCGTGCCCCATTTCGCCAAATCGCTCCCGGCGTCCCGCGCCTGCCAGGCGCTAAGGAGTCGCTCCGCCTCGTCGAGGCGGCCCGATTGCCGGAGTGCTATCGCGCGGATGAGATCGCCTGTCCCCTGCCCGTTAGGACGCGCAGGAATGGCCAGAATGCGATCCAGCGCCTGGCGGGCTTTGATGGCGTCTTTGAGCGCGACGTAGCACTGGGCGGTTAGCCAGTCTTCGAGTCGTTCGTCAACCTCCGCGGGATAGGGTTTGCCGGCGCCCAGTTGCTCCGGCCATTGCCGGGCGAGGCCGACGAGCCGCAGCGCGTCGGCGAATGCCCCGGATTGCAGGCGTCCGATGGCCAGCAGCAAGTGGGCTTCGCGAAAGAGAGCGTGCGCTTCGGTGGTGCCCTCGGCGGGCAACACGTGCAGCGACTCAAGGAGTTCTGCGGCGGCCCAGTACTGACCGGTCAGGAGAAGGCCCTTGGCGCGGAGCAAGGCCAGCGTGTCGTTCGCGGGGAAGCGCCGCGCATAGTCGCCCGCCACTGCGAGGGCGGTGGCGGGGTCGCCGC
>PLZQ01000381.1:0-4363 GCA_003152225.1 Limisphaerales bacterium | reverse complement strand
AGGAAGTAGCTGGGCTGCCAGCCGGGGCGGTGCCGCGCCGCCCACTCGAACACGGGGATTGATTCCGAGCGAAACGGGAAGACGAACTCGGGCGAAGCCGCCTCGGCGCGGGCGAGCAGGTTAGTGTCGCGGCGCAAATATCCAAGCCAATAGAGCGCTTCCGCCGTTGGGGGCGCAAGGTCGAGGACTTTGGCAGCGTCGGCGTCCAGCCCAACTCCGTGATACCAGGCGGCCAGTTCGAGGAAGGTTTCGTGCGGCAGCTCGTTGCGAATCAATGCGGTGAAATCCTTGGGGCGCGCCTTGCCGCGTAGGTATCGCTCGAAGCGGGCGAAGTGGTTCAGCGGATCGAGTGCGAGCAGGTCGGCCAGGGCGGTGTCCGCGCGGGTGATGTTGTCCTGCAGACGTTGGGCGCAGGCGTAGAGTTGCAAGGCATCGAGGTTGCGAGCATTGCTGAAGAGCGCTTCCCCGGCGGCAGCAACGGTGCGGTCATAAAGCTTCTCGCGAAGATACTCTTTGCCCAACTCCGTATCCGCGGCGCTGCGCCAAGCGGGCGCGAGAGCGGCGACACTGAAGGCTTCCGTAACATCGGCGTGGTGACCCAGGGCGGCGCTGGCGAGGCCGAACTGGTAGTTGGCGCCGGGGTCGTAGGTGTCGATGCTCAGGGCGTGCCGGGCGAAACCCAGCGCGGCCTTGGGGTCGGCGCGGCGGTTGGCGAGCGCGGCTAACTCGACCAGGGCCGGGAGGTAGTTGGTGTCCTGCTTCAGGCACGACTCAAACTCTTCGGCGGCCTTCACGTAGGAGCGCTGTCGGGCGTCTTCCTTGCCCTTAAGATAGAGGCCATAGACCGAGTGCCAATCGAAGTCGGGGGGCGAGGCCGTGGGCCGGGTGAGGACGTCGCCATCGCCGGCGGTGTATTGGAGCTTGTCCCCGCCGACGCAAACTCGGAGCGCCTTGGGCGGATTGGCGAGCGGCACGATCTCCTCGACCGGCTGCATGGGCTTAAGCCCCAGCTTGCGGGAGGCAAGGAGGCGCTCGCCATCGAACACTTCGAGCTTGTCGTTCAATGCCCGCGCCGGCGAGATGCGAATTACTAATCGGTCCACCTGCTGGGTGACGTTGAGCGCGCCCCAGGGGCTGGCGCTCACGAAGCCTTTGATGCCCTTGACAGGCAGCCAGTGTTCGGACCAGGTGTCCGTAGCGTAGGGAGGAAACTCGGCGTGCTTGAATGGCGTCAGTGTGCTGGAGCTGTCGGCCTGGTTGAAAAGCCTCCCAGACTGCACCTCGACGTATTGGCCGTCAGTATCCGTCAGCAGGTTCTCCCAGATCATCCCTTCGCGAGAGAGGCCCCAGATCCAGACCTTCCTGCCCGGCTTGTCGCCGTAGTCAGCGCAATGGGCCATGCCGAAGTCCTCGTCGTGCCAATAACCGCCGAAGAATTCCGCCAGCCGGCCCAGCACATGATACGACTTGTAGCTGCCAAAGTCGTTGTGCTCATACCACGAGAGGTCGCGGCCGGTCTTCGGGTCGATGGGCCAATCGTGGGCGCTGCCGTCGTGGCCGATGAAACGGGTGCCAGGATGGATAAACTGCAGGTTGCCGGCGGCCTTGAGGCCGACGTTCATCCACGTGTAGTAGGGCTGCTCGGCCCCCGAGGCGTTGTGCCAGAATGAGCGGGTCGAGAAACAGGCCTGCCCGGCAGGCAAGTTAATCTCCAACCGCCAGGTCGTGCGGGTCAGCAGGTCGAGCGTGCCAATGAAGCAGCTTGCGCTGCCGTCCGCGTTGTGGCGAACCAAGTAATCCACCGGAGAGAAGCAGTTGGGCGTATGGCCGATAATGCCGTAATTGGCCTCCATGCCGCCGCTGGTCCAGGGTCCACGCATAGAGACGTCGCGGAACTTGACCACGTGGTTGAAGTAGATGAATGGCTTGCCGGTCGTCTTGTCAATTGCCGCCCAGACCTTGCCGCCGATCTCCGGCAGGATCAGGATTTGCAGGTAATCGTTGGACAATTCAACCACCTTCCACTTCTTCTGGATCGGCTTGTCCGTGAAGCCGTCATAGCGGTAGTAGGGGTAATAGCGGGACATGGCCGGCACGGGGTCCGGATCGGAATAAGGGTATGTGGTGAAAAGGCGGTCGTATTCCTTGACGATGGCTTTGGCGCCGGCGCCAGCAACTGGCCCGCAGGCGGCCGCCAGGCACATCAACCCCAGAACGAAGTTACGCATAGTATTAACAACAAAGCCGCGAAGACACTAAGACCGGAGAGAAGAGTTCGAAAGGCAAAGGGATCCGCCGACTCTCCTTCTTCTTCGCGTCTTTGCGCCTTCGTTGTTCAGAAATAAGGCGCGAGCACATTCCGCGCAACCCGCAGTGCCTGCTTCCGCCCTTCCAGCGTCTTGCCGAACGTGTCGTCCTCAACCTCGATGCACACGGGGCCGTCGTAGCCGACCTCGTAGAGGGCGGCCATGAAGCGCGCCCAGTTGATGTCACCCAGCCCGGGGATGCGCGGTGTGTGCCACTCCTTCGGGAACGCGAAGATGCCCACCTCATCGAGTCGCGCCGGGTGAACCGTCATATCCTTGGCGTGGAGGTGGAAGAACTTGTGCTTGAACTCGCGCAGCGGGCTGATGGGGTCCATCTGCTGCAGGACCAGGTGCGACGGATCGTAGTTGAGCCCGAAGCTCCTGGAAGGAATGTCACTGAACATCCGCCGCCAGATGACAGGAGTGGTCGCCAGGTTCTTGCCCCCAGGCCACTCGTCGCGCGAGAAGGACATCGGACAGTTCTCGATCCCGACCTTAATGCCATGATCCTCGGCGAAGGCAATAATCGGCTTCCAGGTCTTGAGGAACCGCGGCCAGTTCTCATCCACCGTCTTCGTCCAGTCACGGCCCACGAAGGTGTTGGCATTCTTGAGCCCAAGCTTCTCCGCCGCCAGGGTCACTTGCTTGAAGTGAGCCACCGCCTTCCGGGAAACCACGGGGTCTGGGTCAAGCGGGTTCGGATAGTATCCCAGGGCGGAGATGGTGACGCCGTGCTTCGCGCAGAGGGAGTTTATGTCGTCCGCCTGGGTGCGGGTGAGGCCGGTCACGTCGATGTGCGTAACCCCGGCAAACTTGCGTTCGGCTTTGCCGACGCGCCAGCACATGACCTCGATGCACTTGAACTGCTCGGCAGCAGCGAATTCGAGGACCTGGTTCAGAGTGAGCTCAGGGAGGATGGCAGTTACAAATCCCAGTTGCATAAAGTGATGAGTTGATGGTTGATCGTCGATGGTTTAAGCGAACGCCTTCAGTAGCATCCGGTCACGGGGAAACGACGGCGCGATAAAACCGCCGTGGCGAACTGGTGGACTGGTTGTCGGTGAAATCGAAGGTACCACTGGCCGAGGTGGTGTTGGTGAAGACGGGGAGCCAGCTCGCCAAGTCGGCTGAGACCTGGATGACGCAGGTAAGGTTCGTAGCCGCAGAAAGATGCAGTTGGAACGGGCCGCTATTCGCCGCCGCAAATCCGGTCAAGCGGATGGGAGTAAGCGCCTTGCGCAAGTTGAGCCGGCCGCCGGTGACACATTTCCCAGCGAGCGAAGGCAAGGGATCGACGGCGTTCAGGACGCGATTGATGATCTGTCGGTAACTCTCCCCGGGGTATTCGGCGAGCATTAACGCAAGAGCGCCGCTGACATAGGGCGCGGCAAATGACGTGCCGGAGTCCGTGTAGTAGAAGCTGTCCGTGACAACAAAGGTGGAATAGATGCTAACGCCAGGCGCTCCGAGGTGAACGGTTGTCGCGCCGTAATTCGAGAAACTCGCCAGTGTGTCATCGCTGGCGGTCGCGGCGACGGAAACCACGTTATCAAGCGGGTAACTGGCGGGATAGGTCGGGCTGAGATCTGTGTTGGTCGCGCTGTTGCCACAGGCTGCCACCACGATGATGCCGGCGTCCCTCAGACTGTACACGCCATTGGACAAGGCCAGCGAGTTCGTGAAGCCCCAGCTTGCGTTGATGATCCTTGCCTCATTGGTCCGGGCGTAATCGAAGCAGGTCAGGCAGGCCGAAATGGTGCCCACACCAGAACTGTTGAAGCATTTGCAGGCCATCATTTGCACCTGCCAGGCCACTCCCACCACGCCTTTGCCGTTGTTTCCCACGGCCCCCAACACGCCAGCTACCATTGTCCCATGACCATTGCCACTATCGTCGCCAGGATCGCTCGTGCCCGCCAGGGCATTCCACCCGTGACTGCCGTCGGTCGAACTCGCCCACATGTTGGACTTCAGGTCTTCGTGGGTGTACCGGACGCCGGTATCGAGCACAGCGACCACGATGTTGCTCGCGGAGGTCAAGACATCCCAGGCTTGCG
>PLZQ01000281.1 GCA_003152225.1 Limisphaerales bacterium | reverse complement strand
ATGTCGATACCGAAGGTCTTGGCCAAGTGCTGCGCGATCTTCGGGCAGCCGAATCGGGAGTTGCGCCGCTTGAGTTCACAGATGGCACGAATTAATTCCGGTGTGGGGCCCTTTGGGCCCGGCTTTTTCTTCGGACTGGAGGAGTAAAGGAATCGATATTTGAAATCCTTGAACCCGCGATGAAGGCGCAGCAGGGTGGCGGGTTTGAGGATTATGGCCGTGCGGATCAGCCGACGAGGGCTAAGAAACTGTGAACAAAACCCGAAGAGCAAACGGTCGGTGGTGCGAAGATTGGGCGCTCGCCGGCGGGAGCGCTGCAGGACCAGGAGCTGCTGCTTCAAGAGGATATTCTCACTAAGAACGGCTCGGGTTCCGCCTGTTCCTAGGAGAATGGGCAGTCTGGCCAGTAGATGCACCAGCAATACAATCGCGTTTTTCACGGGCTAGCAGTTTGCGCAGCATCGGACTCAGGAGCAAGGGAGCCGNNCTCAATTACGAATTCGCCATGTTCAGGCGCTGGAAGGTGCTGATCGCTTCGCGCTTAGCGTCGGCTCTGAAGGTGGACAGCAAGCTTGGCGGCCATCTGCCTCCCATGCGCCTTATCCAGGTGCCCGTATAACCTCCCAATGAGAATCCCGCCATCGCGGTGGCTCACCCAGTAGGCGATCGTTTTGTAATCGATGCCCGCCATGACGGCGTGGCTTATGAAGTAGTGTCGGAACCATTGGAACGTCACACGGTCAAACCACTGTGATTTCTTCCATGCAGACTTGGGGACCCCGGATTTCCAGTGCTCCCGGAGTTCACGCTTCACTCGTTCGAGCTGCCGGTTGAAGCGTTGCACCGGTTCGCCTTCTTTGCGCCCCGGGAACATCCAGTCCGAGCTCGGATCCCGCCGCTCGTACATCGCCTTCAGGTGATTCTCCAGATCGGGGTGGAAATCCACCCAGCGATCTTCCGCCGGCTTGCCGCCGCCAGCTTTGGCGTCTTCGCCTGGGAAGAAGAGATTCCCAGGGATTTTGTCACCCTTCTTGAAATCTTGTCCCCCGTCACCGTCAGATTCAGCCACGCAGCTCCAAGTCACATTAGGCCAAGCCTGTAAACAAGTTTCATGCTCCCGTCCTCCGGCATATTGTAGGAGGCGCAGATAATCATGAAATGCCTGGCCGGTGATCTCCTGAGCCATGCGCAGGTGGCGCACCCGCGGATCCAATAATTCCAATGTCGCCGGATCCAACAGCGCGGCGTTACATAGCTCATCCATCTGGGATGGCGACAACAACTCGTCTTTCGAGGGAGCAGTCGCCAACGTGGTCCAGCGAAACTCAGGGTGCTCCCGGGGGATAATCTCCATTTCTCGCGCAAAATCGAAAACGTGGTTCAAAGCCATGACGTCAAGGTCGATCGCCCGGCCCGATACCTTGTGTTCGTTTTTCCGCCATTGTGCGAACTCGTTCAAGGTGGCGTTCTTTATTTCCAGCATATCCCGCTTCCCATATTTCTTGCTCCAGAGCTTTAGGCCACTGTCCTCGCGGCGGACGGTGCCAGGACTCTTCTTTTCCAAGGTGTCGCGGTCCTTCTGGTATCTTTCGATTACTGGCGACAAGCTCCGGCTTTCGGGAGGGGTATCAGTGGTGCCTTCTTTAGGGTCAGTCGAAGTGCCTTCTTTTTCCTCCTCTACTTGGGAAGGCGGCAGCAGCGTCCCGGCCCGCTGCTTCATTTTTAGTGCTTGCTGAGCCAGCACCGCTTGTGGCACCGTATCCGCGTGTTCGAGACGATAGCGATACTGCTTGCCATCATTGGCGTTCAGCTGCGCGTAGTAGACGCCGAAGCGCGTCCACAGGCCGCGCACTCGTTCTCCATTGGCGTTGAGCACCTTTTGGTAGATCTGGTCGTTGCGCTGGGGCTTTTGGGGCTTGGCCGTTTCGTCCGCGTTCTTTGCCGTTCTTTTGCGTTTCATTTTTCAAAAGAAGGCACTAAAAGAAGGCACCTGTCAAATTTATGTTTTTGGCATTGTTTGGAATATGAATTCCGACCAATGTTATCAATGGTTAAGGCTGGGTAGCTCAGTTGGTAGAGCAGAGGACTGAAAATCCTTGTGTCGGCGGTTCAATTCCGCCCCCAGCCACCAACACTCGCTTTCGGATGCTGGCGCGAAAGGTCATCCTGCCAAAGCGTATTCGAGGTGACCTGCTTCCGTTCTGCCCCCGCCTTTCACAAAACTGATTACTATTGAACACAAATCCGGTTCCACTGTCGATTAGAGCGTTAGGTTTGTTGGTTTAGTTAGTGGTTTCGTAGGCGCGACACGGGCTGGCCTGTAGTCGCGCCTATTTTGTCTGCCCCATTTTGCGCTTGCGGCTCGCCTCGGCTTGCATAGGGTGTGCAGCGAACTCTTGAGCGCAGCGCCTGCATTAGTTGTTTTGGCTGCCGGAATCGGCGCCCGCTACGGCGGATTGAAACAGATGGACCCCGTCGGCCCGGGCGGCGAGGCGGTGCTTGATTACGCGGTGTACGATGCCAAGCGGGCCGGCTTCGGCAAGGTTATCTTCGTCCTCCGCCGAGAAATCGAGCAGGACTTCCGTGAGTCCTTTGGCCGCCGTCTAGCGAAGCACATCAACATCGACTACGCCTTCCAGGAACTCGACATGGTGCCGGCGGGGCGCTACGTCCCCCTTGGCCGCACGAAGCCGTGGGGCACTGGTCACGCCGTCTTGTGTGCCGCAGGAGCGCTGGACCGGCCTTTCGCGGTTATCAACGCGGACGATCTCTACGGCGCGGAATCATTCCGCGTGCTCGCCAGGTTCCTGACGCAGTCCGCTCCCGCCAATCCGGACTTGTTCGCGATGGTCGGTTTCCAACTGGATCGCACGTTGTCGGAGCATGGCACGGTGGCGCGCGGTCTCTGCCAGGTGGATGCCGCGGGACACCTGGTGTCAGTCGAGGAATTGACGGCTATTGAGCGGCGGCCTGGCGGCGTCCGGAACAAACAGCCCGACGGTAATTTCCGGAACCTGACGGGCCGGGAAACCGTCTCCATGAACTGCTGGGGTTTTTCGATGGGGCTGTTCGATGGGCTGCGACGCCAGTTCGCCGAGTTTCTGGACCACAACGAGGGGAGCCTTAAGGCCGAGTTCTACCTGCCGACGACGATTAACTCGCTAATCCGTGAAGGTCGAGCGCGGGTGCAGGTGCTGCCCACGCCGTGCCATTGGTTTGGGGTGACCTATCGCGAAGATCGTTCCGCCGTGGTGGAGAGCATCCGGGCGATGATCCGCGCCGGGGAATACCCGGAGCGGCTTTGGAGTTGAGCCGCCAAATGGCTGCGAGCAAGCCTCAACACGACCTGCATGTGGTCGCCGCTCATTTCGACATCCGCGGCGACTTCCGAGACGCGGCGCCCTGCGGCAGCGGCCACATCAACGACACCTACGCCCTTAGCTTCGACCAGGCCGGCAGCCCCATGCGCTACATGTTCCAGCGCATCAACCACAGCGTCTTCAAGGACCCTGCCGGCCTCATGGGGAACGTCGAGCGCGTCACGAACCACATCCGGCGCAAGCTGCAGGCTGCCGGCGCGGATCAAGTCTCCCGCCGCGTGCTGACCCTGGTACCGGCACTTGATGGCAAACGCTGGTACGCGGATGCTGAAGGCAATTACTGGCGCTGTTACTTCTTCATCGAGCGGGCGAAAAGCTACGACCAGATTGAGTCGCCCCGGCAGGCGTTCGAGGCGGCCCGGGCCTTTGGCGTATTCCAGAAGCAGCTCGCCGACCTGCCGGCACCGCGGTTGCGCGACACGATCCCCAACTTCCACCACANNAGGCCGAAATCGAGTTCGCGCTGCGACACGAGCCGCTGGTGGATGTGTTGCTCGATTTGCAGGCGCGCGGTCTGCTCCCCGAGCGGGTCACGCATAACGACTGCAAGTTGAACAACGTGATGCTCGATGACGTCACGGGCCAAGGCATCTGTGTCATCGACCTGGATACCGTCATGCCGGGGCTCACGCTCTATGACTTCGGAGACATGTGCCGCACGGCCACCTGCCCGACCGTCGAGGACGAGCGGGACCTCTCGAAAGTCGAGATGCGCATGGAGATGTTCGAAGCCCTGGTGGGAGGCTACCTGGCCTCCGCCGGCGGGTTCCTGAACTCCATGGAGAAGGATCACCTCGTGTTCTGCGCCAAGCTCATCACCTTTGAGATTGGCATCCGGTTCCTGGCGGACCATCTGGTGGGAGACCGCTATTACAAGGTGCATCGCCCCGGTCACAGCGCTGACCGCGCTCGCGTGCAGTTCAAGATGGTCGAGTCCTTTGAGCGAAACGAGGCCGCGATGCGCGAGGTGGTGCAGGCTCAAGCCTATCGCGAGGTCGTCTGAACGGAAACAACTTCATTCATTATAAGTCGGCCCCGGACCTGATGCGTCCCGAGTTGCTGCACGAGCTGTTCGAGCAGCAGGCTGAGGCTTGCCCCGATAACACCGCCCTCATTTGCGAGGACCAGCACATGAGCTATGGCGAGCTGGAGCGCCGGTCCAACCAATTGGCGCGGTTTCTCCGGAGCCGGGGAGTGCGGCGCGGCGATTATGTGGGGCTTTGGCTGCCGCGCTCGCTGGACGCGCATGTGGCGCTGCTTGCCATCCTCAAAGCCGGCGCTGCCTACGTGCCGCTCGACCCGGAGTATCCCGCCGAGCGGGTGGGGTTCATCCTCGCCGATTGCCAGGCCAGCGCGTTGATAAGCAACAGCAAGCTGGCGTTGCAGGCGGGCGCGTTCCAGGGCCAGGTCGTCGCGCTGGACCGACAGCAAAGCGAGATTACCGCCCAGTCAGGCGAGCGTTTGGGCCGCGCGGAGACCGGCGCCGCGCCCGAGGACCTCTGCTATGTCATCTACACGTCGGGCACCACGGGGAAACCCAAGGGCGTGGAGATCGAACACCGCAGCGCCTGTCACCTCGTCCGCGCCGAGGGGAAGCTCTTCCAGGTGCAACCCGCCGATCGCGTCTATCAGGGCTTCTCCCTGGCCTTCGACGCGTCGGTCGAGGAAGTATGGCTGGCGTTCTTTGCCGGCGCGACCCTCGTGGTTGGCACCCAGGAAATGGTGCGGAGCGGGGCGGCACTTTCACGTAAGCTGGCTGACGCGGGCGTGACGGTGCTGTCATGCGTGCCCACGCTGCTCGCCATGATGGATGAGGACGCACCCTCCGTGCGGCTGCTGATTCTGGGTGGCGAGGTCTGCCCGCCCGATCTGGTGAAGCGCTGGTGGCGACCCGGGCGCCGAGTGTTCAATACCTATGGGCCGACCGAGGCCACCGTTATCGCGACTTACGCCGAATGCCGCCCGGACGAGCCCGTTACTATAGGCGAGCCGGTGCCGAACTACCTGGCCTGCGTGCTCGACGAACAGCTCCGCCCGGTCATGGCGGGAGTGGCTGGGGAATTGTGTCTTGGGGGCATCGGCCTCGCGCGTGGGTATTTGGGCCGGCCCGACTTCACACGGGAGAAGTTCATTTCCCTCGCCGTGGACGGCGGGTCGGCTCAGCGCTTTTACCGCACCGGCGACCTCGCGCGTTGGACTCCTGATGGTACCAGGCTGGAGTTCCTTGGCCGCATCGACACGCAGGTGAAGATTCGTGGGTTCCGGGTCGAGCTGGGGGAGATTGAATCGGCGCTAATGCGATGTCCCGGGGTTCAGGCGGCAACGGTGGCGCTACGCGAGGATGCGCCTGGCATTCGGCAGCTTGTCGCCTACATCGTGCCGCAGCCGGCCACGCCGTTCGACGAAAAGGCCGTCCGCGCAAGCCTCCGCGCGCACCTACCGGCCTATATGGTGCCGGCGCTTCTGGAAACGCTTCCCCGACTGCCTACGCTCGCCAGCGGGAAGGTTGACCGCAGGAGGTTGCCCGCGCCCCGCGCCCAGCCTGTGGAGGCGCGGCCCGGTCTTGTGCCACCCTGTACCAGTCTGGAGAAGGAAATAACGACCGTGTGGGAGAAGCTGCTCGCACCGACGCCGGTTTCAGTGGAAGACGATTTCTTCCGCGACCTAGGCGGTGATTCGTTGCTGGCCGCGCTCATGGTATCGGAATTAAGGAGAAGCCCGGCGCTGCGCCGGCTTTCCATGCTCGACGTTTACCAACAGCCGACCGTCGAGAAGCTCGCGGCCCGTTTCGCGCAGCCCCACAACGGGGAAGGCGAGCATCCTCGCGGGCCCGAACCTGCCCTGAGTCCAGGGCGCGCGGGAACGCACGTCGTGCTGGACAGGCACATTCCCGAAGATCCCGCCACTGCGGCCGAAGCCTTTCAGCCGGTGCCCTTTTGGCGGCATTTCTTCTGCGGCGCCGCCCAGTTGGCCAGCTTGTCTTGCATCCTGAGCTTCTTCGCCCTGCAATGGCTGGCGCCCTACCTCACCTACACCGTGCTCATCGAGGAGGACTACGACTATCTCGAATCCATCCTTGGCGCGTTCGCCAGCCTCATCGTGCTCTATCCGCTGATGATGGTGATCCCGATCGCGGCGAAGTGGATAATGATTGGCCGCTACCACCCCGGCTCATATCCGCTTTGGGGAACCTTCTATTTCCGCTGGTGGTTTACGACGACCATCGAAGCAGCCGTCCCCGTCGGCTACCTGACGGGCACCCCGCTGCTGAATATCTATCTCCGGCTGATGGGGGCGAAGATCGGTCCCAACGTGTACCTGGACAGTGACTCATTCGCTATCTACGACCTGACCACCATCGGCGAGGACTCCAGCATTAACGCAGACTCGAACCTACTGGGTTACACCATCGAGGATGGCCAGTTGAAGATCGGACGGATCACCATTGGCAAACGCTGCTTCGTCGGCGCCCGCTCCGCGGTGTGCGAGGATACGGTGATGGAGGATGACTCCGCGCTGGAGGACCTCTCGCTGTTGCCGTGCGGGAGCGTTGTCCCAAGCGGAGAGACCTGGCTCGGCTCCCCCGCCCGCAAGGTAGCGGCGACTGGTGAGACGCCTGCCCCACTATTGCGCGCTTCCTCCCCTGCCCGTCCAAGTGCAGGACGGCGATTCCTGTTTGGCGTTCTGCATGGGATTGGGCTGCTGATCTTCCCGGTGCTAGTGGTCGCCGCCCTGTTCCCGGGCATCGTAGTCATGAACAAGCTGAACTACCTTGACCCGTATTACTGGTACCTGTTGTTGGCGCCGCTGATCGGGTTGTCCTTCATTGTGTTGCTCGCCCTGGAGATCGCTCTCGTGAAATGGGTGCTGCTGGGGAGGGTGAAGCCGGGGCGGCATCCGTTGCACAGCTTCTTCTACCTGCGCAAATGGTTTGCCGACCAGACCCTGGACCTGAGTCTCGACACCCTGGGTCCCCTCTACGCTTCGGTCTATCTGACGCCCTGGTACAAGCTGCTGGGCGCCAAGCTCGGCCATGGGGCCGAAGTCTCTACCGCTTCGTTCATCTCGCCCGACCTGCTCTCCATCGGTGACGAGAGCTTCGTTGCCGACAGCGTCTCGCTCGGCGCGCCGCGGGTGCGCGACGGCTTCATGACGCTGGACCGCAATCACATCGGCAAGCGCTCGTTCATTGGCAACAGCGCCATGCTGCCGCCGGGCACGGTTATCGGCGACAGCGTCCTCATCGGCTGCCTCTCAGCTCCGCCCCCCAACCCGGCGGACGCGTTGCGCGAGGACACCACCTGGATGGGCTCGCCTCCCATCTTCCTGCCGCAGCGCCAAAAGAGCACTGCCTTCCCGGAAGAGACCACCTTCCACCCCACCACTAAGCTGCGTGTGCAGCGAGCCACGATTGAGTTCGTGCGCGTCATCACGCCTTCAACCTGTTTCATTATCTTGATCAGCCTGCTGTTCTCGGCGCTACTGCTCTTGCACGACCATCTCAACCTGTTGGACACGCTGCTGCTCTTCCCGTTCCTCTACTTGGGCTGCGCGATTGCGGCCACGGCCACCACTATCGTGGCAAAGTGGGTGCTGGTTTGGCGCTACCGCCCCCGCGAGACGCCACTGTGGAGCACCCTGGTGTGGCGCAACGAACTGCTGAACGCCTTGCACGAGCACCTCGCCGAACCGTTCCTGGTCGGCGCCTTGACCGGCACGCCTTTCGTCTGCTGGTACTTCCGCATGCTGGGCGCGAAGATCGGACGCCGGGTTTATATGGAGACCACCGACCTGACTGAGTTCGACCTGGTTCGCATAGGTGACCAGGCGGCGCTTAACGCTGATTGCACCATCCAGACACACCTCTTCGAGGACCGCGTGATGAAGATGTCCACCATCGACATCGCCCCGCGCTGCAAGGTCGGCGCCGGCTCGCTCGTGCTCTACGATACGCGCCTCGAAGAGGGTGCGGCGCTGGGAGCCCTCTCGTTGCTGATGAAGGGCGAGACGCTGCCCGCCTGGACAAGCTGGCAGGGCATCCCCGCCCTCCCGGAAGAGCGCATTCGCGTCGGGCAAAACGAGTTATCTGACAAGGCAGGTCCTTTTACAGGGTGTGCTCCGCGCCGGGAGGCATCGGGGCGGGCGGGCGTTTGAGGCGGGGAGGGGCTCCCGGCGGCGGGGCAGGCTTGGCCTCTAGCTCGTCCACGGGTTTCGGAGCGACTTTGTCCAGCATGGGCTCGACTTTCTCCCAGAGTTCGGTCGGGACCTTGTCGCGCTGCTCGGGGGTGTCGATCTCCCCGTCAAACACGAGCTTGCCATCCTTGTCGTGAGCAGTGAGATGGGGTTTGGGGTTGCTGACCAGCACGATGGTGCCTGATTCGTCGGCCTTTACGATGCTCTTGACGCGCTGGCCCGTGCTCCGGACCGTGACCGAGGAACCGCCCTCGGAGAAGGACCCCGACCGCTGGATTTCCTTGAACGCCTTGACTGCCGGACCCCAGGCCGCATTGCTGGAAGACTGGAGCGCGTCCTGCAAGGCTTTCCGGGCTTGCTCCAGGCTGTGACGCACCTCTTCCTGCACTTTCGACTGGTCCAACTTCATATTCCCCAAAGAGTTGCGGAGCGCCTTGATCTGATCGCGCAAGGCGTCTGGGGGAAGCATTTCCGGCAACCGCCTCAACTCAGTTCTCCAAGGGGCATCCTCATCGAACAAGCCGAGGCCGGCCGGGGTCTTCCCGAGCGTGGCGGACGCGGTCTGTTCCTGGCCGGCGCGGTAGAAGGTAAGCTGGATCGCGTCACCTTGCTTGCGGCCCTGAATGAGTTTCCTCAACTGGGCAGGGTGCACGAGCAATTGGCTCTCCAAATCGGCGAGCACGTCGTTCCTCTGCAGGCCGGCTTTGGCAGCCGGGCTGTCGGGGGAAACATAGGTCACGACCAGTCCCGAACCGGGTGCAAGGCCGAGTTGCGCAGCAAGGGCTTCTGAGCCTTCCTCGACAGATACGCCCAGCCAGGGCCGGTCCTTGCGCGGCGGTTGGGCGGCGTCGGTAAAGGAGTCAATCGAATCGATGCTAATTTCGCCCGGCCCGATAACCGCACCTCCACCGCCGCCCGCCGTAACGGTCACGGTCCCGGTACCGAATTGCTGGGTTTGCTCCTCGGGTTCAGCGGCCCCCAGTCGGCTTGCGGCCATTAGGATAGCCAGCGCCAGCAGGCCGCCGGCGATCCTTTTCAATGTCTGCGTATATGTTGTCATAATCAACTCAAGTTGATCTGTTGGGTCATTGGTTCAATATGTTTCAAAGCTCACTGGCACAACTTCAAGGCGCGGGGTTCGCTGTTCGATTACGAGGCCACGGGCGGTGTCCGTCAAAACAACCGCGTCCGCCCATTCCCGGCAGCGGAACCGGATTGGTTGCCCGTCCGGCAGCCGCGCCACGGCATCGAATGCCGCAACTAACTGCTGGTCGATCTCAACGTCGTCCGCTTTAAGCGCGGGTTCGGCGGCCGGGACAAGCGGTCTGCTCGGCTGCCGGTTCTCAGGCCTGAAGGGCCACCAGACCAGCAAAGCGGCGGCGACGGCAGCCCCGGCGGCGGCCAACCCCAACCAACGAAGCAGGGCGAGCCCGGGAAGTTGAGGATTGCGGGTTGAGGGTTGAGGGAAAACCGGGGCGGGCGCCGGTCGCACTGCCGCGAGCCTGCTCATGAGTTCGGCGGGCGGGCGGGCGGGGGCCAGCTTGCGCAGTTCGGCTTCGAACAGTTCGGGATCGCGATCGTTCATGCGAGCACCTCTTTGGTCAGCCGACGCAGTTCCGCCAGTCCGTAACGGTAGCGCGATGCAGCAGTGTTCGCCGGAATGCCGAGGGTGTCGGCGATTTCGGCAAACGTAAGTCCACCCCACACCTTAAGGGTGATCACTTCGCGATACGTATCAGGCAAACGGCTCATTGCGCTTTGGATCAACTGGCTTAGCTCACGGTCTTCCACGCCAGTGTCGAACCAGGCTTCGGATGGTTCCACTGCCGCCAGTTCTCGCCCCGCGCGGCGATTCTCCCGCCGCGCCAGGTCGATCGCCCGGCGGCGGACGGTCGCAAAAACCAGTGCGGGCGGGGGCGGGCGGTCGTCGTTTTGCCGGTGGCAAGCTTCCACAAGAGCCTCTTGGACAAGGTCTTGCGCGTCCGCCTCGGAGCGGGCTTGTTGGCGGGCAAAGAGCAGGAACTTCGGCGCGTGCTCCTCCAACCAGCGCCGCCAGTCAGCTTGTTGTGGCGACTCATCCATTTCATTGCGTCTCCGGCATTCACTCTGCAAAGCGTCGCCAAGAGAGGAATTTGTCTAGCTCAACGCGCAAAAATGCGCCGAATAACTTCCTCGATGGGAACTTCCTGGATGTCAATGTCGCTGACGGGAAGGTCGTCCAGCAGCGCCTTGCAGACGGGAATCACGCGGTCGCGCTTGACCTTGAGCTGCAAGCTGCCCGGACTCTGTGCGACGACTTCGCCGTATTTGCCCAGCTTCTCGCCGGAAAACCTGGCCGCGCCCTCGCATTGGATGGTGATGAGCTTGGAATCGGCAAACCGGTCCACTACGTCGCTGAGGCGGCCATCGAAGAAGATCTTGCCGTGATCGATGATGATGACCCGTTCGCACAGCTCCTGGATGTCGGTCATGTAATGGCTGGTGAGCAGGATGGTGGTCTTCTGCTTCTCGTTGTGCTCGCGCAGGAATTCGCGGACGATCTTCTGCGAAACCACATCCAGCCCAATGGTGGGCTCGTCCAGAAAGAGGACTTTGGGCTGGTGCAGCAGCGATGCAATCAGTTCCATCTTCGTTCGCTCTCCCAGGGAGAGTTCGCGCACGCTGACGTTGAGTTTGTCGCGCACGGCGAGAAGTTCGCTCATTTCAGCGACCGTGCGCTCCAGCGTGGCGGGGGGAATACCGTAGATCTTGGCGTTTAGCTCCAACGACTCCCGCGCCGGCAGGTCCCACCAAAGCTGGTTCTTCTGGCCGAGCAACAGCGCAAACTGCCGGCGGTAGCCGTCATCCCGTTCCCACGGGACATAGCCCAGCACGCGGGCTGTACCGCTGGTGGGATACAGCAGGCCCGCCAGCATTTTCAGGGTCGTGGTCTTGCCCGCCCCGTTGGGGCCAAGGAAACCGACCAATTCTCCGGGTTGTATGGCAAAGCTGACGTCCTTAACAGCCACCGTCTGCTCGTATTTGCGACGGAACAGGCCACTAACTGCGCCAGAAAAGCCTGGTTGCTTCTTGTAGGTGCGAAAGGTCTTGGTCAGACCGCTCACTTCGATGGCAGGCGTGATCATCAGACGTGCGGTGCTCGGCAGAGCGTGAAATCTGGTTGTCGAAGGCGGCTTGTGCTTCGCGACCCCCGGGTCGAATGATCCCCGCCCCGGGGAACGTTCACCGCGTGAGCTGCTTTTCCAGGTAGCTGACCACCTGCCGGACGTTCGGATCCACCTCCATCCGGTCTTTGACCAGCCGGCAAGCGTGCAGGACGGTTCCGTGGTCGCGACCGCCAAAGGCTTCGCCGATTGCACACAAGGAGGTATCCGTCATCTGGCGCGATAGGAACATGGCCACCTGGCGTGGGAAAGCGATGTTCTCGGGCCGCCGCTTGCTGGTCATGTCGGCCAGCCGAATATCGAAGTGCTCAGCCACCTTCTTCTGGATCGTCTCGATGTTGATCGCGTAGCGGCCTTCCTCGTGGAGCACCTCGCGCAGCAGGCCCTCCACCATTTCCAGGCTGAGCTTCTTCCCAGTCAGCGCAGCGTAGGAGGCCACGCGAATCAGCGCGCCTTCCAGCCGCCGGATGTTGGTGCGAATCCGGTTGGCCAGGAACTCCATGATCTCCGCCGAAAGCTGGACGCCCATGATCTGCGCCTTCTTCTGCAAAATTGCCAGGCGCATCTCGACGTCCGGCGGCTGCAGGTCGGTGACCAACCCCCACTCGAACCGCGAAACCAGCCGGTGCTCCAGATTCTGAATCTCGCTGGCGGGCCGGTCGCAGGTCAGCACGATTTGCTTGTGCCCCTCGTGCAGCGCATTGAACGTGTGAAAGAATTCCTCCTGAATCCGCTCCTTGCCGGCCAAAAACTGGATGTCGTCGATGAGCAGCACGTCTGTCTGACGGTATTTCTTGCGGAAGCGGGCGAGCTGGTTGTTCTGGATGCCGTCGATATACTCGTTGGTAAACTTCTCCGACGTAAGGAATGCGACGCGCGCACCCTTCTTGTGCATCACGACATGCTGTCCAATCGCGTGCAGCAAATGGGTCTTGC
Source organism: Limisphaerales bacterium (assembly GCA_003152225.1). Taxonomy (GTDB): domain Bacteria; phylum Verrucomicrobiota; class Verrucomicrobiia; order Limisphaerales; family UBA8199; genus PALSA-1440. The sequence goes on along the minus strand of PLZQ01000281.1, from coordinate 7,730 downwards.
CCAAACCGACCCCACCATAGAGGAACAGTGGGTTGTACGACTTGCCCGGGGCCTGCGACACCGCCAGCGCCGCCGCGTAGGCGAAGTTATTGTTGTTGCCGACCACGAAGGTGTCGAACGTGTTCTTTGGGTTAAAATGCAGGTCATGGTTGGCCACCGCCCGTTCCGGCGCCGGCTCGGCTACCTTCTTCTTGCTCAAGACGGGCTGCGGCACCGGCGCGGCCGGTCCGGCGCCGGAGCCTACTTTGAACTTAACCTGCAACTGCCGCCCGGACGCGAGCGCAACCACATCCTGGAGCAGCCCCATATAATTGTCTTTGAGCCAAACTTCACAGAAGTCATTGCCCACTTCCAAGGTGATGCTGCTATTCTCCAAGGCACAGGCGCGTAGCGGCGCAAACCAAAGATTGTAGATGTCAGCACTCAACATCGAGCGAAGATGCTCGCGTGCTGCACTCCAGATGCCGTCTGCGGAAGCTTGCATGTCTTTCTCCCAAAAGCCCGATTTTCGGGCACTTTATTCACTTAGCCACTTACCGCGCCTTAAACGCCAGCCTCGCCTCGTACCCGTAGCTTCAAACTAATCCACTGCCGATAAAATCGATGCATCATACCAAGCCTTCCATTCTGATTAAATTCACACTTTAATGTAACATGCTGAGAATAAATAACTTAGAACAATAATCAATAGGTGCTTCCCGCACAATCCATTCCCAGCCCAATTCGTTGGGGCCTGACCGCCGCCCCGGTCGAAGTTTTTACGCTAAGCCGACCCCGCTTGCGAGGACAACATATTAACTCTTATTAACGAGTTATTCACAGCCCAACTTCCGCCAATAAAATCAAGTACTTTCGCACGCTTCCCTGCTAAAACCAGCGACCCGCATGCAATTCGCCCACACCACTTCGAACGGCTAAACCGCCTGCTCACCAGTCTCTTCAGTCCGGATCCGAATCGCGTTCTCGATGGAGCTAACGAAGACTTTCCCGTCGCCGATCTTGCCGGTCTTGGCCGCCTTAACGATCGCCTCCACCGCCGCCGTCACCTGGCTGTCACCCAACACTACTTCAATCTTGATCTTGGGCAGGAAATCCACTGTGTACTCGCTTCCGCGATAGATCTCGGTGTGGCCCTTCTGGCGGCCAAACCCCTTGACCTCCGAAACGGTCATGCCTTCGACGCCCAGACCTGACAGGGCTTCTTTGACGTCTTCGAGCTTAAACGGTTTGATAATGGCCTCGATCTTTTTCATTTCATGCTTCCGCGCTGTTAAGACGAATACTAACAACCGAGGCGAGGCTGTAAACAGGAATGTGTCAAAAATCTTCCTTTTTCTTCCCCGCCACTTCGGCGTGGTGCTTGGCGAATTGGGCCGGCAGTGTAAATGCACATCATGGGCTAATACTCAACTCAATGTGGATTAATACTTGCGGATTTCTGGTTGACGGACATTAGTTCCCATGATTAACTTACAGCAGAAACGCGCTTCGATTTTTGCGGGCACTCGTAGTTTGCTCTTTGTCAGTCCGCAGTGGATTTTGGCCTTGGTCACGCGTACAGGCCTCGGCTGATGTTCCCCGTAATCCTACTACTGTACCAATTCGAAATTCCCCGGGCTTTTCGGTCACCCCCTGACTGACTAGCCCGGTTTTTTTATCTGGCACGGCTCCCTGCCCTAGCCGCGGATCCGGCCGGGTGTCGCAGTCCGACGACAAATCGGTTGCGGTTCCGCCCAAATCCCTGCATCTGTGGGGGTATGTGCCAGTGTAAATCGTTCACCGGGTTGGCCGTGTTGGCGGCGGCGGCTTTGCTTAATGGTTGCGCGAGCCTGCGCTCGGACGCCGCGCGTTACTGCCAGAACGGCGAGTCAGTCGTCCTGGCGGGAGAAGTGCCCGCGAACCTTGCCTTTGCCCCGTCACTTTCCAAGCCCGTTGTGGTCCGCAGCACGTATCGCGTGGCGCTGCCGCAGACGATCCAATACGAGGCGGGGCGGGATTATCTTTTGGATGCCTCGGGCCAGATCAAGCGCACGCCGGGGTCGCGCATCCCTGATTTCGGCACCAATATCCTCTACGGCAAAGAAGACTTTCGCCACGACCAGTTTCCCGGCTATGGCAATGGGCGGTTCATCGTCTATGTGGATTATGCGCACCGCGAGAGGTGGGACTTGCCGCCGGCGACGGCCGAGCTTGGCGCGGTTCGGTTGCCGCACACGCGCAAGAAGCTGCGGGCGGGCGAAAAGGTGCGTATCGTGGCTTATGGGGACAGCATTACCGCCGGCGGCGAGGCCACGGAGCCGGGCTTGATATTCTGGGAACGCTGGGCGAACGCCCTGCGCGAGAAGTATCCGCGTGCCTGTATCGAGACGACGAACGGCGCAACCGGCGGCGACACGTCAGCGCAAGGCTTGCAGCGGCTGCAAGAGAAGGTGCTCCCGCAGAACCCCGACCTGGTGCTGATCGGTTTCGGCATGAACGACCATAACCGGGAAGGCTTCGGTGTGCCGTTAGATGCGTTCACCGGCGATCTGCGCACTATGATCGCCCGGATCAGGGCTTCCACCGGCGCGGAGATTATTCTCTTTTCCGCCTTTCCGCCGAATCCGAACTGGCACTATGGCTCGCACAATATGGAAGCGTACGCCGACGCAACCGAGCGGGTGGCGCGTGAAGAGCACTGCGCCTTTGCCGACGTTTACCATCTCTGGATGAGCGTCGCCGGGCGGAAGAAGCCGGAAGACCTCCTGGGCAACAACATCAACCACCCTAACGACTTCGGGCACTGGATCTACTTCCAAGCGCTCGCCGCGATTCGATTGTAAGGGGCCTCGGGCTATTCCTTTTCAGTCAGTTTCACCATGCGCCGGCAGCCCTTAATCGGCCTCCCGTAATCCACCGTGATGTCGAAATCCTCGCCGCGCTCGAAGCATTCCTGCACGGCCTTCCCCAGGCGGCCCAGAACACGCTGATTACACGGGAGGCTTGAGTTTCATTCCCCAGACTTGGCATCTCCGAATTTTAGAAGCGTGCAAATCCAGCCCGTCGCCATTCGCCGGCGCCTAAAGATAGCTTGCCGCTCAAACAACCAGCGCCATATATTGCCCAGGTGAGCACAAAAACCGGTGAGCCCGTCCTTAGGCGACGCAGCCGACCCAGCCGACTGGCCAAGGGCAGAAGAGCGGTTGTGCCTCCGCCCGCTGAGCGGGGCAATGGCGCCGCGTCCTCCGCGAACCGGTCGCCGGCCGACGCCGCCAAAGACGGCGACGTGGGCATGCTGGAAGCCCTCATCACCTCGAAGCTGTTTCAGGACTACGAGCGCGCGTTCACGGAAGCAACCGGGCTGCCGGTCGCGCTTCGCCCGGTGGAATCCTGGCAGCTTCCCCTGCATGGCAAGCGGAATGAGGGGCCCTTTTGCGCGATCATGGCGGAGCGGAGCCGCACTTGCGGCTCATGCCTGGCGATGCAGGAGAGACTGTCCCAGGCGGGCACCCTGGAGCCCGCCACGGCCGTCTGCCCGGCTGGCCTAAGCGAAACCATCGTGCCGGTGCGGTTGGGCGAGCGGTTGATAGGATTCTTGCAGACTGGGCAAGTGTTCCGCAAGGAACCGACCCAAGCCCAGTTCGAGAACACGATCCGGCTGCTGGCCGAATGGGGCGTCGAGATGGACCGTGTCGCATTGCGGCAGGCCTATTTTGCCACTCGGGTGGTGCCCGCCCGACACCACGAATCGGTGATCAAGCTGCTGAGCATTTTTGCGCAACACCTCTCGATGCTGAGCAACCAGATTCTCGTGCAGCACCAGAACGCGGAGCCGCCCGTCATCAGCCGGGCCAAAGCCTATATTCAGGAGCACCAGACCGAAGACCTGCGCCTTGGGCAAGTGGCCAAAGCGGTCAACACCAGCATGTTCTATTTCTGCAAGATATTTAAAAAGGCGACGGGCCTGAACTTCACGGATTACCTCTCGCGCATTCGCATCGAGAAATCGAAGAACCTCCTGCTGAATCCCAACCTGCGCGTTAGTGAGATTGCCTTCGAAGTCGGATTCCAGTCGCTCACGCATTTCAACCGCGTGTTTAAACGAGCCGCCGGCCAATCGCCGACCCACTACCGGGAACAATTGCTGGGGCATTAGGCGGTTGGCAGGCAGCCCCTAACGCTCGGCGGGCGCAAGAAGCGCATTGCCAGCCAGGGCCGGTTGATACGATGATCGGCCTCCATGAACGCAAAATCGCTTACCGTGGTCGCGCAAATCAAAGCCAAACCGGGCCAGGAAAGCTGGGTCCGGCAGGAACTGCTCTCGCTGGTCGCCCCCAGCCGGAAGGATGCCGGGTGCCTTAATTACGACTTGCACCAGGCCCAGGACAACCCGGCGCTCTTCATGTTCCACGAAAACTGGGACAGCAAAGCGCACCTCGACCAGCATCTGCAAAAGCCCGCTTTCCAAGCCGTGCTGGCGCGAGTCGGGCAACTGGTCGCCGAGCCACCGCAAATCACGCTCTGGGGGAAGATCGGCTGATTGACAGCCAGTACGCCGGGACGCAAAGCACTCCCGCGTCCCGTGCCCCTCATCCCCCAACCCACAACCAGTGGCTCCCGAGACCCATCTACTGCTCAGTTGGATCATCGCCGCCAAGACCACCGATAACCCGCGCGATTGCCAGCTCGTCACGCTAGCGGGCATTTTGCCGGACGTGGACGGCCTTGGGTTGCTCGTGGATTTCGCCACTGAGGGCCTGGGCCTCAAGCAAACGCACCTTTACGGCGAATATCATCATTACCTGCTGCACGGCGCGTTGGGCGGCATCCTGATCGCAGCCTTGCTGACCAGCTTCGCCCGACACCGCTGGCGCGTGGCGCTCCTGGCCTTGCTGGTTTTCCACCTGCATCTGTTGTGCGACTTCGTCGGTTCGCGCGGCCCCTCGCCCGCAGACTTCTGGCCCATCTATTACTGGGGCCCCTTCACCCAAAACCCGATGTGGATCTGGAAAGGCCAGTTGCGGCTGGACGGCTGGTTCAATCGCTACTTCTCCGCGAGTCTCTTCCTCTGGTCCCTGTGGCTGGCGGTGTCGCTCGGACATTCTGTCCTGGGCGTCTTCAGCCGCCGCGCGGACCGGGTCTTTGTCGGCGTGCTGCGCAAATGGCACGATGAACTGGCCAAGCGAATACAGCGCCAAGCCTAACCCGGTAGCTTCACACCCGAGGAGCCTCTGATCCTCAGGCTCCTGAGGAACGACGGGACCAAGCAGCGGCTTTGTTGCGCTAGAGTAACACTAGAGCTTCCCTAGTCGTACACCATGCGTACAATATCAGTACAATATCAGTACAATATCCGTACACGATCCGTACACGATGCGTACACGATCCGTACGCCATCCGTACACCATATATGCGCTAGATATTCCCTGGATATTCAGGCTTGCCCCGAGCAGGAGGCTCCAGTTGTGGGCGGCACTGGGGGTGCCGCTGGGAATTGCAATCAGGCCCGTGCGCTGACCCGCAGGCCGTACTTCTCCCGCGCGCTGGCGAACGAGAGAATCCCCTTCTCCGACGTAACGCCGACGTAAGGGTCGTTGGAGATGAGAATGTTGCCGTCCACGTCGAGATAATCGCACAGCTCGGCGAGGCTGGCGGCGGCGCTGATGAGGATGCTGCTCTCGATCATGCAGCCGAGCATGGTCTTCAATCCCGCCTTGCGGGCGACCTTGAGAGCGTCATAGCCGGCGCTGACTCCGCCCGTCTTGACCAACTTCACATTCGCGCCGTGGAAGCATTCCACCACCTGGGCCACATCTTTGGTCGTATGATACGATTCATCGGCGAAGATCGGCAGCGGGGAGCGTTGCTTGAGCCAGACCCAGTCCTTGGCCGGCGTGGCCGCAGGCATAGGCTGCTCGACGAACTCGATATGCCCGTCTTTGGCGAGCCACTCGATCATCTCCAGCGCCTGCTCTTTGGTCTTCCAGCCTTCGTTGGCGTCCACGCGCACCGTCTTGGTGGGAGCCACCTCGCGCAACGCCGCCATGTTCACCTTGTCATCCGCCACACCCACCTTCACCTTCAACACGGGGAACCGCTCCGCCTCCAGGACTTTCTTGCGGATCATATCCGGCGTATCAATGCCGATGGTGAAGGAAGTCACGTGATGGTTTTCGCGGAAGCCCAGTTCGAGGTAGTCATACACCGCCTTCCGGTTGCGTTTGGCCGCCCCGTCCAGCAGGGCGAGGTTGAGGGCGCACTTGGCCGACATATCGTGCTCCGAAAGCGTGTCCAGGTAAATCATGCTGCCTTCGACGTCATTGAACGAAAGCCCGCGCGCGTCCACCTTCTTGAAGAAGGCCTCGACGGTATCGACCGATTCCTTGTAGCGGGAGGTGGGGGCCGCTTCACCCAGGCCGATGGTGCCGTCGGCACCGGTCAATTCGACGACGATAGCCTTGAAAATGTTGGTGCCACTGCCCCGGGCGATGGTCCACGTGTGGGTGAGCTGGAGATCCAGACGCTTGAAATTAAGTTTCACGGCCCAAACGAAACCCGAAACCGGCGCAGGAAGCAACACAGTAGTTTTGGCGAGGGGCCGGCACAATTGAGATTGCATTTAAGGCCATTCAGGGCACTTTGAAGTAAACATGGCTCCCGAAGAAGCACCTGGCACGGAAAACGTAATGCCCGAGCAACCTGGTTCATCCCGGCCTGCACCACGCGGCAGACGCGGCGGGCGCGGGCACCGAGGTGGCCGGCGGCGATCACCCCGGCCCCCGGGCCCACGGCCGCCGACGCCGCTGGCAGGAGATGCCGAGCCGATTCAACCCGGCGCGGAACCCCTTCCGGCCGAACAGGAGACCGCCCCACCGCTGCCGAGCGATTTGGGTGAGACTCCCTCAGCGCCCACACGCGAACCACGCGAGACTCCCCCGCCGCCCAGGCGCGAGGAGCGCGAGGTTCCCCAACAGCCAAGTCGCGAGCCGCGGGAGACTCCACCGCCAACAATGCGCGAAGCACGTGAGAGCGACTTGCGCCCACTGCGCGAAGCACCCGAGAGCGACCAGCGCCCAATGCGTGAGCCGCGCGAGAATTTCTCGCCCCCGATGCGCGAGCCGCAAACCCGGGGTCCTATGGCGGTCACTCAAGCCATCGAGGAGGTCAATCAGATCATCGAGACGCTGCGAGGCACATTGGACGACATGGAGGCAGTGCTCGAAACGCTCGAATTGGCTGAGCGGCAGAAGATCGCGGACGAGCACGAGATCGAAACGCTCCGCCGCGGTCTGCACCAATTGCACCGCCCCCGAGACCACGGCCAGCCACCGCCGCGGCACTAAATTCGATTCCTTTTTCTTGGTTAGCCGCCGACGTCAAGTCGGCGCAGTTGTTGCGCGCCCAGAATAGAGACAGGAAAATTGAAGACAGGAAAATGACGCGAAATCCCATTTTCCTGTCTTTAATTTTCCTGTCTTAGGAGCTCTTGCCGCAGGTACCCACCGCAAAAACTCTTTCCGGTTTAGGCGGTTGGCGGCAGTCTTGATGGTAAGAAGATGAATGAGCGGCATCAGGACTGCGAGTTACTACGGGCCTTCGTCCGGCAGGGTGATCAACCGGCCTTCGCCGATGTCGTGCGCCGGCACCTGGACCTCGTCTATGCCACCGCGTTGCGCAAACTCGAAGCCCCCGGCGCGGCGGAGGGGGTAGCCCAAAACGTATTCGTCGCGCTGGCGCGCAAGGCCTGGCAG
>PLZQ01000286.1 GCA_003152225.1 Limisphaerales bacterium | reverse complement strand
GTGCCCATGGTCAGGGAAAGATGCCCGCCGGCGCTGCCGCCGGTGATGCCGAGGCGGTCGGGGTCCACGCCATAGCGGGCGGCATTGTGCCGAATGAACCGCACGGCCCGGTTGATGTCCGGCACGATCTCCGTGATGACGAACTTCGGCTGCGAGCCGTGCACCACAGCGAAAACCGTGTAGCCACGGTTTAACAGCGCCTGGAAGTAACTAGCGTTGATGGCCTCATGCGCCGAAAACCAGCCGCCACTCACCATGAGGATCACGCCCACGCCATTGGCCGGGCGCGGCTGGAAGACATCCAGCGTCAGCGCCGTGCCGAACTTGCGCCCGTAAATCACGTCCTCGGTGCGCTGGAAATCAACGTTAGTTTGGGCCCAGGCGCAGGACAGAGCCACGAGCAACAGGCAGGCAGAGAGCAGGTTTCTTATAGCACGCATGGAGGCGAATCTAACCGGCTGCGTTCGCCGCAGCAAGCCGGCTCCCTAACCAGGCCCAGGCGCAAGGGCGCTTGACCCACTGGCCCAGCAGGGGTAAGCTTTATCATTCGGTAGGAGAGTTGATGGACCTGCGCCGACGAAGCCGGCCAGGGGTGAAAGAGCGTCAATCCATCCAGCCGTCAACACAGTCAACAGGACCTTATGAAAGTTATCTCAATTCCCAGCAGCGGAAAGCGCGGGAACATCGTTGCCTATAATTCCAGATACGGGATCTGCCACCGAGCCCTGGTGGTTCCAGCTAATCCCAGAACGCCAGCGCGACAGCACATGCGGGGGGCCTTTGGCAGCTTCGCGCGCGCCTGGAGCCGAGTGCTGACGCAAGCGCAGCGCGAGGCCTGGGACGTGGCGGGTCCGACGGTGCAGAGCAAGCGGCGGCTAGGTTCGGGCCCGCTGACCGGCCAACAGCTTTTCCAAGGCTTGAACAGCTCGCGGGCGTGCATTGGCCTTAAAGGGGTGCTGCTGCTCCCCCCGGCGCCGGTGGTGTTTGGCCCAAACCCGGTCGCGCAACTAACCATCCGCAACGGGGAGGATGGCGTCCGGTTGTTGCTGAACGTTGCCGGCCCGGTGACGGAAGACATCATGGTATTTGGCCAGGCGCCATGCAGCGCAGGCCGGATGAAGCGCCGGAACGTGGCCTACCTGGGCCTCCTGCCGGCCCCGCAGGACGGGCAGAGCGATATCACGGCAATATACGTCGCCCGGTATGGCGAACCGCGACCGGGCGAGAAGGTATTCATCATCACCTGTCAGCAGAAGGACGGCTGGGAGGGTTTTGATAAGGAAACCAACGAGATCGTTCCCGACAAACCGGCAGAGCAGCGGGCAAGCAATACCGGAGCGTTAACGTTGCAGTCCCTTATGTACAAGGGGTGCACACCGGATGCGCAAGGGATTGGTTCCCAACCAGCGCCGAACCTCCAGACCAGTGGTGAGCCCGCGGTGCCGAGTGGTGAAGCTGCGAAAACGACCTTAGTTGAGGGGAAAGTGGCTTGCCAAAGGCCAATTGCCGATGGCCAATCGCGGCCAAAGCCGATCCTGGCCGGGGCTGAAGCCGTCAGGTTCGAGAGGGAAGGGCCGAGGATGGGCAGAAGTCTGCTGACCAGGTCATCGCCCAAAGCAGCGCTGGGCGAGGAAGCCCCACTGGCCAGACTATAGCCGCTGAACTTGAAACGGCGAAAAGCAATTGCGGCTGGGCGAGGCTGGCGATTGCTCATATCCTGAGGCCTGATCGCGCCCGTTTGTCAGCGCAAGCCCAAGTCGTGGCTAACCAACTCGAAGAACTGCTGGCGGCTATGAGGCGGGTTTCGCTCAGCGGAACAAATCGCTGTGCGTGCCGGTGCGCTCGAAGCAAACGTGGGCGCCTTTATCGGTGAGGGTATAAATCAGCACCCAATCCGGTTCGATATGGCAATCGCGGCTGCTGGCAAAATCTCCACGGAGCGGATGATCCTTGCACTCCGGCGGCAGGGGATCGCCTTCGATCAATCGTTCAAGCATGGCCCTGAGCTTCGCCATGTCCTTGCCTCGCCTCTCGGCGCGTTTGACATCCTTCTTGAACTGATTGGTGCGGCTGAAAGTCCTCACAAGCCCAGGTCAGCAAAGAGCGCCTTTTTGCTGCCAAAGCGCTTCACGTTCCTGCCCGCCTTGCTGTCTTTTAGGGTGCGTGCGGTGAGGGCGTTGGGAATCCGCACGTCAAAGGGCAGACCCCGCTGCAATTTGATCTGGCGATAGAGCAGTTGGACGGTTTCAGATGCGGTCAGTCCCAACTGGGCAAGAATGTCCTCCACCTCGATCTTGAGGCTTGGTTCGATGCGGGTGCGAATCGTCGCGGTCTTACTCATGGTGCTATTGTAGCCCTGATGTGGCTACATGGCAAGGTAGCTCACTAACCTTTGACGGAAGCTTATATTATTCCGTGGTTAACCCTTCATTTCCACGCATCCAGCCACCCACGGTCGGCCACTTGGTAACGGTTGCCGTTTAATTCCACGGGCGCCACGTCGTCGTTGAAGTTGGAGATCACCCAGCTCCCGTCCTTGTAGAGTTGCAGCGCCACTTTATTGGGCGCTTTGAAACCGGACTTGAATGGGCGCAGCAATGGCGCGCGCAACTGGTCGAGGGCTTCCTGTGACAATGTGAGCAACGACTTGGGATCACCTTTCATATCCAGAACAGTGACATTCGGCGCGTCCAGCTTGACCTGGCCTTCGAGGCGGGTCTTCAGCCCGTCGGTGATTAGCACCGGTTTGCCGGCCGCGATGAAGGCGGCTAGCTTGGCCGGGAAATCCTTGTCCTTGAGACAATGCACGGGGAAGAACGCGGCCTGGGCGTTGGTGGGGAATTCATGGCACGGCACGAGGGGCAGTCCCATCATGCCGACGAAGTCATACACGCGCGGTTCCTTGCCGGGATCGCTGTTGATCGGCCGATAGGCGGCGAGGCCGATGGGTTGGCGTTTGGCGACCTCGCGCGCGGTGGCGAGCAGCCGCGGGATTTGCAGCCGCAGGGCCTCGACATTCTTCGGGCCGGTCGTGCTTTGGAGTCCACCGTAGCAAAACAGCATGCTCTCGCGCGCCCCGCCCAGGATGGTCATCCGGGCCTGCTCCAGGTAAGTCTTTTCGGTGGTGCCTAGCCAATCGTACCAGCCGCCGCCGCATTTGTCGCCGCCGATGCCACCCAGCCAGCGCATGATGAAATAGGACTCGTATTGCACCGTGCCGCCCCAGCGCTGGTCGTTGTAATCGCGCGTCTCCGTGCCCACCCATATCCGATCAAAGTCCGCCGTTTCGCGCAGCACGTCATAACCGCGCTGGTGGAAGTTCTCGTACCACTGTGGATACTTGATGATAACCTTCACCTTGGGATTGACCTGGCGGGAGGCCGCGAGCACGTGGCTGCGCGAGAGTTGCACCATCAACTCACAGCGGTAATCGGCCCAGCTCTCGCCGGGGACGGGGAATTTCTGGTCGCCCACGGTGACGGTGTGCGCCTTGCGGGCCGACTCGCACTCGGGGCAGGTGCAATCCGTGAACCAAAAGTCGTCAATCATGATCTCGTCGAACATCCCGGCGGCATAGGTGAAGATGTCTTTGATCTTAGCCTGCGTGGCAGGATCGGTGTAGCAGGAGATGGTGTCCTTCCAACCGGTCGAGGGCTTGCCGACTTTGGTGGGGGTGACGCAGCCGGAGACCACAAAGCCCGCCGCCTTGAATTTGTCGCGGGCGTTTTCCAGCGCGGTCTTTTCCGCCGTGTATCCGTCACGGTATGACTCGATATAAACCTTGGTGACGGCGGTTTGCTTGCACCAATCCATGGCCTGTTTCAGCCCTTCCTCGGCGGAGAGGTAGCGGCGTACGTCCTGGGCGGTGAACAGGGTGGAAAAACGGTGCGTGCCGGCCTCCTTCTGGGCCAGTGCCCAAAGGTCAGTCGTTTGGGCGTGGGCGTTGGTGATGATCCCGGCAGCCAACAGCGCCAGGCTCAGGCCAAGAGGATGCGAATAGATCGGCTTCATTGGGGGGACTTATACCCCGGTTGAGCAATTGGAAGAAGAAAGAAAACAGAGCAACACCACGACCGAGTGCCATCCTTCACCAATGCCGGTGATTTGCTTTAATCCACCAAATCGCCGATGAGCAGGAGGCTGCCGGCGTACCAGTTGGTGCCATCGAAGCGCTTGGGGTTGTCCATCTTTTCGTTCCGCTGGGAGAGAATCTTTACCTTGTCCAAGGCCTCGGCGCTGACCTCGATCTTCACGGTGTGCAAATCATTGGCGAGTGTTTCAGCGGCCATGAATTTGCCCAGGCGGTGGTAGGTGCAGAAGGAATCGAACCGGGCGATGCTGACCGGCCTGAGGTCGTCCACCGTCACGGTCAACTTCCCGCAATCCGGCCCGAGAAGGTCGTACACGCCGACGGCGGTGCCCCGGAAACGGAAGGTAAGGGTTTCGTCCGGCGGGGCCTTCCACAATTCCGGCAGCCGGTTTTGGAACGACTTGGCCAGGTTATTGGTGGCTAGAAGCCTGCTCCAGCCGGCGCTGAGGTGGGCGCGGGCCAGGGGCACAATCGAGGCCTTTTCATAGTTATCGCTCACGAACGGTTCGCCCAAAGAATGTGGGCCAGGTCGGCCGGCGGCCTGGATGGCGGGCAGGGAGCGCACGATGGCTTCCAAGTATAATTGGTGGCCGGTGTCAGGGTAAGGATGCACGGCGTCGGGGGAGAAGATGATTCTATCGCCGAGTTCATTCTTGGCTTCGTCGGTCTTGGGCTTTTCGCCTTTGAAGATCAGGCGGCCGGCCTTTTCCAGTTTGGCCACATCAACCCCCATGTGGATGGAAGGGATGCCGTAGTAGTCGGCGAGCTTCTCCATGGCGCTGGCGGCGCGAGGATATTTGCCGGATTGCAGGGTTTCCAGCATGTCGCCCGTAAGGGTATAGACAAAACAGATGTCGGTTTCGGGATTGGCGCGCCAGGTCTGGCGCACGATGCCTTCCATGCACCGGTAAATCTGCTCCGGGGGAGCGCCGCCGTCGTTGACGGCAAATTCCACAAAGACGAGGTCAGGGTGCTGGGCGAGCACATCCTGGCCGCAACGGAACACGCCCAGATCGGAACCAGTGCCGCCGATGGCGGCATTGATCTGGGAGACCTTGGCGTTGGGATATTGTTCCTGGAACCACTTGAGGGTCTTGGGCCGCCAGCCGTCCTGGGCGGTGATGCTGCCGCCGAAATAGGCGATGCGCACGTCCTCTCCGTGCTTCAATTTGGCGAAGAAATTGGGCAACCCCTGGCGGGGGTGGGATTCGACGGCCTCCACGCTGGGATTGGCGAGTTCAGGGGGCAGGGTGTTGGCAAGGGGCGCGGCAACGCTGGAGCCGGCCCAAGTCATGAACAGGGCCGCCGCAAGGTGACACAGGTGCGTCTTCACTTCACACACTAAACCTGAACAGCAGCACGTCGCCGTCGCGGACGACATAGTCGCGGCCTTCGATGCGGTAATGGCCCGTCTCACGCGCGTGGCCGACCGAGCCCTCCTTGACCAGGTCTTCCCAGTTCACCGTTTCGGCTTTGATGAAGCCGCGCTCGAAATCGGTGTGAACAGTCCCGGCTGCTTTCACGGCAGTTGCACCGGCGGGGATGGTCCAGGCGCGGAGCTCTTTGTCGTTGAACGTGAAGAAGGTCCGCAACCCAAGGACGTGATAGGCGCCGTGGATCAACGCGTCGGCACCGGATTCCTTCACGCCCAGCTCCTTTAGATACTCCTGCGCTTCCTCGGGCGAGAGGTCAGCGACGTCACTTTCCAATTGCGCGGAAATGACCACCGTCTCGCAGCCATGATGCGCGCGGGTGTATTCGCGGACTTTGGTGACCTGCGGGTGGGTGTCCGCCGCGGCGAGTTCTCCCTCCTTCACATTGGCGGCGAAGATGGTCGGCTTGTCGGTCAGGAGGAAGAAGCCGCGGACGATCAGCTTTTCCTCCGGGCCCAACTGCAAGGCGAGGGTGTTGGCGGGTTTGCCGGTGTTCAGGTGCGCTTGGAACTTTTCCAGCAACTGCGCCTCCTGGAGGGCGTGCTTGTCGCTGCGTTTGATATCGCGCGCGATCTTCTCCAGCCGCTTCTTGACCGTCTCCATGTCGGCCAGCACCAGCTCCGTCATCACGATCTCAATGTCTTGCACCGGGTCAACGGTTCCGGTGACGTGGACAATGTCCGGGTCCTCGAAGCAGCGCACGACATGGATGAGCGCGTCCACCTCGCGGATGTGACTTAGGAACTTATTGCCGAGCCCCTCGCCGTGGGATGCGCCCTTCACGAGGCCGGCAATGTCCACGAACTCAAAGGCGGTCGAGATCAGGGTGTTGACTTTGACGACCTTGCCGAGCTGCGGCAGGCGCGGGTCCGGCACACTCACGACGCCGAGGTTGGGTTCGATAGTGCAGAAGGGATAATTCGCCGCCGGAGCCTTGTGCGAGCGGGTGACGGCGTTGAAGAGCGTGGATTTCCCCACATTCGGGAGCCCGATGATGCCTGCCTTTAGCATGGCGGGAAGATAGCCGCCCCAAGGTCAGAGGGACACAAAAAAGTAGCGGACCGTTTTCAGCCGCGACGGCCAGTGTCAAAGTCGCCGAGACACCTCGCCCCGCAAGTATGGACTGCGGCGGCAAGCGAAGCGCGACGCCGCTTTGGGTGGAAGTGCCGCAGGAGGTTGAACCTGGCACCCTCTACTGGCAGGTAAAGCGGCGTCGCGCTTCGCTTGCCGCCGCAGTCCAAAGCGACTTTGTTACTGGCCCTGTTTCAGCAACAGGCGAGACGCGCTATCCTACTCTACGGCAGCGCGGATGGTCTGCTTGAACTCTTCGATGCCCTGGTCGAAGGCAGCGGAGATGGACAGGACGGGGGTCTTGTGGATGCGACGCTTGAACTTCTTCAAGTACTCTGCGGCCGACGGCTCGTCCATCTTGTTGGCGACGACGAGGCGGGGCCGTTGGAAGAGCGCGGGGTCATAAAGCTCCAGTTCATTCAGGAGGCTCTTGTAATCGTCCCACGGGGCGCGGCCATCCGTGCCGGCCATGTCGAGCAGGAGCACCAGCACCTTGCACCGCTCAATGTGCCGGAGAAACGCGTGGCCGAGCCCGACGTCGCGGTGCGCGCCCTCGATCAGGCCTGGCACATCGCACACCGTGAGCCGATGGAAATCGGGATACTCGATAATGCCGATTTGGGGATGGAGCGTGGTGAAGGGATAGGGGGCGACTTTGGGGCGGGCGCGCGAGATAGCGGTCAGTAAAGTCGATTTGCCGGCGTTGGGATACCCCACCAGGCCGACTTCGGCCATGATACGCAGCTCGAAGAGGAAATTGCCCTCGCCGCCCGGCTCGCCCGGTTGGGCGAATCGCGGGGTCTGGTGCGTCGAGGTGGCAAAGTTGCGGTTTCCCAGGCCGCCGCGTCCGCCTTTGCACAAGACGAAGCGTTGGCCATTCTCCGTCATATCGACAACCAACTCGCCTTTGGACTTCGCACCGGGAGTCCCCGTTACATCGTCTTCGGCGCGGGAGAGGTCAACCTCCAAGGCGCGTTCTCGCGCGGCCACGCGCAACAGGAAACGCTTGCGGGAACTGGCGCGCAGAGCGTCCCGTGACACTTCGGGCTGGGCCTCATTGCCTGCCTCAAGGCCACCTTCCTGGGGCAATCTCCATACCAGTGTGCCGCAGGGGACTTTAATGATGAGTTCCTCGCCGGCATGGCCGTCCATGCCATTGCCCATGCCGAACTCGCCGTCCTCCGCAATGAGGCGCGGCTGGTAGTACTGGGCAATGAGGTTGTTCAGGTCGTGGTCGGCTTCGAGGATGACGCTCGCGCCACGCCCGCCGTTACCGCCACTCGGCCCGCCCTTGGGACGATACTTCTCACGCTGGAAAGCGATGCAACCTTTGCCGCCGTGGCCGGCCCGCGCGTAGATTTTGATTTCGTCAATGAACATCGCCGAAGAGGGGGTTACGGGGTAATGGAGTGTTGGAGTGTTGGAGTGTTGGAGTGTTGGGTGGAGCAGAGGAGTTCCCATCACTCCAGCACTCCATCACTCCAGTATTCCAGTCCGCGTTCATTCCGTTCTCCCCTAAATAAAAACGGCGAGGCCAAAGCCTCGCCGCGAAGATTTGGCCGGCCTGCCTAACTGGCGGGCGGAGCCGCTTCCGCCAGCACATTGATGCGCCGGCTGTCCTTGTCGAAAGCGACTTTGCCGGCCACCAGGGCGAATAACGTCCAGTCGCGTCCGGTGCCAACGTTTTTGCCCGCGATGAACTTAGTGCCGCGCTGGCGGATGAGAATGCTGCCGGCGGTGACAACTTCCCCGCCATAACGTTTGACGCCCAGCCGTTTGCTGACGCTGTCGCGCCCGTTGCGAACGCTGCCTTGACCTTTCTTATGTGCCATAAATTTCTAATGCGTGATGCGTGATGCGTGAATGCGATGCTCAGGCCTTGATTTCCTTAATCTTAACTACGGTTAGTTCCTGCCGATGCCCGATCGTCTTGCGAAAGCCCTTGCGGCGTTTCATCTTGAAGGCGATTGTCTTCACGCCGCGAATGTGCTCGACGACGTCGGCCACCACGGTGGCGCCGGCCACGATAGGCGAACCTACCGCGAGCTTGCCGTCGTTGTTGATCAAGAGCACGCGGTCAAAAGTCACCGCCTGCCCGGCTTCAACCGGCAGCAGTTCGACTTCCAACGTGTCGCCCGCGCTCACGCGATACTGTTTGCTTCCTGTTTCTAATACAGCGTACATAAAATAACTCGACCAAAAGGACGGGCATGAAACCAGAACCCAGCGGCGGTGTCAACACGTCAAATTAGACGAACAAACTATCCCCCCTCTGACCCAAAAGCAAGCCCGCATTGCCCGCTGCGCAATTCGGCTTGCCCTGTGGGGCAAGGTCGGCAGAATCCGGCCAGTGAAACGCCTTTCGCGCCCACAACTTCCCTGTCCCATGAACACCGCTCCCAAGATTCTTTGCCTCCTTTTCGTTGCCCTGCTTGGGTCCAGTGCGCTGGCCCAGGAACAGAAGCCGCCCGCGACCCTGGCCGAGCTGCGACAGCGGCTAGCCACACACGTCGGCCAGTCCAAGTACGATGCCGCGCTCTGGGGTGCGAAAATCGTATCCCTGGACACCGGCGTAACCATCTTCGAGCAAAACCCGCAGAAGCTGTTCAGCCCGGCCTCCAACTCCAAGCTCTACACCGTCGCCCTGGCGCTCGACCGGCTGGGCGCCGATTACCGCATCAAGACCTCCCTCTACGCCAAGGCCCGGCCCAACCGAGCGGGGAAGCTCAAGGGGGACCTGATTGTCTATGGCCGGGGCGACCCGACCATCAACGCGCGCCTGCATGGGGCGAGCATCTACAAAGCGCTTGAGCCATTGGTATCGGCCCTGACTGATGCCGGGGTGAAATCCATCGCCGGCGACCTGGTGGGGGATGAGAGCTACTTCCACGGTCCGCCGTTCGGGTCGGGCTGGGCGTGGGATGACCTGGAGTATTACTATGGCGCGGAGATTTCGGCCCTCACCATCAACGACAACACGCTGCAAGCCGTCGTCAGACCCGGGCCGCGCGTGGGCGCCCCGTGCCAATTGGCGCTGCAGCCCGCCACCGGCTGGCTCTCGTTCAACAACCGGACCGCGACGGACGAAAAGGGCGCGACGCGTAAGATTCATTTCTACCATCCGCTATGTCAGAACGTGCTTCGCGTCTCCGGCCA
>PLZQ01000386.1 GCA_003152225.1 Limisphaerales bacterium | reverse complement strand
GCGTTCTCGATCATGATGATGACGGCATCGACCATGGCGCCGATGGCGATGGCGATGCCGCCCAGTGACATGATGTTCGAGCTAATGCCCTGCGCATACATGATGATGAATGCAATCAGCACCGCGATGGGCAGGATCAGGATTGCCACCAGCGCGCTGCGGAAATGGAGCAGGAACAGCAGGCAAACCAGCGCCACCACCAGGCTTTCTTCCAGGAGCTTATGTTCCAGCGTCTGGACCGCGCGCTGGATCAGTGCGCTGCGGTCGTAGGCGATGGAGTAGGTCATGTCCGGCGGGAGCCCTTTCATCGCCTGATCCAGGCGTAGTTTGACATCCCGGATAACCTGGCGCGCATTGGCGCCGTAGCGTACGACGACAATGCCTCCCACCGTCTCGCCCTCGCCATTCCACTCGGCGATACCGCGGCGCATATCAGGACCGAGCTGCACGTTGGCCACCTGGCCCAGGAGGATGGGCACACCGTTGGCACCGACGCTGACGGCGACCTTCCTCAAATCCTCCAGGCTCTCGATGTAGCCGCGGACGCGCAGGATGAACTCCTTTTCGCCCATCTCGATGGACCTGCCCCCCACCTCGCCGTTGCTGCGCTGAACGGCCATGCTGACATCGGCAATGGAGAGGTTGTAAGCGCGCAGCTTGGCGGGATCAACCGTGACCTGGTATTGCTTCACGAAGCCGCCGACAGAGGCCACTTCCGCCACGCCTTCAACTGCCGTGAGCTGGTACTTGAGATACCAGTCCTGCATGGAGCGCAATTCGGCCAGGCTGCGGTTGGTCGAATTGAGCGAGTACATGAAGGCCCAGCCGACGCCCGTGGCATCGGGGCCAAGTGAGGGTGTGACATTCTTGGGCAACTGGGAGCCCAGGCTGCTGAGGTATTCGAGCACCCGGCTCCGCGCCCAATAGGGATCTGTGCCATCCTCGAAGATCACGTAGGCGAAGGAGAAGCCGTAGAAGGAGTAACCGCGGACGACTTTGGCGCGCGGCACGGACAGCATCCGGGTCGTGATGGGATAGGTGACCTGGTCCTGAACAATCTGCGGCGCTTGGCCCGGCCACTCGGTGTAGATGATGACCTGCGTGTCCGAGAGGTCCGGGATGGCGTCCAGCGGCATGTTCCGCAGCGCGTAAATGCCGCCGAGCACCAGGCCCAGTGTAGCCAGCAGAACAATGAATTTGTTCTTCAGCGAGAAGTCGATGATGCGTTGCAGCATAAGTCGTGAAGCGTTAACGCTCCCCTGCTCCACCGGCATGTTGCTTCCGCCAGTTCTCCTCCGCAATCTTCCCATGAGCGACTGTGCTCGTCTCCACCAGCTTCATGCCACATTTGGAGCACACGCCCGGCTTGTCCGAAACGACATCCGCGTGCTCGGCCATGGGACAGGTATATAGTTTCGCGGGCAACTGGCCCGCCGCGCTCGCCGAAGTGTTTGTGGCTTGGGCCGGCTTCGGCGGAACCATGACCGGGATGAGGGTCATGCCGCATCTTGGGCACTTGCCGGGCTTATCCATCCGCACGTCGCTGTGCTCGGGCATCGGGCAGGTGTAATACTCCACGCGCCCACCGGGCTGAATCCGCGCGAGCGTCTCGCGGGTCACCGGCACTAGAGTCATGCCGCACAGGGGGCATTTGCCTGGGTGATCATATTCCACGGCGACGTGCTCCGGCATGGGGCAGATATAGACAATGGGTTCTGCGGTCGGGGCTGCGTTGGTTGCCGACGGCGTGGCGGCTGCCGCCNNCACGTTGCGCTGGCGTGGTCGCGGCCTTGGGCTTGCTCATCTTTTGGATGGCCTCCCGCAACTGGCTCTCCGAATCGAGCAGGAACTGCCCCGAAGTCACCACGCGTTCGCCATCGCTCAGCCCGCTCAACACCTGGTAGAAGTTGCCTTCCGCGCGAAGGCCCAGCCCCACCGTGCGCGGCTCGAACTTCCCTCCCTCCAGCGCGACGAACACGGTGTTCTTCTCGCCGCTGCGCAGGACGGCTGAGTCCGGCACCAGCAACGCCGACGACGACAATTCGGCGGCTAGCTCCACTGTGGCGAACATGCCCGGCTTCAGGAAATAGCCGGGGTTGTGAAACTCCATCCGCACCTTGGCCGTGCGCGTCTTATCATCCACCGTCGGATAGATGTAGGTAACGCGCCCGCGGAACTTGCGATCCGGTAGATACGACAGGCTCACGGTGGCTTCCTGCCCGAGCCGGACAATCGGCAGGTCCTGCTCGTAAATCTGCGACTGCACCCAGACGGTGCCCAGGTCCGCCAACCGGTAGAGTTTCATCCCGGCCTCAACCATCTGGCCCGCCACAACCATCTTCTCGGCGACAATGCCATCGCGCGGCGCATTGATGCGGAGTGTCTTTCTCGCCTGGCCATCTTGCCTGATCTGGACGATTTGCTCGTCGGGCACGTCGAGGAATTTGAGCTTGGCCAGCGCGCTGGACTCGAGTGCCTGCGAGCCCGTCCCGCTAAGGTTAGTAGGCTGATTGAGCGCCAGCAGGTACTCGACCTGGGCGCTGTAAAGCTCCGGCGAATATATGTCAAAGAGCGGGTCGCCGCGATGGACCTGCTGGCCGGTGGAATCGACGTAGAGCTTCTCCACCCAGCCCTTGAACTTGGTGGTGACGTCCGTCAGCGCGGTTTCGTCGAAATCCACCGCGCCCACNNTCATACACCGGCACCATGTCCATCCCCATGCTGTCCTTGGCCGGGCCCGGGCTGACTTCGCCCGGGTTCATGGTGGACTTGTAGTATTTGACCTTGTGTTCGGCCGCTGGCGCCTTCGGGCCGGCCTGCTTGCGCACGGGCGTCAGCTTCATGCCGCAGATGGGGCAGTTCCCGGGTTTATGCTCGATCACTTGCGGGTGCATGCCGCACGTGTAGAGCTGCTCTTCTTTAGCCCCGGCAGCAGAGCTCTGGTCGCGGCTGCAAGAGGTCAAAAACAGCGCCGAGCCGCCTGCGGCTGCCAGCACTAATAGTCCAATCAGTTTGCTGAGACTTCTTAGCTCACTCATAATTCACATTCCTCCCTTGGTCTTCTTGGCCGAGGCCGAGCCGCCGGGCAACATTCCCCCGCCCCCCATTGCCTCGGTCAGGGCCGTGCCCGGCGTGACGATTGCGCCTACCCCCGCGCTGGACGGCGGCATGCCCTGGACGATGAGCGAGAGTTCCGTGCGAGAAAGCTCGCGTTGCTTGCGGGCCTCCACCTCGTCGAGGCCAAAGCGCAACAGGGTCTGTTCGGTGTCCGTGAGGTTAAGAAAGTCGATCTGGCCGGCGAGATAGCCGCAGCGGGCCAGTTCCAGAGATTGGCGCTGCCTGGGGAGCAACTGGTTCTGCAGCAGTTCGAGGTTGCGGCTTGCTTCCCGATAAAGGAACGCCTTTTCGGCGACGGCCACGGCCAGTGCAATTTGTTCCGCCGAGAGACGCGCTTCGCCCGCGCGTTTGTTGGCCTGCGCCTGGGCGACTTCCGCCGCCAATTTGTCGCGCCAAAGCGGGACCGAGACCGTGCCCCAGGGACGATAAACCGTCGGGTTCATCTTCACATCAGCCATCAGCCCCACGCTGACGTCGGGCATGCGCGCCTTGTAGGCCTGCGTGATGGCGGCTTCCGCGGCGCGCACGTCAGCTTCCATGCCCTTGAGGCGTGTGTTCTGCGCCAGGGCCTGCTCGAAGAGCTTGTCGGCGGTCAAATCCAGCGGCGCTGACTCAAACCGCTCCGGCACCGGCGGCGCGGGTTGGTCGGCGCCCAGGCCGAGGGCGGCTTTGAACTGGGCCAGCAGCGCGGCGCGAGAGTCCTCGAGGTTGGCGATTTCGGTTTCCACCCGGTTTTGCTGGATTTGGGCGCGCAAGACGTCCTGCAACGTCACCTTGCCCACCTCGTTCTGCGCCCGGGCGAGCTTCGCCAGGTCGGCCAGCAAGCCGAGGGTCTCCCGGTTGACGCGGAGCTTCTCGTTCAGGAAGTAAAGCTGGTAGTAGGCGCCCTCGACCGCATAGGCGCTCTGAAGGCAGGCAGTTCTAAACGCGAAGTATTGCGCCTGGCTCTCGGCGGCGGCCAGGGCCCCGGCAGCCCGCAGCTTGCCCGCGCCCGGGAAGCTCATCATTAGGCCAGGCATGAGCGAGGTGACGACATCCTCGATGTCCATCTGGAAGGTCAGTTGCGGGTCCGGCAACGAGCGCGCCACGGTGATGCGCTCCACGGAGGCCAGCCAGTCGAAATACGCCGCCTCGACCTGCGGCTGGTTCAGCAGCGCATAGGTGAGGAAATTGCTGAGGCTGGACTGGCTTGTCAGCACCGGCAGCGCGGGCTTCTGCCCCTCGGGCCGATACGAGCCGGCGACCGCCTGGACCTGGCTCCGCGCTTCCTTCTCGCCCGGGGTGGGCGTGCCCTTGCAGCCGGCCAGCAGCACGAGCAAACTCAATATCACAAAGGTCTTCATAGGTAAGGAAATTCATTGAGTGCAGCTACGGCAGAAGACGTCCGTAATGCGCCTGCACGGTACACACTACGGGCGTAGAAGGACAGAAATCAGATCAGGAACGTGCAGTTCCGCTGATAAAGAGGGAGGGCCGGCGCGCGTGTTGGCGAGGCGGCGGGAAGAGAAAGGATGGAGCTGGCGGCTCCAGGCAGCACGAACGCCAATGCCGTCGGCGCCAGCAAAAGCAACTGGCCCGATTGCGCACCCCGGGACGCAGGGGCGACAGGCGTTGGCCGCGGTTGGGGCGTCGTCTTGCCCATGCAGCAGGTCGCCTTGCCGCAACCACAGCACGAGCAGGCGGAGCGGCCCGCAGCGGCTGGAACCACCTGCGCGCATACTGCCGGGACGAGTTGCGCCCAGACCAGCGCCACGCAGAATAGAATGGCCAACAGCCGTTTCACACTGGTGTTGGAGGAATTGCCGGGCCGGGCAACGCCTAGGACTTGGCCTTCTTGGCCTTGGCTTCGGCCTCGTCAATCAGCTTGATGTACTTGGCCGGCTCCTTATTGAAGTCTTTGAGGCAACCCTTGCAGCAGAACTTAATCTCGCGACCCTTGTAGGCATAGACGTACGCGTCGCCCATTTCACCGAGCTTGTCGCCAGACACGATGCAAGTCTTGAGCGTGTAGGGTTTAAGCTTCACGCTATTCGTATCGCCAGCATTAGCGGACATAGCTGCCGCGCAGAACGAAACGGCCACAACAACTGCCACGAAGGGCTTCATTACTTTCATAATCATTAAGAGTTCGTGCCTATAATACCCCACCCGCGGCTGGATTGCTCAAGAAATCGTCCGAAACGGTTCAAGTAGTGGGGCGGGCGTCTCGCCTGCCAGGAGGGCGTCTCGCCCTCGGCCGTGGCGGCGCGGGCGAGACGCCCCGTGCGGCAGGCGAGACGCCCGCCCCACTACCAATTGAGGACGCTATGTCCCGCGGCGGTCTGGCTCTGCGCGATGGCTTGGGTGATGTATTCCTTTGCCCGCCGCACTGCCTGCGCCAACGAGCGCCCCCGCGCCAAATGCCCGGCAATCGCCGCCGAATAGGTGCAGCCCGTGCCGTGCGTGCTCACCCCCCGGATGAACGGGGCGCTGAGCAGCAACTCCTGTCGGCCATCGTAAAAGATATCCACCGCCTCCTTCAGCCCCCGCAGGTGCCCGCCCTTGACCAGCGCCGCGCAGCCAAAGCGCTTCCGCAACGCCCGTGCCGCCGCGCGGAGGTCGGATACGGAAGTCAGCTTCTCGCCCACCAGAATCTCCGCTTCATCCAGATTGGGCGTGACCAGTGTGGCCAGCGGCAGCAGCTCCGCGCACAGGGCCTTGACCGCGGCCGGCTTCAGTAACTGCGCGCCGCTGGTCGAAACCATGACCGGATCTACCACCAATGGCGTCTTCCGATGCTGTCGGAAGAACTCAGCCACCACGTGGATAATCGGTGCCGAGTAAAGCATCCCGGTCTTCACCGCCGCCGGCGGCAACTCCTCAAACACGGCCTCCACCTGGCCCCGCACAATCCCCACGCTGCAAGCCTGTATCCCGCGCACCCCCTCGGGATTCTGCGCCGTGATGCACGTAATCGCGCTTGTCCCATGCACCCCAAGCGCGGCGAAGGTCTTGAGGTCGGCCTGGATGCCCGCCCCGCCGCCACTATCCGAGCCGGCAATAGTCAGGGCGATGGGGAGCTGTTTGCGCGTTTGCATGGGGACAGTGTACCCGAGCGGGCGTGAAACGTGAAACGTGAAACGCGAGCTCGAATGGGCCGCGTGGTGCTGCGGGATAGCGTTGTGCGGCGGGCGGGCTGATGTTACAAACGAGCCAGAAGCTGCCGGGCTGGCAGTGAAGCCGGTTGCGGCGGCGCGAGGGGTAAGGGCGCCGGCTCGCCCAACCGAAGAATGAAAGACAACTTGGGCATGAAGAAGCGTGACCATTCAGAGAGCAAGCAAGGCGGCAAGCCGGCGGCCAAGCGGAAGCGCCGCACGCGCGCGCAACGGCGCGCGCGCAACGATTTGGGTCGGTTCTCGCGCATGTGGGGCGAGCTAACGGAGGAACAACGGACGGCCTGGCGGCGGCGGGCCAGGGAGATGGACCGCTTGGTTCGGAACGGCCAATACTACCGCTTGGAGGGTCAGCAGCTCTTTAACAAGCTCAACTCGGTCCTGGCGATTTGCGAGCGCGAGCCGCTCGCCGACCCACCGCCTCAGCCGAAGTTCGGCCCGAATCCGGTTCAAGCGCTCCAGATCACGGGCATTGGCGACAGCATTGCCCTCAGGCTCAGCGTCAGCGGCTCTCCTACCGAGGACATCTTGGTCTTCGGGTCGCCGCCTTGCAGCGCAGGCCGAGGATCCTGCCACGACTACCGCTTTCTCGGGCTGCTGCCGGCTGCCGTTGAACATCTGAGCGACATCACGCGTCTATATATCAAGAAGTTCGGTGTGCCACCGGCCAACACGCGTATCTTCATCCGCGCGTGGCAGCAAGTGGTTGGTTGGGAATGCCGAGGACAGGTGCGGCTAGTCAATGCCCTCGTCCCGGCCCAGGGCACTGCGGCGGACGGCCAGCGGGGCGGTCGGGCCGGTGGGAAAAAGGGATAAGGACAAGAGGAGTACAAGAGCCATACGAGAGCTATTCAAGAGCGGTACGAGAGGGCATCGCCTGTGCAACACGCTAGCAACGCGCTACCATCACGCTTGCACGTGGCTTGCAGCTCCGGTGCCGGGGCGGGGAGGCAGGGGGATTTCGGCTTTGTTCCCGGCTACCTGGTGGTTCGCAACCGCTACTTTCCCTGCCCGACTGCCCACAGCCAGCCACCGGCGGTCGCGAGATAGAGCGTGCCGTTGGCGACCACGGGCGAGGCGCAAATCCGGGACCCGAGGTTGATATGGTCCAGGACCTCCAGCGTCTTGCCCGCCTTCAATATCCAGAGATACTTCGCCGTCGGCATGTACACTCGCCCGTCAGGCACCAGGGTCGAACCCCACGTCTGCGATTGGGTCTCATGTATCCAGTAGCACTTGCCCGTCTTCGCATCGAGACAATGCAGCCGGCCCGCCACGTCCGAGAGATACACCAGGCCATCGGCCACCGACACCGTCGAGAGCGTCCGGTCCAGGCCCTGGTAGCACCACACCCGGCCCGACTTCGTAATGTCCCCTGTCCCCGTCGCGTCCACGCAATGCATAGCGCCGCGCCCACGGCCATGCTCGGGATCGCGTCCGAGCGCGACATAGACGCGGTTCCCGACCAACACGGGTGTGCCGATGATCTCGCTCATCCCGACGAACGTGCCGTCATTTTGATTGAGCGTGCCCTTGACCCGCCGGTCGCCCAGGCAATAGTGGGTGATGCGATCCTCGCCCGCGGCGGCCTTGTATTCCGGCGGAATGCAGTCATACCACCATACCGTCTTCAACCGAACCGGCCGCTCCGGCACGGACGCCAGCGCTTCGAAGGCGTAACAGCAGCCATCGCCAGCACCAAAGAACAGCAGCTTCCGCCCGCCCACCTTTCCCATCGACAGCGACGACCACTGCCCGTGCAGCAGGTGGTCGGCGATGCGTGTATCATCGGTGGCCACCAGCCGGCCCGTGCGTTTGTCCAGGACGATCACGTTGGGCGCATCCGGGGCCGGGAACTTGCGGTGCTTCTCCTTTTGCGGGTCGCTGAACGAATTGCGATCAATGCCGTTGGATGTCGGCACGTAAAGCAAATCGCCGTCAATGATAGGCGAGCCGTTGGCCGCGTCGCAGGGAAAGACGCCCGCCTTCTCCTGCATGTCGAAAACCCAATTGACGCGCGCCTCGCCGGGTTCCGTGCCGGCCAAGGGGTTGACGTCCAGGCACACCACCTCGAAGCGTTGGCTGACGAAATAGACCCGGCCGCCAGTGACGGTCGGCGACGAGCACACGCCCATCTGCGCCGGGATTTCATGGATGCCGAGATGGAACCCGTCAATGTCGTTCGGGAATTTCTTCGGCGGCGCCATCCATTTCCAGAGCAGCTTTCCCGTCGCGGCATCCAGGCAAACCAAGAGGCCGTTCTTCTGCTCCATGGCGCCCACGAAGATCTTCCCCTCGGCGATTGAAGGGGTGGAGTAAATGGCATTGCCGACCCTGACCCCCCACCGGACATTACGAGCCGTGGCCAGGTCAATGGTGCCGTTGGTCGTCTTTTCCCCTGGCACAAAGGTCTCGGGCAGCCCCTTTTCCGTCGAAACCAGGTTCTTCGCATCCGTCCCCGCCCATTGAGGCCAGTCCCCAGCCCGTAAGGAGAGGGGCGTCGTGGCCCAGAGAACGACGCAGGCAAACAAGGTAGCAGCACGGCACATCTGAAGAAGATACCAACCGTGCCCGATGGTCGCTACCCATTTTGGCCCCAGTCACGGCTGCCTTGTGCGAACAGCTCCGTTAGGAGCGTCATGTCTATAGCAAATACCGTCCGCCATTGAAACAAGCTCCGTCAGGAGCGGCATGGAGATCAACGCTACCAACACCGTCGTAGCCACGCATTCAACCCGAAACATGCCGCTCCTGACGGAGCTTGAATGGTGTTCTGGGGCTTGTCTTCTATAACCATGGCGCTCCTAACGGAGCTTTCCCGCGCCGGCGGCCTGCACGCTGAACTGCTAGCGGGATGCTCACGCTTCACCCACGTCGGACCTGATGGAGCTATTCCTCATCCACTGGCCTGAAGACGTAGCGTTCGTCGTGCGGCACTTCGTACTTCTTGAGGAACGTCAGGTACTCCTGGCGAAAGGTCTTGCGCGCATGGTGTCTTACCTGGTCCCGGATGTAGTCAATCACCCCCTTGAGTTGCGAGTGAGAATACGAAAAGGCGCCAAACCCCTCCTGCCAGGAGAACCGTCCCAGCACCCACCGCTGCTCGTTGATGTGGTTGGTGGAGCCCGTCTTGATGTCGCCCACCAAATCCGACAGGGCGATATTCGGCCTCAAGCCGATCAAGACATGTGTGTGGTCCGGCATGCAGTGGATGGCGATGAGCTTCTGACCCTGCCGGCTGACGATCCCGGTGATGTACTTCTGGAGTTCTTCTTTGCGTTCCGGGCAAACCAGGCTCTGCCTTCCTTGCACGGCGAACACGACCTGAATGTAGATTTGGGTGTAAGTATTGGCCATAGCGTCGGCAGATTCCCAGAGCGCAATGTCAAGCGCAAGCTCCGTCAGGAGCGCCATGTTTATAGCCGCGTGGTCATCGAACGCCTTCAAGCTCCGTTAGGAGCGGCACTATGTTAAGATCT
>PLZQ01000061.1 GCA_003152225.1 Limisphaerales bacterium | reverse complement strand
TAAACAAGTTAACGCATATGGGGCACAGCCCCGACCACCAGTTAACCCAGCAAGAACAACAAAGCAGCGGGGTTGCCCGCTGGTGGCCGAATATTGACGCCAAGAGACTTGTCGCCGGAACGGCGGATGCTACTATTGAAGCATAATGAGTGCGACCGATAAGCCGCTGAAGATGGTCACCTGCAGCGGGTGCGAAGCCAAGGTCTTCATCCCAGGCGACCTCCCCCCGCTGTCCACCGAACCGTGCAAACGTTGCGGCTATCCGATCATGATGCCGATGCAGGTGCGCCAGTTTGAACTGCGCAGCAAGATTGCCTCGGGCGGGCATGGGAAGGTGTATCGGGCCTTCGATACCGTGCTCGAACGCCTGGTTGCGGTGAAACTGATGCGCAAGGAACTGGAGAACGACCCGGTGGCGCTCGAAAGCTTCTACCGCGAGGCGCGCGCCTGCGCCTCCCTTAACCACACCAACATCATCCACATTTACTCTTTCGACGAGTTCGAGGGGCAGCGCTATCTGGTGATGGAATTGGCGGA
Source organism: Limisphaerales bacterium (assembly GCA_003152225.1). GTDB lineage: Bacteria > Verrucomicrobiota > Verrucomicrobiia > Limisphaerales > UBA8199 > PALSA-1440. Next base: position 10,116 of record PLZQ01000061.1, on the reverse strand, counting down.
CCGGGGCAGCCTCGATTCGCGCATCGAGAAACACGGGTGCCTCGGGGAACTCGAAGTCCTGGATATCGGGTACAAGATTGCCTCCGCCCTCGACATGGCGCTCAAACACAACCTGCTCCACCGCGATATCAAGCCGGGCAACATCCTCTTCAACGCCGATGGCGAGCCGAAGCTGGTGGACTTTGGCCTGGCCCGCAGCGCCGAGGCCGAGGTCGATTCAGGCTCGGTGACGGAGGGGACGCCTTACTACGTCGCACCAGAGAAGATCAAGCGGGAGCGCGAGACCTTCCTGTCGGACATGTACAGTCTGGGCTGCACGCTCTACCATGCGTTGACGGGTCATGTGCCCTTCGAAGCGCCCAGCGTGGAGGAACTGGTCGCCGCCCACGTGCACACGGCGCTGACCCCGCCGAATCTCGTTGTCCCTGAGATCTCACAGCCTACCAGCGACGCCCTGATGAAGGTCATGGCAAAGAACCCGGCCGACCGGTACCTGAGCTATGACGAGTTCCGCATGGCGCTGGAAGCGGCGCGCAGCCAATGGCTGGTCCAGCACTATACCCAGAACGACCAGAGCAAAAGCTCCAAGAGCAAGACAAGCTGGTGGCGGAGGTGACGAGCGGCCGGGCAGGGCGACCGCAACAGCCCCCACGTGGGAGAAGAGTCCGAAGGGAGATGCCACGGATGCGCCATCGACGTACAACCGGCAAACAACGGAAGTACAACGGGAATACAACGGGAATACAACGGAACTACAACCGAGCAGTACGAGAGCAGTTGGCTGGTTCCTGGCTCGTTCCGCGCTGTCTTCCCGCCTGGGCCAAGGCCAACCTTCGGGGATGACTCGCGAGTTCTCTCGCGTGCGCACCAACGTGGTTGGGTCAACACCAGTTCGCGCAAACCTTCGCGAAGCAAATAGAGGGTCTGCGGAGGCTGCCCTCGTAACGCGTCAGCGTGAAAACTACTTCTCTGTCTTCTTCTCGGCCTTCGTGTTCTCCGCGTTTTTTGCTTGGGGCCCGCCAAACTTCACCGTCGTCGCATTGAGTTTCCCGTCATCGGTGGCGTGATAGCCGAGGCTGACATACTCGCCCTGAACGCCGTCTTCCAGAGTGGCAGGCTTGCCGGCTTTGGAGATCTTCGTGTCGGACGTGATTTGGTAAGTGCGTTTGCCTACTGTGATGGTCTTGGCGACCTTGTCGATCGCTGCCAGGTTACCGTGAACGCCGCCCCCGGTTCGCTTCTTGTCGCTGGGCGCCTTTTTCTCAGCAGTCGACTTCCTGGTAGCGGCGGGCTTATTGGTGGTTTGAGCCAGGAGTTGCGTCGGCGCGCCGGCGATGGCGGCGACCAGGAGACCTATGGCTCCGAGTTTGAGGGCAGATTTCATCATAGTTGTTTAAGTTCTTGGTCGTTAATTAAGACGGCTCATTGCTACCAAATGGCCGCGGGCAGGCAAGCCCGACTTATTCACAAACGCCGGGCTACCAGGTTCCCTCCGCCAACAACTCCGTCACATTCTTCGCCAGGTCGCCCGCCAGCAGCGGCAGCGCCTGGCGCTCCGTGCTGGTCAGATCGGTGGTCACCCGGATAAGGGTGGTGCCCTTGACCGGTTGATCGAGCACCACCTTGCCGGAGCTGCGGTCGCGCGCCGTCACGTGCGCGGTCAGCTCCAACCGGTAGTCCCGCACCGTCAGGATGTCGCCTGACGAGAAGCTGACCTCGAACCGCTCATAGCGGCTGATGGTACCGGTGACAATAATGTCCCCGTCGTTTCGGGTGGCGAGCTGGTAGGTGCCATCGCGCTGCAACTCATTGCGCAGTTGGCTGGTGACGGCGTCCGTCAGGCGCGGCTCCAGGGTTTGGTTGTTGAACGGAATGACCTGCACCGACTTTTCGCGCGCGGCCAGGCCGTTGACGGGTCCGAGCTTGTAGCCGGCGCAGCCGCTCGCGCCGAGCGCCATCAGACCGACCAGCAGCCACTGCCAAAGCCTCATACTATTTGGCCGGCGCTTGCAGCCGCTGCTTGAGCTGGTCCAGGCGCTGCAGCGCTTTGGGCGCATAGGGTGAATTGGGATCACGCAACGGGACCTCGTTGTAGTAAATGCGCGCGGCATTCCACAAATGGCGCTTCTCGTAGAACTGTGCGATCTCGAAGTAGCCGCGCGCCTGCTCGCCTTTGAGCATCGCGATGGTCTGCTGAGCGTGGGGCACCCGCGGGTCGTTCGGGTAGAGCGCCATGAAATCGGTGAACTTGGCGATGGCCTGACCGGCGGTGCCTTGATCGCGGTCCGGGCTCTGGGCCTGTTTCTCGTAAGCCAGCCCGGCCCGATAGATCGCCTCGGAGGCCACCTGGGGCTGGTCGTGATAGCGATCGGCGGCAAGATCGTAAGCGGCCACCGCGGCCGTATAGTCGGGGGCTCTAAAGCCGAGCGCCTTCTCCTTCTCGCGCGCGGTGCCAATGTTCAATTGCGCCTGGGGCGCGACATCGCTGTACGGCCCGGTCTTCACGATATCGGCATACATCCTGGCGGTGCGCTCCATGGACCGATAGAGGGGAAGGGTGCCCCACAGTTTGAAGCGTTTGCCGGCGAGGAACAGGTTGGCAATCTCGAACTGGCGGCGCCGAATCTCGCCGAAGTTGGCAATCTTCGGCTGCTTCTCCAATAGTTTCTGGTACTCCTTGAAAGCCTTTTCCGCGTCGCCTTTGGCCTCGTAACTGCGGGCCACGAGGTATTGCGCCTGGGGCGCGTAATCCGACAGCGGCCACACCAGCACCACGCGGCGCGCCGCCTTGAGCGACACACTGTAATCCTTCCGGTCGAACGCGAGCTGGGCGACCTCCATCTGCTCCTTGGCGCGCGGGCGCTGCCATCGCCCTCCCTCGGCGCCGACGGGCTCGTAGGTCCAGCCTTCTCCCGGCCGATAAATCAGCGGCGCCGGCGACCGGGACGGAAAGGCCAGCAGGCAAACCGCAATCAGCACCAGGCGAATAAACCGGCTATGCATGGGGACAGAGTAACGAGGGGCGCGGGGCCAGTCAAGGCGCTCCGCCGGCCCGGGGCGATTCAAATCCGAAGCCCGAAACCCGAAGGCCGAAGTCCTGGGCTAGCCGCGATAGACGACCATCACGCCGAAATCCTGGAGCAGCTTCTGCGTGCCGATGTCCAAGTGCGTATAGACAATGGTCGAGATGCTGATCACATTCGACTCGCCGGCCTTCTCCAGGAAGCTTGACACCACCTCGTCAAACTTATCCTTGCCCACCTCGACGCAGTCAGTGTGCTTGATCGTCTTGACGCGCATCTTCTTGTCCGTGGACTTGGCGGCGATTTCGAGCGGGACGAGCGGCTTCACGATCAAGCTCTCCGTCGGCGCCGTGCGGACCGGCACGCGCAGGTGCATTTCCACCTTCGCGGCGGCGGAGGAGGCGATGGCATTGACGGGATGGACCTCCGCCCGCGTCCCAGCGGGCGCGTTGTCCACGCCGGGGTGGTTGACCACCGACTCGGGTTTTGGGATGATTATGGCCTCACCGCAGGACGGGCAATTGATTTCCGAACCGACCCCTGTGCTATCCACCGCCAGCTCCTGCTCGCATTTCGGACAATTAAATATGACATCCATAGGCGTCTTTTTGTTTTCCGACTGCGGTGCGATGATATCGCACCGTCGCGCCTCTGGCTAGCAAAATCTTACTGGTAGGTCTTTTCGAGTTGCTGAATCCGCGGCCAGACGGGCGAGGAAGTCGGCGTGCGCTCCTTGACCTCCTTGAAGACGCGCTTGGCTTCCGAGGTGTCCTCACGGGCGACGGCCACGCAGTAATCCAGCTCGATCCAGGCCTTGCGCGGGTCCTCGATGCTCTGGTTGTGCGCCTTCAGCCAGTTCCTCAACCCGGCGGCGCCCTGCTTCTTGGCGGCCTGCAGCGACGGTTCGAGTGCGGATGCCATCCCCGGCAGTTGGTCCCCCAACCCCATGGCCGCCGCGTTGCTCTTTTGGGCGGTTTCCTCCTGGTTCTTCACTTTCTCCCAGTAAAGAAACAACTCCCACACGCCGTAGCACGCCAGCACGACGAGGACGGCTGCAATTAGCTTAGTCATGATTCTTCGATCCGCTCGATGCGCGCGCCGAGTTGCCGCAGCTTGCCATCGATGTTCTCGTAACCGCGGTCAATGTGATACACACGATTGACCTGCGTGGTGCCGCGCGCGGCCANNCCCGGCGATCACCAGCGCCGCCGACGCCCGCAAATCGCTGGCCATGACCGGCGCCCCGCTCAACGGCTTCCCACCTTTCACAATCGCACTCGGTCCTTCGATTTCAATGTCCGCCCCCAGCCGCGTCAGCTCGCTGACGTGCATGAAGCGCGACTCGAAGATTCGCTCGGTGATAATGCTGATGCCCGGCGTGAGCGCCATCAAAGCCATCATTTGCGCCTGCACGTCGGTGGGGAAGCCCGAGTAGGGCAGCGTCGTGATGTCCACCGGCTTCAACCGGCCGTTGCGGCGGACGGTGATGTCCGCGCCGCAGCGTTCGATGCCCGCGCCCGCGTCCTTCAGCTTGTCCAGCACGGCGCGCATATGGTCCGCGCGCGCGCCGCGCAGCTTGATCTCGCCGTTCGTGGCCACGGCGGCAATCGCATAGGTGGCCGCCTCGATGCGGTCTGGGATCACCTCGTGCTCCGCGCCGTGCAATTCCTTCACGCCAGTGATAGTCAAGGTGGGGCTGCCGGCGCCGGAAATCTGCGCGCCCATCGCATTGAGAAACTGCGCCAGGTCCACCACCTCCGGCTCGCACGCCGCGCTCTCGATCACGGTCACCCCCTCCGCCAGCGTGGCCGCCATCATCACGTTCGCCGTGCCCAGCACCGTCGAGCCGGCGCGGCCGCCCAGAAACATCGCCGCCCCGACCAGCCGTTTGGCGCTGGCCTGGACGTAGCCGTTCTCGATGGCCACCTTGGCCCCCAGCGCCTCGAATCCTTTCAGGTGCAGGTTGATGGGCCGCGCGCCAATCACGCAGCCGCCGGGCAGCGACACGGCGACCTTCTTCAGACGGGCCAGCAACGGGCCCATCACGCAGATCGAGCCGCGCATCTTCCGGATCAAATCGTAATCCCCGACGCCCTTGATCTTGCGGGCCTGGATGTGGACCGTGTCGCCCTCGAAGCGTACCTGGGCGCCGAGCCAGGTGAGGATCTGGCCCATGAACTTCACGTCGCTGAGGTTGGGCACGCGCCGGATCACGCACGGTTCACCGGTCAGCAGCGTAGCCGCCATGATCGGCAGCACGGCGTTCTTCGCCCCGCTGATGACCACTTCCCCGCGCAACGGCACCGAGCCCTTAATTAAAAAGCTATCCATGGAAATCTAGTATTACTCGTCACCCGTCATCCTGGTTGCGATCGCGCCGCGCTCGGTTCGTCTGCAGGTGAGTCTGCTCGCCGCGCAACCATGAGTCTCGGGCGGCGAGTGTAGTCGGCCTCAATCGCTTCGACAATCCACATTTGCTGTTGCAGAATCTCGCGCAAGCTTTCGGCCTGGCCGTCGCCAAATTCCAGCATCACCCGCCCGTGCGGCTTCAGGAACCGCGCGCCCTCCGCCGCCAGGCGCCGCCCGTAATCCAGGCCATCCGCCCCGCCGTCCAGCGCCCCACGCGGATCATAATCCCGCACCTCGGGCTCCAACGACGCGATCTCGGCGGTCGGGATGTAAGGCGGGTTGCTGATGATTAGATCAAACCGGGCTCCCGCGGGCGCGGCCGCAAACCCGTCCCCGTGCAGGAACCGGATGCGCTCCGCCGCGCCATGCCGCGCCGCGTTCTCTCGGGCCAGCGCGAGCGCTTCGGAGGATATATCGACGGCATAGACCTCGGCTGTCGGGCACTTGCACGCCAGCGCAATCGCCAGGCAGCCGCTGCCGGTGCCAAAGTCCAGCGCGGTTGAGGGTTGAGAGTTTATAGTTGATAGCTGGTTCAGGAAGGTCCAGCCGCGCTCGGCCAGCAGCTCTGTTTCCGGTCGCGGGATGAGCACGTCCCGGTTCACCGCGATCTCGAAACCGCAGAACGAGGTGGAACCGACGATATGCTGCAACGGCTCGCGCTGGCCGCGGCGCCGGATGAGTTCGCGAAAACCGTCAACCTCCGCCGGCGTGAGCACGCGCTCAAACTCGAGATAAAGCCGCATGCGCGGCTGTTTGCGCAAGTGCGCCAGCAGCAATTCCGTTTGCAGCCGGGGCGAATCCACGCCTTTCTTGGCCAGGAACTCCGTGCTGCGCTGAATAGCTTCGAGAACCGTCACGCCGACAAGATAGAAACTAGAAAGGCGGAGGAAAATCCTCCGCCTTCACGACGATAATGAATTGATTCGCCTTACTTGGTGCCGAGGATTGCGTCCTTGGCTGCCTTGGCCACGCGGAATTTCACCACGCGCTTGGCAGGAATCTTGATCTCCGCCCCGGTGGCTGGATTGCGACCCATGCGGGCCTTGCGGTTCACGAGCACCAGCTTGCCCAACCCGGGAAGCGTGAAGCTGTTCTTGGCGTTCTTGTAGGCGAGCGCCACGATAGCCTCGATGACTTNNAGCCGCCCAGAAGGGTGTCTGGCCCTGGGACAGCCCAGCCTTCCAACCACTCGAGCGATTCCTGCTGGTGCTCTGATATCCCTGCTCCATCACAGATCTCTGGCCCGCCGAAGTCCCGTTGACTTCGGAGCTATGCCGCTGCGGTCAGCTAATTGCGCGAATCAATTACGGTGAGGCACGCGACGTAGTGGGCCATCTCGAAGAGGCTGCGGCCAGCGTTCTTCTTGCCGGCGTAGATGCGCTTGAGGCGTGTCTTGATGCGGGTGATGCAGACCTCGCGCATTTCGTCGGGGGGAGCGTCGCCAGGTGCCGCTTGCGCGAAGAACTCCTGCCAGTAAGCAACTTGTTTGGCAACCTCGGTCCAGAAGAGCGGGGGCAGCTCTGGCAGCGGCGGACATGACGGCGGCGCTTGCATCAAGGCAAGGCTGATGTCCTCTACGTCGCCGACGCCTCCACCCTCATGACAAAGGTTAATGAATGGCTGGCCAGGTAATCGCCCCGGCGCACGATCCCACCCCTGAAGCCATTGTGGCTTCCCAGGCTGAATGGCCGCTAAATCGGGAATACTCATAGCCCAGCCGTAGCCCCGGGGTAGCCTGAGGGTGGCTTCAGGGTAGCCTCAGGGTAGCCTCAGGATAGCCTCAGGGTGGCTTCCGGGTGCCTACCGGTTGGCCACCAGATGGCCTGAGGGTGGCTTCCGGGTGGCCTCGGGGTGGCCGTAACCCGCCGGGGTCCTGCTTCGCCTCCGCTGACACCCAGCCTGCGCACGGAAACCGCGGTTGGCAGGGAATGGATCCTGGTTTCCGGCTCCCGCCGACCAACATTTGCGGCCACTTCCTGAGAGAAGCTCCGTTTTGTTGGCCTTATCTAAGCGCCATTCGGACCGGACCCTGATTTCAGCTTTCAGGTTTCAGCCTTCCAGCTTTTGCGAAAGTGTGGCTTTAGGTGGCTTTGCCCGACCATTTTCGGATTTCAGCGCTGCCGGCTTTGCTCCCGTTTCAACCGCCGGAACCTCGGAGCAACCCTGCCGCGGACCAGATCGGCTCATTTCTCCGTGCTGTTCGCGCGCGGCCACTCACTCACCCGGTGCCACCAGTGTTCGAGGCGCTTCAGATATTGCCGCGGATTCGTCATCCGATCCGCGAGCGCCTGGCTGCCCAGCGACTTGTCCGGCCAGAGGTGCAAGTGCTGCTCGATGCCCAGTTCTTTGGCCAGTCGCGACACGGTGCGCAGCGCTTGCACCGCATAATCCTGCCAGCTCTCGCGCGTCGCAAACACCTCTGTCTTCAACTGCACGCCCAGGGCCCGGGCCTGCGCTTCGATGCGCGCCACGTTCTCGGCCCGGATGTTGATAGGCTCATGGAAAATGGTAATCGGTTCCAACTCCGCGACCGCTGCCAACGTCGCCCGAAGGTCGGCTTCGTCGCACTCGGGGTAGGTGGGGGCGACGGCCACATAAACATACAGACCTGCCTCTTTGGCTGCCCGCAGCGTGGCCAGTCGCTGCGAGGGCGCCGGGGCCTTCGGCTCATACACCCGGGACAGGTCGTTGCGCACCGTCGGCAGGCTCATGCCGAATACCAGCCGCCGGCCAAAGCTGTGGAACAAATCGAAATCAGCCCGCGCCAGCGGGCTCCGTGTGAGAATGCGAACGTTCAGTGTGGAATGATCGCGGATCAGTTCGAGCGAGCGGCGCACGAGCGTGCGTGCGTGCGCCGACAGTTCGCGCTGACGCACCGGGTCCGGGTGCCTGATAACCTGGTAAGGGTCCGTCGTGCTGCAATAGATCACGGCGCGGTTGCCGTCGGGTTTGAGTTGCGCGCGCGGGGTATGCTCCGCCGACCGGAGCGAGGCGAGGAACTTGTCCTCGTCCCACGGTCGGAGCAGGACGTAATCGCCCCACTCGACATCCGGGTCTTCGACCCCGTATTCAGCCAGCTTCGCGGCCTGCTTGATGGTCGCGACGCTCGGCACATAACAGAATCGGCACGCGTGCGAGCACCCCACCGCCACATTGAACGCCCAATTCGACAGGCTCTTGTAAATGAAGTTGTTCTCCGCGATGACAGCCGGCGCATGCCACAATCCGACTCGGCGATCAATCCGGCCAACGACTCGCTTGGGCGGCACGGCGAGTTCTGGCAGTGCGGCAGTCTCTAAGAGCGGGTTCATGGCTTCAATATGTGCTCTGCAATGCGTTTTGCAATAGGTCCTCCCTTTGGGTTTCCCGCGGCGAAGCAGAGCAGATAGAGCGGGCAATTAGTCGAGTTCATGAGCGGCAGCGGGTTTCCGGCGACATAAGGAAACGCCGTCTTCAGGCGCTTTACAAAATACCGACTGATTGCAGTGCAGTCGGCTCTTTTGACGGCGATTGAATCGGCTCCGCCAAACAGCGTCGGCTGGGTTTCGTAGAAGGCAGCATACCAGTCAGGCTCTCCAAACATCCCGTCCAGGCGCCGTCGCCACGCTGGCGGAATGTGCCCGTGGTTGGGCAGCATCCGCATGACCCCGATCCCCAAGGGAAACAGCAACCAGAGATCAATAGCCTGTGTTTCGGCGATCGCCTGAATCGTCCTCCAGGTTACCTGCATACCAAAAGGGTCGAGAAAAACGACTGCGCGGCGGCGCTCGGCAATCCAATTGCAGCTTTTGCAGAGCGAAGTCAGGTAGCCGTTGGCTTCATCATTCACCAAATGAACCCGCTCTTTTAGATGGGGGAAGTCAGTCCGGAGCCTGGTGAGCTCTGCAAAGCGATCCGGGTCCCGCTCCACAAAAATGTAACGATCAAAGGGTGGCTTGGTCTGCAAGGCGATTCGCGCGGAGCCGTCAACAAACTTGCGCGTGTCCTGCGACACCAGATCGTCAAGAAGGGGCGACGCATCCTCTGGGGCGGATTTCGGCGTGTTGTAGCCCGTGCCCGCAAAGGCATCGATGTAATACCGTGTAAAAGGCCCCGCTTTAAGAGCTTGCTGGTAGGCGGCCAAATACTGCCGCAGGCGGTCGAGTTTCTCGTCCGTCCAGTTCCCACCGAACTGTTGCAGCGGTGCGGTCATTGGCTGAAACCTTTCAAGCGAGCGAGAGATTACGCACGAGCGTAAAGCGGCGGAAGGAAAATCCGCATGCGAATCAGTTCTGCCCGAGATGCCTCTGTCTATTGCCATCACGTTCTGCCCGCCCGCTGCGATTTTCCTCTTCCTCCCTCCTTTTCACGGGGCTGCTTCATGCAGCCGGAAAGTCCTCACCGATTATTCCAAAGACATGAAACGGCAGCTCAAGCGCGGCTACCGGGCGAAGGAGCGGCCCTCCGGCCATAAAATCACCCACAAGTTCACCAAACAAGGCGGCGCCATTCCCCCCAGCTAATTGCGCGAATCGATTACGGTGAAGCAAGCGACGTAGTCGGCGAGCTCGAACAGGGCTCGGCCAGGGTTCTTGCCGGCGTAAAGGCGCTTAAGCCGTTTCTTGATGCAGGCGATGCATTCCTCCCGCATCTCGGCGGGAGGTGCGTCGCCGGGGGCCGAGTGCGCGAAGAAGTCCTGCCAGTA
>PLZQ01000495.1 GCA_003152225.1 Limisphaerales bacterium | reverse complement strand
GGGTGGCTTCAGGGTGGCCTCGGGGAGCCGTAACCCGCCTGGGTCCTTCTTCGCCTCCGTTGACACCCAGCCTGCGCGCGGAAACCGCGGTTTGCAGGGAATTGATCCGGGTTTCCGGCTCCCACCGACCAACATTTGCGGCTACTTCCTGAGAAAAGCTCCAGGGTCTGCTCGCCGTGGTGCATGGGGCTTCTGCGGCAGTTTTCAAGGTACTCATGCACCTCAGCCTCATCGCCCCCCCCGTTTAAAAACTGATTTGCGCCCGGGTCTTCATTTCCTGAAGGGCGCGCATTGACATTGCGGGTTTCCTCGGTACTCTGCTATACACATTTCCACGACGAACGTGTGTAGTGCAAAATAAAACGTGGCTGAGAAAGACGATTATCTAGCTGATATCCTGGTTGACCTCGGGTTCGTTTCCGCTGAAAAGGTGGCCGAGGCGCGGCAGGAGGCGCAGGCAGCCGGCGTGGGGGTTGTGGACCTCTTGGTGGCCAACAAGGTGGTGCGGCCGGAGGATGTCACGCAGGCCAAGGCCGCCCATTTCGGCGCCGAAGTTGTCAACCTGAGCGAGCTGAAAATCGCCGATGATGTCATTGCCTCAATCCCGCGGCATATTGCCAGAAAATACCGGGTCGTGCCGGTCTTCAAACACGACAACAGCATCACGGTCGCCCTCGCGGACCCGTCGGACCTCGACACGATTGACAGCCTGACGCATCTGTTGCGCGCGGAGATCGACCTGCGCGTCGCCTCCGAGGCGGACATTGAGGCGGCGCTGAGCAAGTATTACGCGGAGCGGGGTGGGGTGGCGACTGACCCGCGGCTCAAGGAGGCGATTGAAGACCTCACGCGTGAGCATGTTGAGATCGAGGCGGCTGCGGCGGCCGACGGCGCGGTGGTGGCAGCGGACGCGCCGCTCATCAAGCTGGTTAATTCGATCATTGCCGAGGCGTTCAAAATGCGGGCTTCGGATATTCACCTGGAGCCGCTGTCCAAGACCTTCCGCATGCGCTACCGGATTGACGGTGTGCTGCACGAGGTGAAAGCCCCACCCAAACGATTGCAGGCGGCGGTGATCAGCCGCTTGAAAATCCAGTCCAACATGTCGATCTCCGAGCACCGGATTCCGCAGGACGGGCGCATCCAGACGAATGTGGGCGGCAAGCTGATCGACTTGCGCGTGTCCTGTTTGCCGACCAACCACGGCGAAAGCATCGTCATGCGTATTCTGGACAAGGAAGGGNNTGCTGGTGACCGGGCCAACCGGTTCGGGCAAGACGACGACGCTTTACTCCTGCCTGCACTTCATCAACCGGCCGGACCGCAAGATCATCACCGTGGAGGACCCGGTCGAGTATTTGCTGTCGGGCATCAACCAGGTGCAGGTCAGCGAAGCCGTCGGGCTGACGTTTTCTTTCGCGCTGCGGTCGATCCTGCGCCAGGCGCCCAACGTAATCATGATTGGGGAAATCCGCGACCTGGAGACCGCCACCATCGCGATCAATGCGTCGCTGACCGGGCACCTGGTCTTCTCGACGCTGCACACGAATGACGCCCCGAGCGCTGTCACGCGCCTGATCGACATTGGCGTCAAGCCGTTCCTGGTCGCCTCGTCCACCCGGGCGCTGATGGCCCAGCGGCTGGTGCGGAAAGTGTGCAAGCAGTGCGCCGCCCCTTACCTGCCGACGGAAGCGGAGATGCGGACGCTGGGGCTGGATGCGGCCAGCACTCAAGGGGCGACCTTTCAAAGAGGCAAAGGCTGCTCCAACTGCTCGAATACCGGCTACCGCGGACGCTTCGGCATCTTCGAGATCTTCGTCATCGACGACGAAGCGCGGAAGCTGATCTACGAGAAAGTCTCCTCCTCGGTCCTGCGCGCGCGCGCCCGCGAAATGGGCATGCGCACCCTGCGCGAAGACGGCATCCGCAAAGTCCAGGTCGGATTGACCACTCCGGACGAAGTCATCCGCGCGACGGTCGGAGACGTGGATTAGATGGAAGGCCTGAATTTGACCGGGTTACGTAAATGGAAAGGTTGCGTGGCGCGATCCCGCCAGATGATCCGGGCCGGCGTGACAAAGGGGCTTCACGAATGTCTATTCTTAGTGGTAACTTGGGTTGAATGTTGATAAGCGTATCGCTGAGCGAATGCGCACATAACTGGAATTAAGCATGTCTTACTCGATGTCCGATCTGTTGCAGTTGGTGGTGTCCGAAGGGGCGTCCGACTTGCACATCCGCGTGGGCGCGCCGCCCGTGATTCGCGTGCACGGCATTCTGCACCGCGTGGAAGGGCCGCCGATGGGGCCGGACGGCACCGAGGAACTGATGCGCAGCATTACGTCTGAAGACCACATTCAGGGCGTTCGCGAGCGGGGCGGCGCCGACTTCGGCTTTGCCTTCGGCGATATGGCGCGGTTCCGGGTAAGCGTCTTCAAGGCCAAGGGCGACTTCGGCCTGGTGCTGCGCCAGATCCCGAACAAGATGCTCACGATGGAGCAGATCGGCCTGCCGCCCTCCGCCAAGGAACTGCTCTACAAACCGCGCGGGCTGGTGCTGGTGACCGGGCCCACCGGTTCGGGCAAGACCACCACGCTTGCGTCCATGATCAACATCATCAACGAAGAGCGCGACGAGGTGCACATCGTCACCATCGAAGACCCCATCGAGTATTACCACACGCACAAGAAGGCCATCGTCACCCAGCGGGAAATCGGCGTGGACGTGCCGAACTTTCCCGAGGCGCTGCGGCGCGTGCTGCGCCAGGACCCGGACGTCATTATGGTGGGTGAAATGCGCGACCTGGAGACGATCGACGCGGCGATCACGGCGGCAGAAACCGGGCACTTGGTTTTCGGCACGCTGCACACCACCGGCGCGGCCAAGACCATCGACCGCGTCGTCAACGCGTTTCCCGCCAACCAGCAGGAGCAGATCCGCATCCAGCTTTCGACCGTATTGCAGTGCGTGATCTCCCAATTGCTCGTCCCGCGCATTGACAAGCCCGGGCGGGTGGCGATCTTCGAGATCATGATCAACACGCCCTCGATCGCGGCGCTAATCCGGGACAACAAAACGTTCCGCATCCAGTCCGACATCCAGACCGGGGCCAAATACGGGATGGTGACGCTGGACAGCTTCCTGGTTGACAAATACCTGGCCGGGATGATCGCGCGCGAGGAAGTGGTGACCAAGGCGCAGGACGCGGTGACGATCCAGGCGAAACTCCAGGAGCTGGAACTGGCGGCGGCGGTAGGGGCCGAAACGTCCGCCGCGACCCAGGGAAATGGATAGAAGGGCCTTATGGCAGACGACATCACCAATCCACTGCTCTCGCTGGTCAAGGAACAAGGCCTGATAGACGACCTGCAGTACGAGGAAGTGCTGGGGGAGTTCAAGCGCACCGGCAAACCCGTCCGGCAGATTCTGCAGGACTTCGGGGTGCTGGATATGGACACCATCCTGCAGGCCATCGCGGGTCAGTTGGGGGCGCCGGTGGTCACGCTGCGCGAGCGCGATTTGACGCCGGAACTGCTGCGGTTAATCCCGGCCAAAACGGCGCGCATGTATCAATGCCTGCCGGTGGGCATGGCCGATTCCACGCTGCAGCTCGCCCTGGTTGACCCGCTTAGTCCCGGCCGCATCGACGAGCTGGGCTTCGTCATCAAGAAGGACATCCAGTTGGTCGTAGTCGACCCGACACTGGTCCAAAAGGCCATTGAGAAATTCTATCCCGAGGAGAACGAGAGCTTCACCGACATCCTCAAGGAGCTGGGGTCGGATACCGAGATCGCCAAGGAGGTCAACGAGGCGGCGGTCACGGATGACGCGGCCATGATGGCGCGGCTGGCCGACCAGGCGCCGATCGTGCGCTTCGTGAACCTGGTCCTGTTCCAGGCGGTGCAGGACCGTGCGAGCGATATTCATTTCGAGCCCTTTGAGAATGAGTTCAAGATCCGCTATCGCGTGGACGGCGCCCTCTACGAGATGTCGCCGCCGCCCAAGGCGCTGGCCTTGCCGGTGGTCTCGCGCCTCAAGGTCATGGCCAATCTCAACATCTCGGAGCGCCGCCTGCCGCAGGACGGGCGCATCAGCTACAACCTCGGCAACCGCATCATCGACCTGCGCGTTTCGACGCTGCCGACCCAGTTCGGTGAATCGGTCGTGCTGCGCGTGCTCGATCGCAACGCGGTCAATCTTGAGATCGAGTCCCTGGGCTTCCCGAAGTACCTCTACGATTACATCGTCGAGGCCATCCAGCGCCCCAACGGCATCTTCGTCGTGACCGGCCCTACCGGTTGCGGCAAGACGACCACCCTCTATTCCTGCCTGCGCCGCGTCAACACCATCGACTCGAAGCTGCTGACGGCGGAGGACCCGGTCGAATATGATATCGAAGGGATCATGCAGGTGGCCATCAACGAATCGGTCGGGTTGACCTTTAGCAAGGCTTTGCGGTCGTTCCTCCGCCAGGACCCGGACGTCATCATGGTGGGTGAAATGCGCGACCTGGAGACCGCGCAGATTTCGATCCAGGCATCCCTGACCGGGCACCTTGTCCTCAGCACCCTGCACACCAATGATGCCCCGGGCGCCATCACGCGTCTCGTCGATATGGGCGTCGAGCCGTTCTTGATTTCGTCCACCATGGTGGCCGTGGTCGGCCAGCGGCTGGTGCGCACCACCTGCAAGCACTGCCGCACCCCCTTCGAGCCGACGGAGACCCAGTTGACCCTGCTCAACCTCTCCGCGCACGACCTGGGCGACAAGACTTTCTACTACGGCCGCGGCTGCTCCGCCTGCAACGACACGGGTTACAGGGGGCGCAAAGGCATCTTCGAGCTGCTGACCATTGACGACGCCATCCGGGCTTTGATCAACGAGCGCGCGCCGACCGTGGTGATCCGCCAGAAGGCGGTCGAGCTGGGCATGATCCCCCTGCGGGAAGACGGCTTGCGCAGCATCTTCGAGGGCGATACTACTATCGAGGAAATCGTTAAATACACATGAAGACTTGGGGCAACGGAGTAATGGAGTATTGGAGTAGTGGAGTATTGGAGTGTTGCCAGGCTCCAACGCCCCATTTCTCCATCACTCCACTACGCCATCACTCCGTCAATTCTTCCTCCCAGCACTCCGTTTAATTCCTACCCTTATGCCAAAATACAATTACGTGGCGATGGACGCGCATGGCAAGGAGAGCAAGGGCACGATCGAGGTCGCCAGCCAGAACGAAGCCATCAACCGGGTCAAGGAAATGAACTTGTTCCCGACCAAGATCGTCGAGATCGACAAGGGCAAGGTGAAGCCTGGCAAGAAGGCCGGCGCCGGCCCCAAAGCCGGTGCCAAGCCAAAAGGCAAGGGGCTCAGCGTCAACCTCAACATCAAGATCCCCGGCTTCAGCGGCCGGGTGAAGTCCAAGGTCCTGACCACCTTCACGCGCCAGTTGGCGACGCTGGTGGACGCCGGTTTGCCCCTGCTGCGCGGCTTGCGCGTGCTGGAGAAGCAGGAACGGAATCCCACCCTCAAGTCGATTATCGGGGAGCTGGCGTTGGCGATCGAAGGCGGCAGCACCTTCTCCGAAGGCCTGGCCCAGCATCCCAAAGTCTTCAACCGGCTCTTCGTCAACATGGTGAAAGCGGGCGAACTGGGCGGCGTGCTGGAAGTCGTGTTGAACCGCCTGTCCGAGTTCATGGAGAAGGCCCAGAAGATCAAAGGCAAGGTCGTCGCGGCCATGTTCTACCCCGTCGCCGTGCTCGTCGTGGCGACCGCCATTCTGTCCATCCTGATGGTGTATGTGATTCCCAAGTTCAAGGAAGTCTTCGCCGGCATGTTGGACAACGCCCAGCTCCCGGCCTTCACCCGCTTCGTGCTCGCCATCAGCGACACGATCAAGGACCACTTCATTTATACCGTCGCCGGCCTGGCGGTGCTCGTCGTGCTCTTCCTGCTCTTCAAGCGCACCCACTTTGGCCGCCATGCCTTTGACAAGTTCAAGCTCAAGGTGCCCATCGTCGGCCCGGTCGTCAGCAAGATTTCCATCTCTCGCTTTACCCGCACCCTCGGCACCCTGGTCAGCAGCGGCGTGCCCATCCTCCAGGCCCTGACCATTGTCAAAGAAACCGCCGGCAATGTCATCATCGCCAACGCCGTCAACGACATCCACGAGAGCGTCAAAGAGGGCGAAACCATCACCGCCCCGCTCGAAGCCTCGGGCGTCTTCCCCCCCATGGTCATCAGCATGGTGGACGTCGGTGAGCAAACTGGCGCCCTGCCGGAAATGCTCCTGAAGATCGCGGACAACTACGACGACGAAGTCGATAACGCCGTTGCGGCCATGACCTCCCTGCTAGAACCCGTCATGATTATCTTCCTGGCCGTCATCGTCGGGAGCATCGTCATCGCCATGTTCCTGCCCCTCATCGAGCTGATGAACAAAGTCGGTGGCGATAGCGGTGGCAAGGGCGGCAAAGACGACTAGTCCAACGGCCCGCATTTCCGCCCCTCCGGGCTTGGTTGCCGGACGGCTCGGAACCGGGCGGTGGATCGCCCGTGCTCCGCACGCACAGACTCGGTGCCTCGGCAATGGAGAAAGCCTTGGCGCCGCGAAACCCTGGCGCAGGTAAGCGGATTCTCCTCGCTTGATAGCCGCCGCATCCTGGCTTTAGGGGTAATCGGTTAGTGACGGCGGTGGGGCGCGTCACTCCGTGCGCGCCGTCGTCTCCGGCGGTTACCCGGCGCGCACGGAGTGACGCGCCCTACCCGCCTCCACTGAGGCATTACCTTTAGGGTGGCTTTGGGGACGCATTGGGGACGCATTGGGGACGCATTAGGGTAGCATTGGGGTGCCTATCGGTTGGCTATCAACAGGCTTTGGGGTGGCTTTGGGTGGCTTTACTCGCGGATTGCAAATGGCCGATGGCAAATGGCAAATCGGGGTGATGGGCATGAGATTATGGTTTTTTCTGGCAGAATCTTCTAGTATGCAGTTGACAACAAACCGCGTGCAGTGTAAATACAATGTAAATACATTGCATGGGCATTACATTTACAATTAAGCTGCTATGGAGTTTGATTGGAATAATCCGCCCTTCAATTTAGAGAGCTCTTTGACGTTGCAGGAAATCGAAGAATCGTTTGAAGACCCATTCGCGATTCGGCTGTTGCCGGATTCCCCCCGGTTCTCGGTGCAGGCCAGGTTCTTTAACCTGGGTGTGTCGGCGGATGGCACGGGCATCTTCAGTGTGTATCGGACGAACGGGAAGCAGGCGCGGGTCCTTTACGCCCGCCCGTTCGAGCCCGAAGAACGGTTCTTCTACCAGCGGAAAATGGATCAAAGTCTGGCGCAATGACGAACTTACATAAGTCAAATGGGTTACATGGGTTACATGGGTTACATGGGGCAACGGCGCGAAGCACTTGTGTAACTTATGAAACTCATGTAACTCATGTAACCTGTGTAACTTATGCAACTCGTGTAACTAACGACGTAACCAAAGCATGATGCGCGCGATTGCCAAATGGGAAGAAGTGCCGATCTTCGACAGCGAAGAGGCCGAGGCGACATTTTGGGCTGAGAACAAGCCCGACCTGCGGCTTATGGAAGCCGCGGTGGCCGGCGGCCTCGAGTCCTCCGGGTCGGTCGCCATTTCCCTGCGGATTGACCCGCGGATGCTGGCGCGCATCAAAAGGCTCGCCCAATCCCGCTATTTGAACTACCAAAGCATGATCAAACAATGGCTGAGCGAACGGCTGGAAAACGAACTGCGCGAACGATGAAAACAGCAATGAGAATGCAGAAGGAAGAATGCAGAATGCAGAATGCAGCAAGCAAAGCTCAGCATCACGCATCACGCATCACGTCCACCCTCCGCAGTACTGGTACGGAGGACGGGCATCACGCATCACGCATCACGTCCTTGCGGGCCTTCACGCTAATCGAACTCCTGGTCGTTATTGGGGTCATCGCCGTGCTGGCCGCCTTGACGTTCCCGGCGGTTCAGGGCGTGAAGCGGTCGGCTATTCGCACCCGGGCGTTCAACGAAATGACGCAGATCGAAACCGCCATCGAGCGCTTCCAACAGAAACTGGGCTACTACCCGCCCGACAATCCTCCCAGTTGGCCTTCTCCCCCGCTCTATTACGAGCTGCTGGGGACCACCAACGTCGGCACAAAAAGCGCCCCAGTCTATGTCACCCTGGACGGCAGCGCCCGAATCAATGGCTCCGATCTCAGCACTACGTTTGGCACCGGCGTCACCGGCTTCGTAAATTGCAACCGGCCCGGCAGGGGCGACGACGTGCCGGGCGCAATGGCCTTTGTGACCGGCTTTAAGCCAGGCCAGTTTATGGCGGTCACGAACGGCAGTGGTTCCCCCCCGATTTCCTTGCTGGGCTGCGCGCTCGATGGGCCCCTGGTTTGCAAGAGCGACACCGGCGTCAAGCTCAACCCCTGGCGCTACAATTCCTCCAGCCCGCGCTACAATCCCAAGACCTACGATTTGTGGATCGACGTGACGGTGGGCGACCAGACGAACCGCATCTGCAACTGGAGCGCCAAACCGCTCGTGGTTGGCGCACCCTACTAATGAACTCGCAAGCCATGCTCAGGAAACATCCAACATCCAACATCGAACGCCCAACATCCAATGAGCGCCCCGAGCTTAGCCTTTGGAGGTTCGATGTTGGATGTTGGATGTTGGATGTTCCGGCCCTTCCCTTCCGGGGTTTAGAGCGCAAGATCTGGCTTTCGGCGAATTCTCTCCCTACGGAAGAGGGCCCGGGTGAGGGGAAAGGCAGCGTCGAAAGGGCTTCCAAGCCAGGCGCCGATTTGCACCGCACTGCCAGGCAGGTTCCGGTGACCTGGGTGGATTGTGCCTGGCCGGCCCAGGTGATCGTTCGCCCGCAAGCCTCCCGTGCCCCGCGTTCCGCGTTTGCCCCATCACGCATCACGCATCACGTATCACGTATCACGTTTCACGTTTCACGTTTCACGTATCCCGATAATCCCACCAACTCCATGAAAACACCCACTGATACTCACGCCCGCCGCTGCCGTGGTTTCACCCTGGTCGAACTGCTCGTTGTCATAGCGATCATCGCCATCCTGGCCTCGCTGCTCTTGCCGGTCATTGGCCGGGTCAAGGTGAAGGCGCAAGTAAAGAGGGCGGAATTGGAGGTTAACGGTATCGCCACCGCCATCCATACATACGAGTCCGAGAACAGCAAGTTCCCGGTCTCCGTTGCCGCAATGGCTGCGGCCTCGGCGGTCACGGCGGCGTCGGGGGGACCTGAGGACATCACTTACGGTACTACGGGAGTCGCTTGCGTCGGTCCCGTGGGGCCTCTCGGCACAGGCGCCGGTTTCAGCACGCCCGGCGGCACTCTCTGTTCTATCTTCAACTCAGTGGCTAAATATCAGACCAACAACGCCGAAGTCATGGCCGTGCTCCTGGACGTCGAATACTGGCCCAACGCGCCCCTCGTGCCGACGATCAACAAGGACCACGTCAAGAACCCGAATAAGACCCGCTACCTCAACGCCACCATGGCCGGCAATAACACATCACCGGGCATTGGCCAGGACGGAACCTACCGCGACCCGTGGGGCAACCCTTACATCATCACCGTTGACCTTAACTATGATGAGAAGGCGCGCGACGCCTTTTACCGTCTTCCTGCTGTTTCCCAGGATCCGAGTGACTTAACTGGCAATCGGGGGCTGAACGGTCTGATCAAGAAGAGGGACAGCAATGGCATTCCGATCCCGGTCAATGGCAGCCCGGTCTTTGAAGCCAACGATCATGTGATGGTCTGGTCGGCTGGTCCCGACAAGATGATTGACCCCCTCACTCCGGCCAACAAAGGCGCCAACAAGGACAACGTCCTGAGCTGGAAATAATCGTGAATACCGACCAGCAAAAACCGCAGCCGCAGACTGACTCCCGCCGGGACCGGAATCGGGTGGCAGGAGCAAGGAGTCAGGGGGCAATAATTCGTCACCTTGCAGCCATCCTCGAGCTGCTGCCCGCCAGCCTGGATCATGGCCGCGCCCAGCCGGCTCCAGATGCATCGCTCAATCCGGGATCCTCGACGCCCAAGACGGGTCGCGCGTTCACTCTCCTCGAGCTGTTGATGGTCATTGCCATCATGGGCATCCTGGCCGCCCTCGCCTTGCCGACGGTCCGGGGGCTCAAGCCCAATGCCAAGGTGGCGGCCACCCGGCAGTTGCTCGACGCCGTGAGCCGCGCCCGCCAGCTTGCTCTCAGCCAGCGCACCACCGTCTATATGGTCTTCGTGCCCACCAACTTCTGGTTGGACGCTCATTACACCTATCCGTTGTGGACCCCGAACGACAAGTCCACCGCCGATAGTCTGCTGGACAAGCAACTCCTGGGGTACGCCTATGTCTGTTTGCGCGGTGTGGGCGATCAGCCGGGCGGGCATACTCCGCGCTATTTATCCTCGTGGCGAACCCTGCCGCAAGGCGCCTATATCTCCCTGGAGAAGTTTACCCCAGCCATCCCCTCCTCCCCGCCAGTCCTGACGATAACCACCAACGGGGGGATGATCGCCTACCAGGTTTACGGGTTCAACTACACCAACAATATCCCGTTCCCCTCGCAGACAACGCCCTCGGCCTCCCCTACGGGGCCCTTGTACGTCTCCCTGCCTTATATCGCCTTTGACGGCATGGGCCAGCTTGTGTCCGGAGTGAGCGGGCAGCCGGAGCTGATCCCGATCTCGGAGGGCAGCGTCACCTTCGCGCGCGATCCCGCCACCAAAGAGGCCCGGAAAGCGTCGCCCCAGGTGACCGAGCGGCCGCCCGGCAACACCAAGGACAACTACAGCCTGATCTCCATCGACCGCCAGACCGGTCGTGCTCGCGTCGAGCGCAGAAAGGTCCTATGAACAGCGAGTGCAGAATGCAGAATGTAGAATGCAGAATGCAGAATCACGCATCACGCATCACGTCCACCCTCCGCAGTACTGCTACGGAGGACGGGCATCACGCATCATGCCGCGCCTTCACCATGGTCGAGATTGCCATCAGCCTGGCGATTATCGGCTTTGCGCTGGTGGCGATTATCGGGGTGTTGCCGATCGGCATGAACGTGCAGAAGGATAATCGCGAGGAAACGATCATCAACCAGGAGGTTACGGTCTTCATGGACGCCATCCGCGACGGCGCGCAGGGCGTGGATGACCTCACCAACTACGTGATGGCCATCACTAACTGGTCCACGCTCTGCAATGCCAATGGGATTTCCAAACGCACTGATGTTTACGGGTACACTTTGACCAACTCCACCGTAAACGGTGCTTTGGCGAGTCCGCAGTTTCCCCTTACAAGCGGCTCCCGCATCGTGGGCCTCTTGAGCACCCCCAAATACGACCCTTCTCCCAACGGCAACATCACTTATTTCAGCAACCATGTGGTGGCTTACGTTCGCTCCCTGAGCGGCCCCGCCAACGAGAAGTTCCCCCAGAATAACAGCGACGTGCAGGACTTCGCCTTCAGCTACCTTATGACTACGGAAATCGTGCCATACGGAACCAATTACGTCGATCCAAGCTGGGTTACCTTCCCGCCCGGCCTCAGTACAAATGAGGCTGTGATTCGCTCGAACTACCTGGCGGTGGCCAATAACCTTCAAGCCAACCTCCATGATGTTCGCCTCGTCTTCCGCTGGCCACTCCACTCCCAGGGAAGGAGCGGCCGGAGCGGCCAAAGCTTCCGCACCCTCGTCGGCGGCCAGCTTATGTTGACTAACGAACCGCCCCCTTTCGGACCTAACAACCGGCCGTATAACCTCTATTACTTCCAACCCCGGACCTACGTGAAAGCGCCGTGAAACTCCCAATTTCCATGTCCAATCGCCAGCTTCCCATTGGGGCTTCCGCCGCCGCGCGTCATGCATCACGTTTCACGTTTCACGTTTCACGCATCACGTTTCACGTTTCACGCATCACGCATCACGCATCACGCGTCACGCACCGCGCCTTCACGCTGGTCGAGATCCTCGTCACCATGGCGCTCCTGTCCTTCATCATGGTGGGCTTGTTTGCCGCGTTCAACCAGGTGCAGCGCGCCTTCCGCAGCAGCATGAGCCAGGTGGACCGGCTGGAGGCCGGGCGGGCTGTCACCGAACTGCTCCCCCGAGACATTGAGCAGATCACGCCTTGCGGCGGCAATGCCAGGACGTTCAACACGCTAATGGTTGGCAGCTCCGCTCCGATCTTCGCTCCTCTGACCCAGTCGCTGCCCGGGACAACGCTCGTGCGGACGAATCTGCTCCAGGATTGCTTCATGCTGACGCGCCAGAACCAGACCTGGGTCGGGATTGGGTACTGTGTCCGGGTCAGTGACGCCAACGGGCACCTGCTCCTGCCTGGAACTGGGCTGGGCCAGTTGGGGGTCGGCTCCCTCTATCGCTTCGTCACCACGACTAATGTGCTCCAGAGCAACGGCACCCGTTCAGATCCCGGAGTGCTCTATACCAACTTCCTGATTGCCGCTCAGTCCGGGTCGGCGGCCATCTCCAACCGCATTTGCGATGGGGTGATTCATTTCTACCTGGGAGCCTACGCGATCAACGGTTTCTCCTTCTTTAGCGACGGCTCCCACACGAACGTGTATTTCCAGACCAATGCGCTCGGCGCCCTCCCGCCGTACTACTACTCGACCGTCCATCCGGCACGGGCGATTGCAGGCTCCAGCTATCCGGGCAACTTGGCTGAGCTGCGCTTCTGGAGCAACGCTGTTCCCGCCGCGGTGGAAATGCAGCTCGGCATCCTCGAACAGCCGGCATGGGAGCGCTACAAC
Source organism: Limisphaerales bacterium (assembly GCA_003152225.1). GTDB lineage: Bacteria > Verrucomicrobiota > Verrucomicrobiia > Limisphaerales > UBA8199 > PALSA-1440. The sequence goes on along the minus strand of PLZQ01000495.1, from coordinate 23,306 downwards.
TCGATTCCCGTTCCCGCCGCCCGCCTGGCCTATCTCCAGCGCCCGGACGTGGCCAGTCGCGTCCACCTCTTCCGCCAGCGCGTCCCCATTCGTAACGTCGATCCCTTGGCCTATCAATGAAACATCCAGTGCCAATCTCCCATCTCCAATTGCCCATGGCAGCGAGGCAATTGAAAACAGAGCCGCTCCCCGCCGAACGTTTCACGTTTCACGTTTCACGTTTCACGCATCACGCATCACGTTTCACGTTTCACGAGCGCGGCGTCGCCCTCGTCATCACCCTGGTCCTGCTCTCGGTCATCACCTTCATGGCGGTCACCTTCCTGGTGGTCAGCCGCAGCCAGCATGGCTCCGTCGCCACCGAAACCGACCAGCAAGTCGCCCGGTTCGCCGCCGACACCGCCCGCGAGCGCGCCATCGCGCAACTCGTCACGCCTATCCTGGCCTCGACCAACGAATTCAATTACGGCCTCCTGGTCTCCACCAACTACATCAGCCCGGCGGGGTTCATCAACGGGCTCAGCAGCCCAACCAATGTCGGTTACAATTATCCCAATGGTTCTCCGATCAGTACCTTTGGCGACTACCTGCAGAACCAAGCCAACCTGCTCTATGACGCGCGCGCCCCGGTGTTCATCGTCACCAACGCCTTCATGCCCAACTCCAACGACTTCCGGTTCTACCTCGACCTGAACCGTAATGGACAGTACGACCCCAGCGGGCTTCAGCCTGAGATCGTGAAGGATGCCTCAGGCACTCTGCATTTCTACGACCTGAACGGCAATTATGTTCCGTATCAGTGGCCTCCGTCGGCCAATATCACTATACGGAGCAACTTCTTCATGGGTGACCCGGAATGGATTGGCGTGTTGCGGCGCCCGGAATTTGCCCATTCGGCGGACAACCCCTTCGTTTACCGCTACGCCTACTTTGTAGTGCCGGCGAGCCAGACGTTGGACCTTAACTCCATCCATAACCAGGCCCGAAACCCCGGCAAGATTACCCTTAATCCACAGGGCGCCGATTTCCTGCGCGACCAGGGCGTCGGCACCTTTGAAATCAATCTCGCGTCGTTCCTGTATGATCTGAATACCAACTATTGGGGGACATCGGGATATACCTATGATCCCGTCGGTGGTTTCTGCAGCGGGACGGCCTTCAAGGATGCCGGCAACCTCCTGGCTTACCGGTATGCGGCGACTCCAAGCTTGAACTACACACTCGCCAGTGTCTCCCAGCTCTTCAACAATGGCCTCGCTGTATTCGGCAGAGACTTCGTTGATGGTTACTCCAGCGGCCCGGTGATGACTGGCACGTGGTGGCCGCAGCCGCCGCCTCCTCCGGGTAGCCCCGACAACGATTCTGCGCGCGTGGGTAAGCCTTGGGCCGGCGCGGATAATCCCAACCATTTCTATTCGACGCAGGACTTGTTCGATAAGAGCAAGACCGCCATTGGGATTAGCTCGGCAACCTTCTCGTTTACCGACCGCCTCATCGCGGCGGGCACCAACACCGATTCCTACAATCGCTACACGTTCTACCGACTGGAGTCCCAGCTCGGCACCGATTCCGCCCCCGAGCCGGGCGGGAAGATGCACGTCAATTACTGCAACATAGATGCCAACGGCTACGTGGCGCCAAATATGGCCACGAACTTCCAAGCGTGGTATCCGGCCCAGTTTTTTACCAACGCGGCTATCCGCCTGTTGGTCGACGCCGGTTACGCAGTCGGTGATCATTACAGCACCTCGAACATCCTGGTCGCCACCAGAGTTGGCGGAGTTGGCGGTATTCTCGTCACCAACCTTGGAATCCCGATTGGGTCGAACAGCCTCTACACGCCCAGCGTTCATCGCCTCTTGCAGCTCGCTGCCAACATGTACGACGCCACCACCAACCGGACGTTCAACGTCCCTGGCGCAACGAACGGATTTCCAACCGTATTTCGCCCGTTGTTTATGGACCTTGGCGGCGGCCGAGTGTTCATCATCGGCTATGACGAACCCACTTCTGCCGAAATGACTGCCCAAGTCAACGCCATGCTCAACACCCCCGGCAACCCGACCCTTCTGCCGATCGACCTCTCCGACCCAACAGAAACCCGGTCCGTACTGCTCCGTAGCATGGTCTATGGCATCCCGTTGGTGATCGGCGCCAAGAAGGGCCTGCCTAACTTCAACGAGTTCGCCATGTACTCGCAGGTGCAGGTCACCCGCAAGCTGCAGTTTCGCCGGCCAGGCACCTCCACGACCGCGCCAGTGAACGAAATTGACCAAATGTTCGTGGCGGGAATCTCCAATGTGCTGGGCGTCGAAGCTTGGAATTCTTACAAGACCGCGTCGCCGTTAAACCTCCAATTAGTGGTGTTGCCCGACATCACTGTGACCGTTACCAACCTTGAAACCGGTAATCGGCTTCGGTATTCGAGATTTCAGCCACTGGTGGCCACGAATATTACCGCCAATGCGTGGGCCGGGTACAATCCAAGACTTCCTCAGTATTCGTTTCAAGTTCCACTGCTGACGAACCTGGTATTCCTCTCGAACATGACCTATAACGCGGGGTCGGATACCTTTACGAAGCTAACCGGCACGTTTGAGCGTAATTCCGGAACGAACTTCCATCTGCCGCACTGGGGGCTCAATATGAGGACGAGGCTGCAGGTTGTCCTGTTTGATAGCGTCGCGAGCCGAATCGTGGATTATGTGAATCTTGCCGCAGACACTAACCTGGATATCGCGGTTGCCCTGACCTCCGGCGGTGCATGCGGTACTACCTACGCCCCCGACGGCGGCAATAATGGCAGCATGTGGTGCACCAACCGCATGTACGGCGTCAATGCTGACAATGTCGCGACCTATGGAATCCAGAATCAGATCGAAGCCAGTCAGGGACACATAACTGTCGATTGGAACAGCTCCACTCACGAGTTTCCGTCCGGGATGAGTGTGTCTGATGCGATCGTCTTCTTCAAAGGCCAGTTTCAGCCAGGCTACCTTCGCTCCTCCAACACGTTTGCCGCTCCGTATCAACCCTTCCGGAACATTTATCTGGTCACGTCGTGGCAGGCCAACGATCCGCTGGTGCATTACACGGCAGGGGACTTGGTCAACCCATGGACGCCGACGTTCATGGCTGACGCACTTAACCCCGCGCCTGCCGCCAATCTTGGCCAAATTAATAAACGCTACGAACCGTGGGGGGGATCTCCGACTGGCGACAGCGCGAGCCTGACAAAGACCGATTTGACGGTCAAAGACCCACTGGTGTTCACGTCTGATAATTGGGATTTCCCGACCAACAAACTCCCGAACGTTGGCTGGCTGGGGCGCGTCCATCGCGGTACTCCCTGGCAGACGGTGTACCTCAAATCCTTTGGTACCAACGACTACGGGAACTACGTGAATTGGTTCAAGAAATGGCAGTCGTGGAGCGGCAACGGCCAGGTGCTCAGAAATATAGGTCAGCTTTCCACAAATCTGGTGAGCCTCTATAATATCGCCCCGGATGCCTTTTTCGCCCAGCCCACGAATGACTGGCACCTGCTGGACCTGTTCACGACCGCCCTCAGCGAAAACGCGACCCGCGGCCAGTTGTCCGTCAACCAAACCAACCTCGCGGCCTGGTCGGCGGTCCTGGGCGGCGTCCTCGTGCTCACCAACAACCTGACTGCCAGCGGGAGTCCGATTTTCGATGTCAACGGTAATCCACTACTGACCGCGATACCCATTCAACCGGCCGGCATCTATAATCCATTAAATCAGACCAATTGGCCGCCGATGGTGCGCCTGGTCAATGGCATCAATGTCGCCCGGAGCAACAGCAACCCCAGCCACGTCTTCAGGCGGTTGAGTGATATTCTGTCGGTGCCGGAGCTGACGATGGCTTCGCCGTTCCTGAACACCGTCGGCTTGCCTTCACCCAACAACGTCCCGAATGGCGGCCTGAACGACGCCGCCTATGAACGGCTGCCGCAGCAGATCGCGGGCTTGCTCAAGTGCGATTCCGTTCCACGGTTTGTAATCTATTCCTTTGGTCAGACGCTCAAGCCCGAGAGCACCCGGGCGATTGTGAAGAGCGGCCCATTCGCCGGCCTCTGCACGAACTACCAGGTTGTGGCGGAGTCGGCCACCCGCACGGTGGTTCGCTTCGAGGGCGTCGATCCGAACCACGGCACCAACGCGATCACCTCGCTCCATCCCGTCATCGAGAGCTTCAACGTCCTGCCTCCGGATTGATTATGCCGGGACGGCTTGTGACTCATGTAACAGGTTTTGTGGACCTATATAGGGTGAAATGAAGATGAGAAGCAGTAAGCTCGCCAGCACGCCACCGTCTGGGTGGTGCCGGCAAGCTACGCCCCCACAGGCACCCGGTGCGGGGTGTATCTTGTTGCTACCGTCGTCCTGCGCCGTAGCGGCGGGCATCCTGCCCGGCGGAAGCGCTGCCAGCAATGCCACCAAGTCGGGAACCTCAGGCTGGGGTCCGGGTGGCAAGATGCCACCCTCTACGGCGGGCAGGATGCCTGCCGCTACTGGTTGGCGCTGCGCCCGGGCGGGCCAGGGCTGCATCAAGCTCTTGAGATCCATGCGGCAGGGATGGGTTCCGATCTCACTTTCGGAAACCAACCCGGCAGGGTTGGCAGCGGGTAGCCGGTGGTCGGCCCGGGCGAAGGGGGCCGACCACCGGGTAAACGCGGACAAGACCTCCTGCACCCAGAAGGGGTGCCAGAACGGTTGTCAGCCTGCTTTCGACCTTACCCGGACAGGGGCTGATTCTACAAGGAAACGAGCGGTTCTGGCATCCCTCCAGGATGCAAGAATGTCTAACCCGCTTGTCCGGGGGTCGTTTCCCCTGCTGCCCCGAAACGACCCCCGGCTACCAGCTACCAACCCTGCCGGGTTGGACTGGTCAGCCGAAACCAATGGGAAGACCTCACGTAAACCCGCGCCGGCATGCACTAATCCGAGCTTGATGCAGCTTTGCGGGCGGGCCATCTGCCCGCTTCTGTCCTCGATTTATAGAACCCAACCTGATTAACTAATCTCTTATGCGCTGGCGACCTTTGATCTGGCTATCGGTGAGTATGATGTGTTTTGTTGGCGCCATCTATTTCTGGCGGCTGGGCGACCGATGGGCGGCCCAGCGGGGGAAGGCAGAAGGAAGAATGCAGAATGTAGAATCACGCATCACCCCTCACGCATCACGCATCACGCCCTCGCCGGCCTTCCAGCTATTGAGCCAGGCCGGCGCGCTCAATGTACCTCCGGCCACGGATTCCCTCACGAATCACGCATCCCACATCACGAATCGCTTCGCCCTGCGCCTCAGCAACACCACCGCGCCCATCGGCCAGTTGCAGCGGAACGAGCACGCCTTGCTGCTGGAAAATGCCTTGCTCGACACCACCCGGCCCGTCCCCGCGATCCCGGACCATCTGCGCGCCCACGGCGATCCTGGCACTTACGTTGTGCAGGCCCGGGGGCCGATCGACAACGCGTTCCGGTCCTTGCTGCAAGCGGCGGGGGCCGAGATTGTCGCCTACATTCCCAACAACGCTTATCTGGTCCGCGCCTCGGGCGCGGTCGCGCAGGAGCTGAAAGCGGCCCCGCTGACGCAAGCCGTTCTGCCCTACGAGCCCTACTACAAGCTAAAGCTGTCATTGCTGAATCTGGCGGTGGCGCAAGATCCGTTGCCCGGCAACAGCGCGCTCAACGTGCTGGTCTTTGCGGATGCGCGCCAGGCGGCCCGGGCGGACTTGGAGAAACTGGGCGCCCGGATCCTGGGGGATGAAGAGAGTTCCCCGTTCGGGCCGGTGCTGCGCGTGCGGCCGCCGGTGGACGGCCTGGCGGCCATTGCCGGGTTGAGTGGGGTGCAGGAGGTGGAATGGGCGCTGACGCGGGCGTCGGCCAACGATATGAGCCGGACGCGCATCGGGGTGGCTGTGGATATGGCGGCCACGAACAACTACCTTGGTTTGAGTGGCTCCAATGTGCTGGTGAACATCAACGACTCGGGCGTGGACGCCACGCATCCGGACTTGAGTCCGCGCGTCTTTGGCTTTTCCACTAATGCCCTGGTGGACCCCAACGGGCACGGCACGCACGTCGCCGGGATCATCGCCAGCAGCGGCGGCCAGTCTTCGACCGTGACCAATGCCTCCGGTCAGGGCGGGCCGTATTTCGGCACCAATAACACGTTCCGCGGGATGGCCCCGGCGGCCAATCTCTTCGTCCTGCCGGTTGGGATGTTCACCAAACCGTTTACCGATGGGGCGACGCTGACCTGGCCTTCCGACTCGTTCCTGCAGATCACCGCCGCCCAGACCAACGCCTTCATTTCCAACAACAGTTGGAACTACGTCGGCAACGATTCCCAGACCTATGATCTCCATGCCGCCAGTTACGATGCCGCCGTCCGCGACGCGTTGCCGACAGTGCGCGGTTCCCAGCCGCTGTTGCTGGTCTTTTCCGCCGGCAATAGCGGCGGGGGCAATTCCGATGGCAGCGCCGGGACCGCAGACACCATCAGCACGCCGGGCACGGCCAAGAACGTCATCACCGTGGGGGCCATCGAGCAGTTCCGCAACATCACCAACCAGGTTTGGAAATGCACGCCCCCGACCTCTACGAACAACTGCTCTACGAATCAACCGTGGTTATCCATGACCGATGCCAACGACCAGGTGGCCAGCTTCTCCAGCCGCGGCCCGGTCGGCGTCGGCATTGAAGGTGACACCGGGCGCTTCAAGCCCGACCTGGTCGCGCCGGGCACCTTTGTCATCTCGACTCGCTCGCAGCAGTGGGACACCAACGCTTATTACAATCCCACCAGCCACATCATCTTCATCTATCAGGATGTGTTCCTGCCCACCAACAGCCTTTACCTGGACTCGATCTTCGTCCCCGGCAACGCCGTCCAGCTCAACCTGACCGTGGTGCCAAACACCAATTCCCCGGTTCCGTTCCCCTACGCCTACCTGCCGATGTATCTCAACTCGACCCGGTGGCCGACCAACACGGATGCGCCCATCAACACCAACCACTTCTCGGTGCCGACTGACCTCCCGGTATTGGACCCGGTTGACGCTTATTGGTATTTCGGCATCGGCAACCTGACCTCCAACCAGGTGGTGTGTGATCTGATTACGGACATCGTGGTTACCAACGACCTGGGCAACTACCTCCAGGTGCTGGAGGACATGAACGATTCGTTGGGGGGGTATTATCGCTACGAATCAGGCACCAGCATGGCGGCGGCGGATGTGTCGGGCACCCTCGCCCTGATGCAGGAGTTCTTCGAGCAACGGCTGGGCCGCACCAACAGCCCCGCGCTCATGAAGGCCATGCTGATCAACGGCGCCCGCTCGGTGGGGAACCTTTATGACTTTAACGTCACCGCCGCGGTGGTGTCCCAGGGCTGGGGTGTGATCAACCTGCCCGCCACGCTGCCCGCCGCCCTGACCAACGTAACCGCCACGGCCAAGCCGATGGTCATGGCGGATCAAAGCCCGGCCGAGGCGCTGGCCACGGGCCAAAGCCGCACTTACAAGGTGGTCCTCTCCCCGGACGCCCAGTCCCAGCCGCTGCGCGTCACCCTCGTCTGGACTGACCCGCCCGGCAACCCGGTCGCCAGCATCAAGCTCGTCAACGATTTGGACCTGATGGTCACCAACCTGGATAGCCCCGACCTGATTTACTTCGGCAACGATATCGGCTCCGGCAACGATTTTAACCAGGCGTGGGATACCAATACGGTGCCCAATGTGGACCGGGTGAACAACGTCGAGAGCGTCCTGCTCTCCCCCAAGCAGGGCCTTAATTCCTCGCTCAGCACCAATTACTCGATCACCGTGGCGGCCCGCCGGGTCAACGTCAACGCGGTCACCGGACAGACCAACAACGTCTGCCAGGATTACGCGCTGGTCATCTCCAGCGGGGACGGGTTGATCACCAACGCCATCACCTTTGACACCAACGCGGCGATTGTTTCCACCAGCCAGCCGCTGGTGACGGTCATCACCAACAGCTTCGCCAATTCCCCCGGCTACTCCGGGGGCGTGCTGTTCAACCAGCGGGTGGGCGCGAATCCGCAGTTGCTGGGCACCAACACGATCATGGACGCCAACTTCGCCAACGCGGTGATCACCCTGGGCGTGACCAACCAATGGCATTTCTACGTCATTACCAATGACACCGGCTGGACCAACGCCGCCTTCCTCACCTTCCTGCCCGAGAACCTGGCCATTACGCGCATGGGCGTCTTCGAGCCGAGCGTTGACCTCGCGCCGCGGCCGGAGGCTGACATCGATCTATATGTCGCGCCGCCAGTTATTCCCAACAACTTCGGCCTGACGAACCTCGATCCCGCGGTGTTGGTGGCGGCCGACAAGTCCCTGAGCCGCGGCGGGACCGAGGTGATCGTCTCGTCCAATGCCATCAACGGCGTCTACTACATTGGCGTCAAATCCGAGGACCAGCAGGCCGCCGAGTATGCCATCATGGGCGTATTCAGCCAGAACCCTTTCGGCTCGGAGGACCAGACTGGCGCCCACCTGATTGGCATCCCGACGTACCAGCAGATACCAGACGGGACGCCGCATCTGCCGGGCGTCGCGACCATCGTGGCGATCAATGTCTCCAGCCTCCAGGTGCGCCGGGTGATCGCGACGAATATTATTACCCATGAGTTGACGACCGACTTGCTTGGCAACCTGAGCCACGGCGCGGATTTTGCCGTCCTCAATAATCACACTTGCATCGCTGATCCGACTGTCCCCACCTTCCCCTGCCAGACCTGGACCAGCTATATCTACGACGACAGCGATGAGCGCAATGTGGGCCCCGACTTCACGCTGTTGAATCCTCACTTGCAGCACACGGATGGGCCCGGCAGCTTGAGCAGCTTCGCCGGGAAAGACGGGCTGGGGCTGTGGATTCTCAGCATGGTGGATAACGCCACCAACCACGTCGGCACCAACGTCGGTTTGAGCATTCTCCTCGAGCGCCAGCCGCCCCTCACCGGCAACGGCGTCACGGCCACTATCCTGGGCGGCGCCTGCCGCGATGATTTCATTGACGTGCCTGCGAACGCCATCAGCTTGACCATCACGGTCGCCGTCGTGTCCGCTTCCGCGCCGGTGGACTTCTCCCTCGACCTCTGCCCGCTGGCCGGCGGCCCCTGCAAGAGCGTCGAGGTGACCAACAATATCGGCGGGTCGGTGACGATCGACCAGACTGATCTGCCGCCGCTGGCTGTTGGTACCTACAAGGTCCACACCTGCAACCTTGATCCGGTCAACGCGATCACCGTCAATATTCGCGCCGTCTTTGGTTTCTCCCAGAACACCGTCCGGCCGATCCTGTCCGCGACTAACACCGCGCCGGTGCCCATCCTCGACGACGCGGTGACCGATATCTTCCTGACCAACAACATTCACAGCATCATCTCCTCGCTGGATGTCGGCCTGCTGGTCAGCGATCCGCGCGTCTCAGACCTCGCCATCACCCTCATCAGCCCTAAGGGCACGCGCGTGCTGCTGATCGAGAACCGGGGCGCGGCTACCACCAATGGCCTCGGCATCGGCACCTTCGCGCTGTCGGTGGTGACGAACATAGAGTCGGTTTACACTAACAACTTCGACGCGGCCCCGGTCGGCCTATATGCGCCGGGAGCTATATTCCAGGGCTGGAGCGTGCTGAGCAACCTGGTGGATGTCCTGGACGATTACACCTGTCTCTGCCTGAGCAACCACATACTGGGCCTGCTGGACGGCTCGGTCTCCAACTCCCTGTCAACGCCCAACACGGGTTCCCTGTCCGGCTTCAACCCCTATACCCTCACCTACAAGGTCAATCACCTGCCCTGGCTCGAAGGGATGGTCTCCTGGTGGCCGTTGGACGTGGATGGCTCGGACATCTTCGGAGGCCTCAACGGGCTGCTGCTGGGCGATGTGGCGTTCTCGACGGGCAACGCGTCCTTGTTCCTGGACGACTGTGCCGGCCCCACGCCAAATCCGATGTGGCAGCCGGGTTTGCCCAATGCGGTGAATGGCGCCGGCTCGCCGGGGCTCGTCGAGGTATATGCGGGTGTTCCAAACGCCACCTTTACCACCATCGGTGGCAGTAACGTCATGCGGCTGCAGAATACGCTCAGCGACTGGACGCGGAAAGGCTGGAGCTCGGCCACCACGTTCCACGGACAGGACTTCCGTTACGAGGTGCGCTTCAACACGCTCACGCAGGGGGCTGGCACGAGCGTGGGCGGATTTATCGAAATCTGGATTATCGATGCGGCCAATTCCAACCGTTTCGACGTCGCGGCTCCGGACACCGCTTTGCTTGGCGGCGCCCGCTATTTCGTTGCGGGCAGCAGCATCGACAACTCGTATAATCAGTTGACGTTCAACTTCCAGGACAATACCTGGTATCGTCTCGTGCTGTCCGCGGCCCCCAACCAGGGCGTGCATGCCGCTGTGCTCAGCGACAGCGGGACGGAACTGGCCGGGGTTTCCTTTACCCACACCGCTGCGGATTACCCTTCGGGCTTTAAGCTGGGTCTCTCTCAATTCATGGGGTCGCCCGGTGTCCCGTCAGTGACGGACGTGGCGGTGGACTATGCCCGACTGACGAGCGGTTTGGATGGCGAGGTCAACCAGGCCTTCTTCGGCGATGGCGTGGCCGCGCGCATGGTCGTCCCCCGCTGCCCGGAGCTCGATCTCGGACTGGGCCGCGGCTTCAGTATCGAGGGATGGATTAACCCCAATGTGAACCAGTTAGGCGGAGCGGCGTACGATGCCCAGGCCGCGTTTTCTACCAACAGCAACCCAAACGGACTCTGGACGTACGCCTGGTCTCATGGGATGTCAGGCACTCTCAAAATATTCCCGCGCGCGGGAGTATCCCCTCTTATCAACAACGGAGTGGAGGTAATATGGTATGATCCCGCAAATAACAATGATTTTGCCCCGTCCATTGCGGTTAATACCGGTGGTCCTCTCAATAACGGCAACGTGAGGTTTGACGCCGGTGCGCTCATTGTGGCTCCTGGCGGACTAAACACTTACGACTCCTACACCCACGTAATTTGGACCGCTCCGACGACTGGTTCCTACTCGCTGAGCTCACAATTCAAAGAACAACAGTACAATATCAACGTTGATGTAAACGTTCTCGTCAATGGTGTTCGGATATTCACTTCGACCATTACGCAGATCGGCGTCTCGCGCAGTTTTGCGACCAATTTAGTCCTGTCAGCGGGAAGCACGGTGGACTTCGCGGTCGGCCCGAACGGCAACTTGATTCGGCATGCCACCAACACCAGGATCCAGGCATCGCTCACTCCGCTGGTCGCTCCGTCCCCGCTGGTGGAATGGAATGACCCCACCAACTCGTCCCCGCAAGGAGTCCAGCTCTGGCTCTCGGGCCTGCCCGGCACCAATTTCGCCCAGGGCGCCCTCTGGGCTAACCTCTGGGACACCAATCTCCAGCCCCATATCATCGCCACCGTTGCCAACGCCATCACCAACTACGGCTGGCAGCATATCGCGCTTACCTACAGCACGAACAGCGGCAACGCGATCCTCTACACCAACGGCCAGCTTGCAGCCACCGTCCATTTCCCCACCAACTTCGTGCCGCGCACCTCGGGCGACCTCTATTTCGGGTTCCATCCGCCCGGGCTTCCCCTCGGCGCCGCGTTCGCCGGCGGCCTGGACGAATTCAGCGTCTATCAGCGCGCCCTCTCGCCCTGCGAAGTCAACACCATCTTCAGCGTGCGCGCCCGCGGCAAATACGGCACCAATGTGCTGATCTGCCCCGTCACGACCGAAGTGACGTTGCTCACCACCTCGGGAAATCAGACCTATACGTTCACCAATGGGATCACTTGGACCAACGCCGGGCCGCGGTGGGAAACGAACACCATTTTCTTTGCCGCCGCCACCAACCCGACAGCCATCGTCGTCCGGGGACTGAACCCCTACAGCCCGGCTGATACCAACTCGGCCAACAACTTGAACGCTGTGGTCGATGACTTTGTCCTCTCAACCGTGGTGACCAACACGATTGATGGTCTGCTGCATTTCACCGAGGACACCAATCTGGCGACGCTCCCGATTAAGTTCGCGCCGGCCCCCTACGTCGCCTCGAACTTCCCGCCCGTGCTCATTTTCTCGAACGGCCTCAACAGCGCCTTGGCGGGCCTGTATGATGTCGGCGCGACCATTACGGGCATTCCCAACAGCCCCGCCATCGGCACCCGGGACTGGACCGTCACCAACGGGCCCGTCACGGTGGTCAGCAACGCGTTCTTTGACGTGGCCGCCACCAATTGGCTGGCGATGGCCACGGGCGCGGTGCAGTGTCTCCTCCCGACCACCCCGGGCCACCGTTACGAACTGAGCTACAACCTCCGTGGCCCTTGCGCTGTCGGCTGGTGGAATGGCAGCGTCGATCCCCTGAGCCAGCGCGCCCAGGACCTCATCAGCGGCAACAACGGCGCGTTCTTCTTTGGCGCTACCAACGTCCAGCCGGGGTTTGTCGGCACCCAAATGTTCCGTTTCGACGGGGCGTTCACGGGCCTGTATGCTGATCCCGATATCTTCCCCGATAAAGACATTGACGACCCCGCCAACAAGATCGAACTGGCTGACCCGCCGCAACTCCGATTCACCAACGCGTTTACGATCGAAGGCTGGATCAACCCGGCGCTGCCGCCCAACCCGCCGGGCTCGGGTCATGAGCAGATTTGTCCCGCCCAGCAGATATTCTTTCGGGGCTACCCCGCGCCCTTCGACTGCGGCGGCCGGGGTGACCCCTACTGGCTGGCTTTGGAGCCAACGGCGGACCTCACCCGCTACGAACTCCACTTCCACATCGCCGACGCGCAGGTTGGCAGCGCTGGCGCGGACGTGCTGACCACTAACGGCCCCATCGTGCCCAGTGGGGGATCCAACAGCGGGTGGTGGCATATCGCGGCAGTTTTCGACAAACCGTTCACCAACATTGTCGTCGGTAGCGGGACCAACGCCATCACCATCACCACCAACGCCTTGCGCCTCTACGTGAACGGCGTTTGCGTCGCCTCCAATTATACGACCATTTCGCCGTACCAAGACCTTGACCCGGCCCTCAGCCCCGGCGTCGCCATCGGCGGGCGCTGCGGCTACGATTGGACGCAGCCGTATCAGGGTTACATGGACGAGATCACTGCTTACGCCCGCGCCCTCACCGGCCCGGAGCTCGCCGCGATTGCTACCAACGGCCCCGCCGGCAAGGCCGACCTCGCGGTCGCGCCGGCCCAAAGCCTGGCCAAACTGAGCGTGTCCGTGGACGGCATGCCGTTGGCGACGGCTTACGGGGATAACTCGCAGTGGACTACCCATACGGTGCAGTTCACCGCCCTCGACACCAACGCCGTGGTCCTTCTGCAAAGCCTCCTGCCCGGCACGCTCGTGGACGGCATTACCCTCACCGAAGTGGCGCCCGAGCTTTACTATCTGCCCGAGGTCTCGCTCTCCGACATCTATGGCGAGGATGCGTTCGGCGTCTGGACGCTCGAGATCTGGGACAATCGCGCGGGCGGGTCGGCGACCAATCTGGCGCAGTTGCTGGAGTGGGAGCTTAATTTTGGGCTCGCCCCCAGCAATCCGCCGCCGGTCATCACGCTTAGCCACGGCATTCCCTATACCAACTCGCTTCCCGCCAAAGGCATCCAATACTTCATCGTTCCGGTGCCGCAGTGGGCGACCCTGGCAACCAACATCCTCCAGTTCGCCAACCAGGTTCGCACCACCAGCCCGCTGCCGGTCAGCGTGCTCTTCGATCAAACCAACTATCCCGCGATCACCAATCCCGCGCTTATCGGTCCATTCGTGTCGAGCGGCACAACGGTGCTCGCGACCAACACCATCCCGCCGCTGATCATCGGCCAGCCTTACTATCTGGCCGTCACCAACCCCAACCCGGTCGCGGTCACTTTTGCCCTGGAGGTCGCGTTCGACATTACCACGCTCACCAACTGCCTGGTGACCACCAACTTTGTCGGCCTCGCGGGCATTCCGCGCTACTTCCAGTTTGATGTGCCGACCAACGGGCAGCCGGCCGACCTCCCAGCCCAGGCCGTCTCGCTCTGGCTCTCCGGCGCCCGGAGCAACCTGACGCTCGTCGTGAGCGAGCATCTGCCGCTGCCGGACCTCGACCATTTCGACTACATCAGCCAGCAGCCCAGCACGAACAATGAGGTCGTGATGCTGGTCACCAACTCCACCCCGTTCCCCATCCAGACCAACCGCTGGTACATCGGCGTGTTCAACACCACCGCCACCAACGTCCCCTTCGCCATTCAGGCCTGCTTGAACACGGATTATCCGATCATCATCCCGCTCACCAACGGCATCCCCTTCGACGTCGTCTCGACCGCCAGCGCGTTTGCCGCCCGCCCGGGGCCGCCGCAGCGAATGTTTTTCGATTTCCTTATTAGCAACTTCGCTGACGGCGTTCTATTCGAACTCTACAACCTGTCCGGGGACGCCGATCTGGTGCTTCAGCAGGCGGTTCCCCCGACCATGGCGCCTTACTTCGACGGCAGCTTCGCCGTCGGCCTGACCCCGGAGCAGATCGTCGTCCGCGCCAACCCCGCCGTGCCGGACCTGCGCGGCCACTGGTACCTGGGCGTTTACAACAACGAGCTGACCAACGTCACCTACACCATCCGGGCTGTTTTGCCCAACAGCGATAGACTGCTGTTGAGCGGCCAGCCGTTCCGGCTGGCGCTCACGCCGCTCAGCCTCCCGCATGGCCTGTTGCTCAGTTGGAACTCCGTCGAGGGCGAGCACTATTTCGTGCAGTACACGCCCAGTATCGTCGCGCCGATCATGTGGACCAACATCGGTTTTGTGGTCGCCACCACTCCGCTGACCACCTTTGAAGTGTTGCCGGTGCCGGCCGCGCCCTCGTTTTACCGGGTGGTCCAGGTGTTTTCGGGTCTGCCCATACTCCATATCCAGCTTTTGCCTGGAAACCAGGTCCGCCTCTCCTGGTCCACCGCGTATCCGGGCTATACCCTGCAATCCAAGCTCGGCCTGTTAGGCTCGTGGGCCCCTGCCGGCCTCCCGGTGAATGTGGTCGGCACGGAATATGTCGCCTTCGACACCATTGGCCCCGTCCCGAAATACTACCGCTTGTTCAAGTAGAACGTTTCACGCGTAATCCTCACCCGGCGAACACGCGACTCCGCGTGGGGGATAATAATCGAGAAGAACTATGAAGTTATTGTTTGCGATAGCGGCTCTGGCGGCAACCTTTAGCGCCCTTGCCCAGGAGGCCTCGGAAGCGATCCTGGGCTACACCGGCACCATCAGCGCGTTCGTTGACACAACCGCCGGCTGGACTTTACAGACCACCCAGGCCGTCACCGTGACTGAACTAGGCTGCTTCGCCAAAGTCTTCAACGAGAACCCGGCTGTAACCTCCATCCAGGTTGGGCTATGGGACCACAACGGCACGCTGCTGGCGTCCAATGCAATCACCCCGGGCAGCGAGTTGCTCAATCTGACCCGCTATGAATCCGTCACCCCGGTTTCGCTCGCTCCCGGCAAGACCTATCATCTCGGAGTCTATTACTCGGGCGGCGGCATTGGCCTCGACGCTGCCGGCGCCGCGGCCGGGGGCTCCGTTTCAACGTCGGCGGGGATTCAGTTAGCGGCCACGGCCTTGTCCACCGCCGGCTTCGCATTCCCGGCGGAACAGGCGGGAACCGGCGGCTCTATTTATGCCGGCCCGAATTTTCGGTTCCTGCCGTCCCAGCCGCTGCTCAACCAGCCGCTGCTCGACATCCAGCTCTGGCCGACGAACCGGGTGCGCCTTTCCTGGCCCAATGCATACCCCGGATATACTCTGCAATCTGAGATTGGCCTGTCCCACTCATGGGCCGATTCGCGCCTCTCGGTCGCGATAGTCGGCAATGAGTTTGTCGCCTTCGATAACATTGGCCGCGTCCCGAAATACTACCGGCTCAGCAAGTAGGAGTTTTCGCTCGCAATCGGGCCTTGGGGGATCGTTGATGGCGCCCCGGCGGGGCCACCAGCGCCTCTGAACTTTCGACCGCTTAACCGCCAATACTTACCGCTGGATATCGGCATTGCCGTCTGGCAGCATGCGGTGACGATGAGTCTGAGCGAAAGCCAGTTCCGCGTTACCCTAGTGGCGCCAATCAACGGGAGGCGCCTCGGAGGGTGGTTTCCCGCACAGCGAGGGTGGGAAGCATGATAAACGCTCTCCGCCGGGGCTTGCCGAAAGAAGTGCCTTGGACCCTGGGAGGTTCAATTCAAGCCGTGGTGCTGAACTGCCTGCGGGTGCCGCGGCCAGTTGAGCGACGCCTGGCTCAACGGTTCATCGAGGATATCAAGGATGCCGGTGACGGACTCCTGGCGGTGAGGCTCAAGGCGCAGGAAGACACACTCTACTTTCCTGATGACCTTCCCCAAGCCGCTCTCTTCCAAACCCTGGTCGAGCAGCTCTATAGTTGGCACTGGCACTACTACCAGATACCGCAGACGCGAGTGGAAGCGGATGATGTCGTCTTCGACTGCGGCTGCGCCGAAGGTGTCTTCGCATTTCTCGCTCGGCGGCGGGTTGCCCGGATACACGCCTTCGAGCCCCTGCCGACCTTCCTGAAGGGGCTGCGGCGCACTTTTGCCGACAGCCGGAACGTGGAGATTGTGCCGTGCGCGTTGGCGGAGAGTCCCGGTTCGGCCTACCTCCATGAAGCCGGAATCAGCTCCAGCATAACCTCCGAGCCTACCGCCACACCGGTGGTTATCGAATCCATTGACCATTACTGTGCCCAACACAACGCGCGGATGTCGTTCCTGAAGGCCGACCTTGAGGGTTACGAGATGAATGTGTTGCGGGGGGCGGCGGAAACTATTCGCGCTAACAAGCCACGGGTCGCCATTACGACTTATCACCGCAAAGACCATGCGCTCGAAATCGCCAAATGGCTGAAGAGCCTCAACCCGGGCTACCGGATGATGATTAAGGGCATCTGCCGCCTCAATGGCAGCCCCATCATGCTCCACGCCTGGTGAAATCCAGCGAATACAGGTTCGTCCGGCGCTCAAATGAGCAACGCTTTTAGCTGGCCATTGGGTGGGCCTGTGTTTTACATTGAGTCGCCCTATGCGCTCGCGGCCCTTGATCTGGCTTTTGGTGAGCGTGATGCTTTTCGTCACGAGCGCCTGCTTCTGGCGACTGGCTGATAAACGGGCTGCCTTCCCTCCGTCCCAATCGCTTTCTCCGTCTCAGCTTACTCGCGCCTCACGTGCCGCACCCGGGCCGCCCCTCTCACTGCTCACCCAGCCCGGAGAACCCAATTCACTCCCGCGTCACGCATCGCCCGTCCTCCGTAGCAGCACTGCGGAGGATGGACGCATCGCGCTTCCTCCATCACTCCGCCTGAGCAATACGCCTGCGCCCCTCGGCCGACTTGTTCATTGCCCTACTGCTATTCTGCTCGAAAACGCCTTGCTGGATACTACCCAGCCCGCAGCTCTCGCTATTCCCGATCACCTGCGCGCAAGAGGTGATCCAGGTGCGTATATTGTCCAATCCCGTGCGCCGCTGGACAGCGCCTTCCGCGCCCGCGTGCAGACGGCCGGGGCGGCCATCGTGGCTTACATTCCCAACCAGGCTTACCTGGTCCGCGCTTCCGAGGCCGCCGCGCAGCGGTTGCGGGCCGACCCGTGGACACAGGCCGTCGTGCCCTATGAGCCGTACTTCAAGCTCAAGGCGCCACTGCTCGCCCTGGCCGTCGGGCAAGAGCCCCTTCCGGATAACCAGGCGCTCAACGTGCTGCTCTTCCCTGATGGCCGCGAGGCCGCCCGCGACGAGTTAAACCAACTCGGCCTGCAGGTCCTGGGCGAAGAACCCTCCCCGTTCGGGCCGGTGCTCAAGGTGCTGCCCGGCAGCGCTGGCGCCCCGGCCGGCCAATCCTCTCCGATGGGCCGATCCTGCATTCTGCCCTCCCTGGCGGGCCTTTCCTGCGTGCAGAGGGTCGAACTCCCCCGCACCCGCGTGTTGGCCAACGACCTGAGCCGCTCGCGCATTGCCGTGGCCGCCGACACGGTTACGCCCGGCAACTACCTCGGACTGACGGGCAGCAATGTCCTCGTCAACGTCAATGACTCCGGCGTGGACGCGAGCCAGCCGGACCTCCAGGGCCGGGTGGTAGGAGATGTCGCCGGCAGTGGGGTTGATACGAATGGCCATGGCACGCATGTCGCCGGCATCATCGCCGGCAGCGGCCTCAAGTCCACCACGGGCGTCAATGCCGCCGGCTCCGTCATGCCGGCCGTCGCCCTCCAATTCCGCGGCCAGGCCCCCGGTGCGCGCATCTTCGCCATAGCGGCCAATCTCGATTCCGGACCAGTCTCCGATTCATATCTTCAGGAAACGGCTGCCCGGACCAATGCCTTCATCTCCAACAACAGTTGGCATTACGCGGATGACTACGCATACGACCTCGCTGCCGCCCGCTACGATGCGGCCGTCCGTGACGCGCTGCCCGAGGTTTCCGGCTCGCAGCCCGTCCTCTTTGTGTTCGGCGCTGGCAACGCCGGCAACGGCGCCAGCCACGGCTCTGGCGGCGACCCGGATTCCGTCCAGTCGCCCGCTACCGCCAAGAACGTCATCACCGTCGGGGCTATCGAGCAGCCGCGTTATATTGCCGACCAGGTCAGCCAATGCGTGGTCGTGGACGGCACGAACGTCTGCCAGACGAACCAGCCCTGGCTGGGCTTGACCGATACCAACAATGAAGTGGCCGCCTTCTCCAGCCGGGGCAACGTCGGCGTGGGCATTGAAGGCGAATTCGGCCGGTTCAAGCCGGATGTCGTCGCCCCGGGCACATTCGTCGTCTCCGCCCGCTCAACGCAATGGGACGAGCTCGCGTACTACAGCCCGACCAATGGCTCGGGCAACTACTTCGAGGTCCTCAGCAACCTGAACCACACGCTTGGGCCGTTCTATCGGTATGAATCGGGCACCAGCTTGTCGGCGGCTGAGGTCTCCGGCGCGCTGGCCCTCATGCAGGAGTTCTTCCAGAACTTGGGCCGCACCAGTAGCCCGGCGCTGATGAAGGCTCTCCTGATCAATGGCGCGCGCCCGCTCACCGTCTCTATTGGATTCCAGGTCCGCAGCCCGACTAATTCCGAAGGCTGGGGATTGATCAACCTGACCAATAGCCTGCCCCTCGGCTTCTCGAATGCTCTCGTCCATGCCGCCGCCCCCATGCAAGTCTTCGACCAGAGCCCGGACGACTCGCTGGCAACGGGTCAAAGCCATACGCGCGTTGTCTCTCTCTCGCCCGCGGCCACCAGCCAGCCGTTGCGCTTCACGCTCGTGTGGACCGACCCTCCCGGCAATCCCGCCGCCGGTCTCAAGCTCGTCAATAACCTCGACCTCGTCGTCACCAACCTGGACTCCGGCGAGGTATTCTTCGGCAACGACATCCCTCCGGGCAGCGGTTTCACCCAGCGTTGGGACACCAACACCCCGCCGAACCCGGACGTGGTGGATAACGTCGAGAATGTCTATCTCGCACCCCCGCTCGCCACCAACTACTCCGTCACCGTGGTCGCGCGCAGCGTAAACGTCAACGCCGTCACCGCCCGGGCCGATGCCGTAGTTCAGGATTATGCGCTGGTGGTCGCCAGCGGCGACGGCCAGAACGCCGACGCTCTTGCGATTGCCGACGCCCCCATCGTCTCCGTCAACTCCCCCAACGTGACATTCATCACCAATAGCTTTGGACCGGGCCAGGGCATCTCGGGCGGCCTTTGGTTACACCAGCGTGCGGGCGCGCAGGGGCCGTTGGCGGACGGCAGCACCNNTCACCTTCCAGCCCGCTCACCTTTCACTGCCGCGCCTCGGCTTGAACCAGACCAACCTGGACAATGCCACCCGGGCCGAGGCGGACATCGACCTCTATGTTTCCACCGATCCCGGCCTGACTCATCTGGACCCTCTGGTCCTGGCAGCAGCCGACAAGGCACTCGGCCGTAGTGGTACAGACGTGCTCGTTTATAGCAACGTGGCGCCGGGGGCAGTCTATTACGTCGGCGTTAAGGCGGAGGACCAGGAGGCGGCCGAATACGCTTTCATGGGTGTGTTCAGCCTGCTTCCCTTCGGCGAGCAAGACCAGAATGGCAACTGGATTCTGCGGGGCATCAATGTGCCCGCGGTGATCCCTGATGGCACGGCCGGCCGGCCGGGCGTCACCAACGTGGTTGCCATCGCCCCGGCACCCATCCCGGTCCGCCGCGTCGTCGTCACCAACGAACTCTGGCATGAGAGCTTTGCCGATCTTGTTGGCACTCTGAGCCATGGCCGCAAGTCCGTNNGTGCTTAATCGTAACTCCCTGCCGCCAGTGGACCCGGTTCCGTATGCATACACCTATATCTACGAAGACAACGGCGAAGGTGACATTCCCGGCTCCCAACCCACCGACGGTCCGGGCAGTTTGCGTGACTTCATCGGCGAACGGGGAGGGGGGGTCTGGCTGCTGACCATGACCGATAGCGTGCTC
This sequence comes from Limisphaerales bacterium, assembly GCA_003152225.1. Taxonomy (GTDB): domain Bacteria; phylum Verrucomicrobiota; class Verrucomicrobiia; order Limisphaerales; family UBA8199; genus PALSA-1440. Next base: position 2,719 of record PLZQ01000495.1, on the reverse strand, counting down.
ACGCTTACCGGCGTGGTCGCGAATCTATCTATCCGCCTGGACCCACAGAACGTTGCGAACGCCGCCCAGCGCGACGTGCTCACCAATGCCTTCTCCTTTGACTTCATTGATGTCCCCATCGGCGCGACCAACCTCACCGTTTGCCTTTACAATGACTCCGACATTCCCCTCTCCGTAGGGCTTTACCTCCGCCGTGGCAACCTCCCCAGCCAAACGGCCTTCGACCAAATGTTGCCGGTCGATGCCCTCTCGGGATGTTTGTCTATAGACCTTACCACTCTGCCCCCGCTCAGCCCGGGCCGCTACTACCTCGGCGTCTTCAATTCCAATGGAATGCCGCAGAGAGTCCGCCTCGACACGGCAGTGGCCGTTGATCTCGCCAGCGTCGTCCCCGTTGCTTACGCCTCCGCCGGGCCAGTGCCGATCCTGGACGATGCGGTCACCAACACCAGCCTCTTCGTGTCCAACCAGCAGGCCATCGCCTCCCTCGACGCTGGGTTGCTCGTGAACCATCCGCGCGTTTCCGATATGGTATTCACCCTCATCAGCCCGAGCGGCACTCGGGTGCCTTTATTTGAGGATCGCGGGGGGGCGACCACCAGCGGCCTCGGTGGCATCGTGCTCCGCACCAACATCTTTCCCACCAGAACCGCCGGCAATTACTACGCCGATACCAACAACCTGCACGTCGGCGGCAACCAGGGCACCCTCTTCGTTGACTATGATTTCTACGTGCTCCCCGACACGATGCATGTCTATTACGACAACGTGCTGATCTATGACTCCGGGATGGTCAGCTACACCAATCATCGCGTCATTCCCTTCGGCCCGGGTGTCTCTACCAATATCGTGATCATCATGGACGAAGGGAACAACAGCGATACCAATACGCTCTGGGAGTACACTGCTACGGTTACCTGCCCCGGGCCGGCGTATTTGGTATTCACCGAGAACACCAATCTGGCCCCGGTCCCGATCAAGTTCGCCTCGACGCCGTACCTGCCCGCGGGCACTAACTTTGATCTCTACTGTTTGCCTGAACAATCGCTCAACACCCTTGTCGGCGAAAGCGCTTACGGCACTTGGCAACTCGAAATGTGGGATACTCGCGCCGGGGCCACTTATCCCGCCCCGGAACTGGTAAGTTGGGAATTGCGTTTCGTCTTCGTGAACACCGTCCCCGTGCCCATTGCCTTGAGCCACGACATTGCCCGGACCAATTCGGTCCCGCCTGGGCAGGTCGCCGCCTTCTTCATCGATGTTCCCGCCTGGCCAACCCGCGCCACTAACACGCTGGTGTATGCCACCGCACCCGTGAACTTGCTCTTTAACCAGAATCTTCCGCCCACGGGCACCAACGCGGGCGACATCGCGCTGTTAACGGCTTCGACCGGCGGATTCGTGACCTTGAACACTAAGAGCCTGCCCCCGCTGGTTCCTGGAGCGCGTTACTATCTCGGCGTTCAGAACGTTGGAGCGGCCAGTGTGACCGCCGCCGTGCAGGTGGATTTCGACGTCACTCCGTTGGCCAGCGGTGTCCCGTTCGTTACGGCTCAAGCCGGCAACGGCCTCCCGCGTTACTTCTCTTATGATGTCTCGTCGAACGGAACCGCCGTCTCGTTCCAACTCCTCAACCTCAACGGCAATCTGGATCTCGTCGCCCGCGCAAACCTGACGTTTCCCACTCTCGCGACCTTCGATTATGGCAGCTTCAATCCGGGCACCAACGACGAGGACATCCTCGTCTTCCCGGATTCGGCCCCGGTGGCACTAGCACCCGGCCGCTGGTATCTGGGCGTTTTCAATGCCGCCCCGACCAACGTTACCGGCACCATCCTGGCCACCGAATACACCAATGCCTTTCCGTATATCACTACGCTGACCAGTGGCGTCCCGAACCCCAATAACAATCCCGGCACGGGCGACGCTACCGACTATTATCATTACGTCGTCACCACCAACGCCCGGCGCGCCCAATTTGAGATCGACGGTCCCACCGACGACATGACCCTGGTGGCGCGCAAAGGTCTGCCGCTGCCCACTTTGACGAACTACGCGTACCTGAGCGCGAACCCTGGCCCAAATGAGGAACTGATTACCCTCTTTGACTTCTCCACCCCGGTTCCGCTGACGCCGGGCGACTGGTTCATCTCGGCCGTGAACGTTTCCGGCGCGCCCGTGGGGTACACCATCATGGCCACCGAATTCCCGGTTTATGGGACCAATGTTTCCATCACGAGCTTCCAGGCCGACACCAACAGCCTTTGTCTTACCTGGACCTCCGTGCCCGGCATCCACTACTACGTGCAGGGCAAGACTAATGTGACTGACACCAACTGGGTCGCCGTCTCCTCGACCATTGTTGCCACCGATGTTCTGACTACCTGGTGCATCGCCCTGCCGTCGCCGTACCAATACTTCCGTATTAGCGAAGGGCTCGTGATTACCCCCTACGTCCCGCCCCTCCTCATCACCGGTATCAGCAGCGACACGAACGGCGTGCTCCTGCAATGGCTGGCGCCGAGCAACAGCCAGTTCCAGGCGCAGTGGAGCCCCGTCCTCGCGCCCCCCGCCTGGACCAGCTTCACCAACATCCTCACTTCGACTAACGGCGCCTTCTCATTCCTCGACGACGGCTCCCAGACCGCCGGCCTGGCCGCCCCGCGCTACTACCGGTTGCAGCAGTTGCCTTAACGGCCGAAAAGCCGCCGAAGCGGCA
>PLZQ01000331.1 GCA_003152225.1 Limisphaerales bacterium | reverse complement strand
TCGGAGGCTTGGCCCATCATCCTCACGCGCACGCCTTATGCGCTGAAGCCATACGGCGTTGACAATTATAGCGACTCCAGCGGGTCGTTTAATACCCTGGCACACGATCGGTTCATCCTCGTGACCCAGGATGTCCGCGGGCGCTACGGTTCGGAAGGTGAATACACGCACGTCCGGCCGTTCAACCCCGCCAAGACTGCCAAGGACACGGACGAGAGCACCGACACGTTCGACACCATCGATTGGCTGGTAAAGAACATCCCCCATAACAACGGCAAGGTGGGTATGTTTGGCATTTCGTATCCTGGCTTCTACACGGCCATGGGAATGATCGACTCCCATCCGGCGCTTAAGGCGGCCTCCCCCCAGGCCCCCATCTCGGACTGGTTCATGGGCGACGACCTCCATCACAACGGGGCGTTGTTCCTCGCCCAGAATTTCGGTTTCTTCCATGGCTTCGCCCAGAAGCTTGAGGATCCCCTGCACGAGAACTCCCAACCGTTCAATTACCAGACGCCGGATGGATACGAGTTTTTCCTGGGCATGGGCCCGTTGGCCAACTCGGATAAGATCCTGCTCAAGGGACGCTCGCCGGAGTGGATTGAGTTCCTGGAGCATCCCAACTACGACGTCTTTTGGCAGGCGCGCAACACCCGGCCTCATCTCAAGAATGTACACTGCGCCGTTATGACCGTCGGCGGCTGGTACGATGCCGAGGATTTATTCGGCGCCCTCGAGACGTATCGGTGGACCGAGCGGCAGAATCCCGGCATCACCAACATCCTTGTGATGGGGCCCTGGGCCCATGGCGGCTGGGGAAGCCAGGACGGCGACACACTGGGCGATATCAGTTTTCATGCGAAGACGGCGGAATTCTATCGTGAGAAGATTGAGCTGCCCTTCTTCCGCCACTTTCTCAAAGGGGACACCAATTACACCGCTACCGAAGCGCAAGTGTTCGAGACCGGGACCGACCAGTGGCGGCGCTTCGACGCCTGGCCGCCCAGGCAGGCGGTGGCGCGCACACTCTATTTGCACGCCGGCGGCTCGCTCGACTTCAATCCACCCACCGGCCCCGCGGAGGCATTCGATGAGTATGTGAGCGACCCGGCCAAACCGGTTCCCGTTAGTCTCGAACCCAGCACCGGATATCCTCACTCCTATCCCGTTCAGGATCAACGCTTCGCCGCTTCGCGTCCGGATGTCCTGGTCTTCAAGACTGAACCCCTGGAAAATGACCTCACCTTCGCTGGGCCGCTGCGGGCCACCTTGCACGTTTCAACCACGGGTACCGACGCCGATTGGGTCGTCAAACTCATAGATGTTTATGCCGGGGACTTTCCCGACCCGAACCCCAACCCGACGCATGTCCACATGGGAGGTTATCAGCAGCTTGTGCGGGGCGACGTTTTCCGGGGCAAGTTCCGGAACAGCTTCGAGAAGCCGGAACCCTTCGAGCCGGGCAAGGTCAGCAAGGTTGAGTTCAGTATGCCCGACATTCTGCATACTTTCCGCCGCGGCCACCGCGTCATGGTTCAAGTGCAGAGCTCGTGGTTTCCCCTGGTGGACCGCAATCCCCAGGCCTTTGTGAACATCCCCACCGCTAGCGAGGCGGATTTCCACAAAGCGACCCATCGAATCTACAGCTCTACCAATGCCGCCTCCTCACTAGCCGTCCAGGTCCTTTCACTGGGCGTAAACTGAGGAGTTGCTTCCCGTCACTCTTGCACTGGCTGCGAAGAATTAACGCAGAGACGCAGAGATTCGCAGAGGGACGCAGAGAAGGAAGAAAGAAAAGGCTCTTCTCCTCTGCGTTCCTCTGCGTCTCTGCGTTAACGCTGGTTTGGCTTCGGCTGCGGCTTTGCCGCGCTGCGTCTTTTGCGCCTCCTTGCGGCAGACTCAGCCATCGGCTTACGCGCTCTGGATAAGCTTGCCTGATTAAAAATAGGGCGTCTGGGACGTTCTATGGGTATAGGGTGGTACCAGGGTGGTACCAGAGCGCCCCCAGACCACCCCGAGGGAGGCGGGAGAGGGGAGTTGTATTCAGAACGCTTATGCGGAACACCCAACATCCAACATCCGACACCCAACACCCAACGAGCAAAAGCCGGGCAAAGCCATCCCAAACGGCTGCCAGCCAGCCTACTTGCCAGAGGCGGCGGCAGAATCCGTCGCGGGGGCCGGGACGTAGATGATACGGGTCGGCTGCGTTGGCGCATAGGCGTTGCGCTGGGGAATGGTGGCGCGGTTGAAGGGCTTGTAATCCTTGATGGCGCCGACGTGACCGATGTGCAGTGAGTTGCGCAGGATGCCACGACCGTTGGCGTTGGAGTCGCTGAACCGGCCCGAGCCGTAACCGACGCCGTGCGTGCCCGATAGGTTGGACGAGAAGTATTTAAAGCCGACGATCTTGTTTTGCGTGTCGCGAATCCACTCGATGAAGATTACCGCATGCCCGCCTGGCGGGGTGGTGCTGTAACTCAGGAAGTCGCCCGGCTTCACCTGCTCCAGGTCGGTAACGGCGTGGCCGAGGCCGTAGGCCGTGATGCCGCGCTGCTCGGAGTCGCCGGTGCCCTCGATATACCAGAACTGAAGCATGTTGAAGAGGTCGCCGAAGGTCATGCCGTTGAAGTCATCGGGGTCGATGCCCTTCTGGGTGTTTCGCAATTTCATGGCCCGAATAAACGCCTCGAAGGTGAATCCGCAGCAGTAGCTGCAACGTGAGCCGTCCGGATATGCCTTGGCGACCACCATGCCCCGATACCACATGTCCTGAGTCACGCCGTTGTAAATATCATATTCGCGCGGTGTCCAGCCGCAGTGGTACGGGTAGGAGCCGTCGAGCGGGTAAGCCGAGATCACCTTCAGCACATAGGGATTGAGCGAACCTTCGGCATCGTCCTGCACCATGTCCTCACGGGCGTAGGCCTTCGCCAGGGCCTTGTCCACGGGTGAGAAGCCGCGCTCGTCCACGGGATAAACCCGGGGCGTGTAGGTATATCGCTTAGCCTTGGCGACGGGCTTATTGGTCGAAGCGGCGATGGTTGTGGTCGCCTGATTGGTGGCAGTGAAGGCGGCGGCGGCCGGTTTCTGGCAAGCGTCGGGTGCGGCGTGCTGGCAACCGGCGAGTCCAGGAACCACCACCGCCAGCGCTGCGGCCACGAGGAACGACGGGTACCGATGGGAAATGATTGGCAAGAGGCGAGAGCCGACGAGATTCAAGTTCACGGTCGCATGCTAGTGAAGGCCGCGACAGGCATCAAGCTTAACCACCGTACCAAAGGAAACGCCCCCACGGCGCGCGCGCCGCTTATTTGGTTACCGGCTGCAGGCGAATACTACCGGCGTCGAGCACCGGCTCTCCATTCAAGGAATTGGTGCCCAGGTTGAGGTATGAATAATTGGTGCGGAACCGCTCGTAGCCGGGATGCTCGAACGAGAGCTGCACCGAGAACCATCCGCTCCCGCGAAAGGGGGTTAGCGCGCGCTGAGTCTCCAAAACGAATCTGCCATCCGAGTCGGTCTGCACGGCGGCCCTGGCCATCAAGCGTTCGCCGCCTTTAGCCGGTGAGGTACTGTAATAGGCCGCGCTCTCGTCGCCGTTTCTAATCTTCACGTCGGCCAGCGGCCGGCCCGTATCCGCCGCCAGGACTCGGCCCATCACGCGGGGCGAGATGGCCTGCGAAAGCGGATGCGATTTGCAGCCCGCCAGCGCCAAGGCGGCGAGAACCAGCACGAAGAGTCTGTTCATGGCGGCATACTATCAGCCACCGGGGAGGAACGCAAAGGTTCCCGAGGCTCCAGGCTATGGTCGTGAAACGCGCAGCCGCATGTAGCCGCCGGCGGAGGCGCTCACCGGGGCGTCGCCGCGAACCTGGAGCAGCGTGGGCGTGTTGCTCACGACGGTGGTCCCGTTGGTACTCCAGGAGAATGGTACCAGGCCGTCGCTCAACTCGACGTGGAACGAGATGTCCGTCGCGCTCGGGTTTCTGGGTACCGTCAAGCGCAGGTGTCCGGTGTCAATGTCCCCAACCACGGGGTTGTTCGTTGGGACGAGCGGGTTGAGGCCGAGCGCGTAACTCAGCAAGTTCCGGATGCCGTTGGCCGCAATAGTGGTGTCGGCCGCCGCGCCGCTGTCGGCGGTCGTGCCGAACCATTGCAGGCGCCAGAGCTGGATGGGGGTCAGCGGGACAACCGCGGGTGAGACGGTGCCCCGGAGTTCAAAGTCCAGCGCGATCGAGTTAGACACGTCAAAGATATACCAGGTGCCGTTTGAGCTGGTGCCGCCCCAGTTGACGATGCGGAAGGTGACGTTCGTGCCCGCGCCGACGTCCTGCAGGGCGGCGATGCCGGACAGATCGATAGGGCTCAAGGATCCCCCGCTGCTGGTGTTGGTAGGGTAGGAAACGATAGCGAGGTCGTTGAAGGTGCCTGACCCAATTTGATACTGCAACAAACCGTTGGTCGGTCCGGTGCTCGAGCGCCGGTAATCGAACTTGCTGACTGCAGCATAAGACACTTTGTAACCGGCATGGGCAGTCAGCGCGAAGGTGGCGAAACGGTTGTTGGTAATCGCCGCGGAGCTTGAGGTGTCGATCCAGTTGTTGCCGCCCCAGGCGCGCCCGGCTCCCGTGTTATTAGTGCCGACACCTGACCCGCGCGTCAGCCCTACGACGGTCACCCCGACAGCGTTGGTACTCGGCGGCAAGGGCGATGGCCCGTAGTTGTTCGCGCCACCAGCCAGCCCATTCACGTCCCACCCCACCAGGGTCACCAGGCTGACGGCGCTGGAGGGGTTGATGGTCGTCGGGTCAAGGGACGTGTTATTGGCCAGATTTGTATCGCCGCCGCCGGAGACGGTCACGGTGTTGGTGACGTTGGCGGCGGCATTGGTCGCGACGCTTACAGTAATGGTAATAGGCGGATAGGCCGCGCCGTCCGCCAAGGCATCGGCGCGCGTGCACGTGAGGGGGTCGAGGTTGGTGGTCCAGCCGGCGCCGCCGATCGCCGTGGCGGTGAGGCCGGCGGGCAGCGCGTCCACAACGGTGACGGTGCCGCTCGAAGCGCCGCCGCCGGCGTTGGTGACGATGATAGTGTAGGTGGCGTTGGTGTCGCCCTGGGTAAAGTTGCCGGTATGGACCGCGGTGATGCCCAGGTCCACGATGCCGGGCACATGGGTGGCAAAGGTCTGGTCCAGCCCGCTGCTCGATCCGAGGACATTGGTCGCCGTCACGCGAAAGTGATACGTCGTTCCCGCAAGGAGACCTGTGATGCTCGCGCTCACACCTTGCGCTGTCACACCGGCAACCGTCCCGGCAAGGAAGGCAACCGAGTCATAGCTGCTGTTGGTGCCGTATTGGAACTGCACCGTCGTGGGCCGACCGTTGGGATTGACGGCGCCATTCAAGGTCGCACTGGTCGAGCCGATAGCGTTAGCCGTGCCGGTGATTGCGGTCGGGGCCGCAACGGGGTTGATTGTGGTCGGGTCATTGGCAGTGTTGTTGGTCAGGTTTGTGTCGCCGCCGCCGGAGACGCTGGCAGTGTTGGTGACGCTGGCCGAGGCGTTGGCATCCACGTTCACAGCAATGGTAATGGGCGGATAGGATGTGCCGGCGGCGAGGGCCTCTGAGCGCGTGCAGGTGAGGGTGGCGAGGTCCGTGGCCCAGCCGGCGCCGCTGATGGCCACGGCGGTGAGGTCGGCCGGGAGCGCGTCCACGACGGAGACAGTGCCGCTCGAAGCGGCATCGCCTGTATTTGTGACGACGAGGGTGTAGGTGTCGGCGATGTCGCCTTGGGCGAAGTTGCCGGTGTGGGTGGTGCTAATGGCCAGGTCGGGCCCAGTCGAGCTGCCCACGGTGAAGCTGCTGGAACTGGTGGCGGTGCCACCCAGTGTCTGGACCTGGATTAGGCCGGAGGTCGCGCCGGCGGGCACCGTGGCCACGATTTGCGTCGTCGAGCCAATGGTGAAGGCGGCGCTGGTGCCGTTGAAGGTCACATTGGTCGCGAAGACCAGATTCGTCCCGGTGATGGTGACGCTGCCGTTGAGCGGGCCGCTGGCCGGCGAAAAGCCGGTGATGGCGGGCGCTGGCGGGTTTTCGCCATCCACCTTGTTCCGCAGCACGGTTGCCAGGTTCGGCGGCAGGGCGGTGAGGAAGCTGAAACCGGTGTCAGCTTCGATGGCGACCACGTTCGTGCGGTAATTCTGCCAGGCGTCGTAGGCGACCGCGTCGGTGTTTGGAATCCTCAGGGCAATCACCTGGGTGGTCGGGCTGATCCGGTTTGTCGCAGTCCCAGTGCCCCCGGGGACGACGACCACGATCTTCCAGGTGTATCCCGGAATGGTGACGTGGTTGCTGTCGAGCTTATTTGTGGTGAACAAGCTCGGTCCGCACAGGATCAGCAGCTCCTTGCCCCCGGGCAGGAGGGTCTGACGGCAATAATTCTCGAAGTTGGCCCAGATGTTTTGGTTTTGGAGCGAGGCCTGCGGGATTATGTTCGACATGAAGAACACCATGTCGTTGTAGGTGCTATTAATGGTGCGATCACCGGACGGACACATGTGGCCGCGATCATAGCCGGAACCGCTGAAAGGGTTGGTGGGGTCGCCAGGTACCCAGTAAAAGTCCGGCGGCAGGTTTGTGTCCGTGTAGAAGTTCGGGGAGCGCCCGCTGGAGCCGACATCCCCCGAGGTCAAATCCCAGCTCGCCCAATTGGGCTGGCCTAAATGATCGCTATAGTCCATAGCCTCGACCGGGCGCTGAATGAGGAAATGATCGTGGTTGTTGGTGTCGGCCGTGGTCCCGCTGGGGTTGCCCAGTTGCATCTGCAAGGTGGCGTCGATGATAGCGCCCGCCGGGAGAACCGCTATGGCAAGGACTAATGCACTGGCGAGGATTGATAACTGGCTGTGGGACAATGACTTGCGAAGGGTGGTGCTCACTCGGTTAATGCGTGGGGCTCTGGGTACAACGATGCTGCCTATATGCTTCTAAATGCCACTACGGGTGCTAATCAACGAGTATATACCCTTTTGGATTCGGCTTTGCAAGGGGTGAGTGGTGGTCCCCCAAAGCTCAGGCTCATCCGGACACTGCCCCCAGGAAGTGAGAACGCCCCACCCTTGCGGTCCGGGGGCAGTGTCCGGATGAGCCGCGTAACCGAAGAGCGCTGCCAAAGAGTTTGCCTCACGCTGGGGTTTCAACTATGGGTACTACCCGAGTGAGCATGACTGCCATTGATTCCAAAACGAAATGGGCCCGCTTGCCGGGCAAGCAATCCGCCGCCGTCCGGGAGCCTTTCCAAGCACGAATCCACTAACGACCTATGGAACGAGTAGCCTCAACGACTGCGCTCGGCAAACTGCTGGCCTGGTGCGCCAAACAGCCAGCCACCGACCTCCACGCGCAGGCTGACCGCCGCTTCGCTTATCGCGTCGATGGCAAGCTCCTGCGGATTCCTCCGGCGCAATTCCCGGCGCCGACCAACGAGGAGATTATGAGCCTGTTACGCCAGGCCTTTTCCAGCTCCATTGTCGAGCGCATCGAGAAACAGCACGAGCTGGACCTGAGTTTCCTTTGTGAGAAGGTCCGCTATCGCGCCAATTTCAACAAGCAGCAGGGCACCCAGGCTTTCTCGTTCCGAGTCGTGCCGCAGAAGATTCCCAAATTGGACGACTTGGAGCTGCCGGCGTCGGTGGCGGCCCTGGTCGAGGAACCGCGCGGGCTGCTGCTCGTAACGGGCGCCGCCGGCCAGGGCAAAAGCACGACCGCTTGCGCCTTGCTCCAACGGCTCAATGAAACGATGGCCCTGCGCATCATCACCATTGAAGACCCCATCGAATATCTCTTTGAAGAAAACCAATGTCAGTTCGGGCAGCGCGAGGTTGGCGTGGACACCGAATCCTTCGCCAGCGGGATACGCAGCGCGATGCGGCAGGACCCGGAAGTCATCTTCATCGGAGAGATCCGGGACCACGACAGCATTCAAGCCGCCATGCAGGCGGCGGAAACCGGGGATCTGGTGCTGGCCACCTTGCATGCCGACTCCGTCAACCAGGCGATTGATCGCATCCGCGAGTTTCATCCCGCCGCGGAACAGGCCAATGCCAGCGCCCTCCTGGCCCGCAGCTTGAACGCCATCATTTGCCAGCGGCTTATCCCCAGCAACTTCAAGAAACGAATCCCTTGTTTGGAGATTATGAAGCGCAACAGCGGCACCGAAGATGCCATCGCCCGCAACGATCTGCATCTCCTAACCGGCCATATCGAGGCCTCGCTCAACGAGGGCATGCACAGCTTTGACCAGTACCTGATGCAATTGCTTAAGAGCGACTACATCACCCTGCAGACCGCCAAGCATTATGCGATCAACTGGAGCAGGGTGGAAATGGAAGGCCACGGCTTTGCGCCCGCCATGCCCGGTATCCTCAAGCCCGATCCTGAACGATAGCCCAACCGAAGGACACCGCCCGAACGAGCATGACGACCGCTGAATTCAGATTCAGTCCAGCCCATACTTTTCGATCCACCCCTGCGGAATGGTCCCGAAGCTCAGCAGCCAATCGTTGAATCTCTGCAGGCTCCAGCCGCGGCCGATCATCAGGCGCTGGCGCAGCCGCTCGTTTTCGAGCCGGCCCAGCCAATAGCTCATCGGCACCGCGGGCTGCGCCGTGTACCAGTTCACGTCCGCTTCCGCGCGCGCGCGGGTGAAGCCCACATGCTGCTGCAAGTGGCGGACGGCTTGCTCATAGCTGTAGCGGCCGGTTTGCAGACGGAGGTCCACCAGGATGCGATGACAGCGCCACAGGGCGTCGTGCAACTGCTGCACCGGCAGCCACGGCGACCGGTCGATTCTCAGGTCGGCCAGCATCTGCTCGCACCAGAGCGTCCAGCCTTCATAAAAGACGGCATGGGCAAACAGCCGCCGCCATCGGCGCGGATGATGGTTGGCCGTCACAAATTGCAGGTGATGGCCGGGGTAAGCCTCGTGGGCGCAGGTGAGCGGAAGACCAAAATGCTGCTGCAGCTCGGCGAGTTTCTCGGCCTCCGTGCGCTTGGTCAGGCTCAGGTCGTTTACCCAGAACACCCCGCGCTGTGCCTTTGTGAATGCCGCTGGTTGCTGGTATGCGGCGGTGGGAATCACCGCTCGCAGAAACTCGGGCACCGGTTTGACCTGNNTGCCATTGTGACCGCGCCTCGGCAATGATTTGTTCCGCCGAACGGTTCCGGCCAAAGCGCGCGCAGGCGGCCTTGAGCAGCTTGCCTACCCGCTCCACCTCGCCCAGCGCCAGGGCTTCCACCTGGCCGAGCGTGTAATCCAACCCGAGTTCATCCCGCACCCGGCGTTGCAGTGCCGTGGCGCCGGTGGCGAAGGAGCCTGCCGGCGCCGGCGCAAGTCCCTGCACCCGTTCCCGGTATCTCTGCATGGCTTTCCCAGCGTCGCTAACCAATCCCGCATCGCCCGCCTGCGGCGTAGCCGCCTGGAGAAACTTCCCGACTCCCTCAAGCAGTTCCATGCCGCCCGTCACGGTTTGTTCCATCACCCGCAACCAGACGCGCTCCGGGTTACGGACCACCACCGCCGCCTCGTCCAGGAAATCGGGGGCTTGCCGGAGCAGCGAGCGCAGGTTGCGCGCCGCCCGCCCACGCTCGTCGTCCCCGCGCATCAACTCATGGAGCAGGATGTTGAGCAACTGGTCCGGGGCGTTCGGTTCGAGCGCCTGCCGGCCTCGCGCGTAATCTTCGCATTCCTTGAGCAGCAAGCTGCGCAGCGCCAGCCGGTCAAGCTGCTGCTCGCCCATTAGCTCGCGCGGGGAAATGCCTTCCAGCGCCCGCAGCGCCGTTTGCCTTTCGCGCTCGCGCTTCTTGTGGAAGTCCGGCGTCAGGCGGCCCGGTTTGCCCTCGCCGTCGCGCAGCCCGGCGCAGATGGTGGAAAACGTCGGGTTATCCTGGAGCAGGGTTTCAAAGTAACGGGAAAGCAGTCCCTCGAATTGTTTTGCAGTCCGGTTCATATCCCAAGCAACGCATGAAAAGCCTCCGCTTGCACGCTGGAATTATTGGGCCCCCCATCCTCATTGCCTTTCACGCCTCCGCTCCCGTCACAGCTTTGGCCAACGAGGCCAGCTTTTCGTCCAAACCTTTGGCCGCAGCCATCACTTTCTGGTTGGCCAGGCGGGCCATCAATGAAGACGGAAGGTCATAGGCCATCCGGGTCTTTCCCGATTTCGGATCTTCGTAGATCATCGCCCGCAATGGCACATTTAAGCCGACGCCGAGGTCGTGTTCCAGCATCGTCCGCGCGATCAGTGGATTGCCAAGCACGTAGAGCTTGCACCGGGCAGCGAGCCCCACTCGCGCCATCCAGGCGCCATGGTCGATATCCAGGAACCGCATGAAGCCGCTTGGGCCCTCCATGGACCGGACCCGGTTCTCGAAATCATTAGCTTGGGCGGAAGCCGCCACTACCTGCCCGAAGGCGTTACTGCCGATCGAGCCCACCGCCTTTTCAAAGGCGGCAACGGCCTCGTCAAATGGACGTTCGCTTACATATTCAACATGAACCAGTGTGCTTTCGTCTCGCATAGATTATCCCAGCCCGTCTCGTGGATAGGCGTGTCAACCGGCTTCGAAGTCCTGCCTTGCACGGACTCCGCAACCTCCCGGCCCCAACGCGGGTTGGCAATGGGGTGAGCACCCCATGCCCCTTGGGTGACCGACCAAGTCAGGAAGTTGGCTGTCCTTTGGTCGAGCTTAATGCCGCAGGCGCTCTGTGAAACTGTTCGATCAACTGGTCAGCATGAAGTCTAACGCCTTAGCTTGCGGTAGGGCAGCCTTGGACTTGACACCAGCCCTATGCCCGGTGAGCGTGCCAACCAATGGTAAGCAATGAGCGCGACTAGGAATCAATCCTCCCTTACTGCGCCAGTGTTAAAAGGCAAATTCCAATCATTTGGCGTCCTGAACCCCTTCGTTGCATAAAGATGAAAGTCCATGATTTGATGAATCCCAAGGTTCTCACCGTCGGCCCCAAGACGCCGCTACGCGAGATTCTGCAGCTTATTCTCCGCTACCATCTGAATGGGGTTCCGGTCTTGGACAGCGAGCAGAGGCTCGCAGGTATGGTGACATACTCTGATCTAAGCCGTAGATTGCTCCCAACGGAGAAGCAGTTAATGAAACATGAAGAGTACCTTACAACTCCTCAGTTGATGGAAGATCGCTTCAGGGACATCGTAAATGTTCCCGTTGACGAGATCATGACGAGAAACGTCATCAGCGTATCCCCCGATCTTGAGGCACTCAAGGCTGGGGCGATAATGACTGCCCGCCGCGTCAAAGCGTTGCCGGTTGTCCAAAATCATAAGGTCGTGGGAGTCATCAGTCATACGGACATTGGTTGGGGCTTGATGATGCAGTATGCTGAATGCATGAAGGGCTGAGGCGGCAGCAGCTTCATGCCGTTCCTTCCCGAGCGGGCGCCGACGTTTCTATTTCTTCGAATTGATGTCGCCGGACTTCTTGATGGCCCGCAACAGGCGCCAGCCGAGATAAGCCGCCATGAGGTAACCGGCCCCGCCAAATACCGAAATTCCAGCGATCGCAGGCGGTGCCTTCATGCTCCAGAGCAGGGATGAGCCGACAAACAGCGCGGAGGTCATCACGCCGAGCACCAGGCGGTTGATGACCGGGTCAATATGGCGGAGATCCAGGTGGACGGAGAAGGTGCCGTCGCGCACGCGCCGGAGAACGTCGCCGAGGTCGCGCGGTAAAGTCTCCACCAGCCGCTCCCAATCGCGATAAGCGTGCTGGAGCCGGCCAAAGATGCGCCGGACCGAAAGACGCCGGCGGATCATAGTGCTGTAAAATGGGCCGAACACTTCGGCGAGGCTGAATTCCGGACTTAACTGCCGGGCGGTCCCATCCAGCTCGACCAGAGTGCGCAGCAGAAGTGAGAAGGGCGGCGGCAAGGTAATGTTGTAGCGCCGGATAATCTCCAGCAGGCTGGTCAACACGCCGCTCAGGTCCAGGTCGTGGATGGACTGGCCCACATAGTCGGCGACGAAATCAGTGAGGGCGGCGCAGAGCCGAGACGAAGGATGACTTCCCCCAGGTCCCCCGAGTTATGAGTCACCACGGCCACGAGCATTTCGTCGATGCCGTCCGCCAGTTCTTCATCGAGCCGGCCGACCATCCCGCAGTCGAGCACTCCGATCACACCGCCGGGCAGGAGCATCAGGTTGCCGGGATGCGGGTCGGCATGGTAGAACGAATCCCGGAAGATCATCTGCAGATACATATTGGCGCCGCGGCGCGCGAATTCATTGAGGTCCGCGCCCGAGGTGGCGAGCGCTGCGGCGTCGGTGCCGAGGATGCCCTCCAGCCGTTCCATCGTCAGGACGCGGCGCGTCGAGAACGGCGCGTAAGCGCGAGGGAAATGGACGGTGGCGTCCTGGGCGAAGTGTTCCGCGAACTCCTCAAGGTTGCGGCGCTCGGTGGTGAAGTCCAGCTCTCGCAGAAGGGTGCGGCGGAACTGCCGGACAACCGCAACGGGCTGGTAGAGCCGCATTTGGGGAGCATGCTTTTCCGCCAACTCGGCCAGGCCGGCAAGAATATCGAGGTCAGGCATGATCTTGTCCGCGATGCCGGCGTGCTGGACTTTGACGACCACTTGCTCGCCCGAGTGCAGCCGCGCCAGATGGACCTGGGCGATGGAGGCCGACGCTAATGGCGCCTCTGCAAATTCCGCAAACAGGTTGCTGAGCGGTTGGCCGAACTCGGCTTCAATCGTGGCCCGAACCGTGTCGGGCGGATCGGCTGGGGCAGCGGTTTGCAGGTGGGCCAGTTCCCGGGCCATCTCGGGGCCGACCAAATCGGGCCGCGTGCTGAGCACCTGGCCGAGCTTGATGAAGGTGGTGCCGAGTTCGATGCAGGCTAAGCGCGCGCGCTCTTCGGTCTTTAGATTCGGGATATGCTGGCCGTCAACGCTCTGAATCCGATCCTGGATCCAAGAGTAATTCAAGCTCTTGACCCAATCGGCCAGGCCATACTTTGCCAGCACACCGATGATTTCACCCACCCGGTGGACGTTACCTTCCAAGCGTGTTAATGCGGCAAATTTCATTCCTGATCGCCTCCTAAACTATTTATCCCTCAAGCTGAGTTCGACGCGACGGGCTTCGCGTTGGGTGCGCGAGTTCTCAATCATTTCTCGCACCATAGCAAAGTGCGGGGAACTGGCGAGATGTAAAGGGGCCAAGGAGTCAGGCAATGGGATGCGCCAGCCGTGACCGACCCGCGCAAATTCAACGCGCCATACTGCACGCGCAGTTCGCACGCCATGCCCCCCAGGAAACCCTACAACATTTCAATCCCATTAACCCCTGCACGACCCGAGAGCTTCGTCGGGGTCAGCGCAAGTGCCCGGCCGGGAATTCCTGCTCGTTTACGACGCCTTTGCCGACCTAGTAGTCCAGCTCGTAACGGATATACGTGATTCCCATCTACACCCGCTCAGGCCCTGCAGCCTGTCGGGGCCAAAGACGAGCGCCCTGGCAGCAGCCCGAGTCGCACCTTGGCCTTCCACTTGTCCACCTGGCGACTCTTCCGCGCTCGGATCTGGCGCTCCAGGTCCTTCACCGCCTTGAGCAAGGCAGCTTGAAGCGTGTAGTCGCTCGCTTCGGTATGAAAGTCCGGACCGGGCACCTCCAAGTGTGCCGATACCCGGAAGGCCGGTTTGACCTCGTGCTGCCGCTCCAGGGTCACCCGGGCAGAGGCAATCGCCACAAGGTCTGCCAGTCGTTTCAGTTGGGCCTCGACCAGCCCTTGCCAGAAGGCGCGGGCGTTAAGGCCATGGTATTTCAATAGGATGTTCATAATTTCTCTCAATTAAAGGTTCTTGGTTATTATTCGTGCCACGGATGCCGTGGTCTTAAATTCTCTGTCCTGGCCAGGCTTCGGGCTTGGCGTCGAGGTGAATACCACCGGGCGTACCACACAAGTGGCACGCTTGGACAGAACGGGAGAGGAATTAGGAAACTAACGAGGGAGCGCGCGGCTCTAGCGCTGTGCGCCACTGAAACTGCCAGCGCTTGGCCAGACCAAGGGCTGCTTCCGAGGAAACGGCAGAGAGGCAAGCCTGCCTCAACGTGAGAAGCCGGGGCTCCGATCCGAGGATCGGCACCGGGAACCCGCTGTGCCCAGAGTGGGTTCCCATACGACGGTTCTGCAGTCGTGCCATCTGCTCGAACGAACGAACATCAGGCATGCGCGGTCGCTTGCCATGCTCGGCAGCCGAGAATGCGGCGCGCGCGAAGCAAGCTGGAAATCCACCAACCGGTTCGAAGACATACTGCCCCGAGCCCGCCAACCCGAGCGTCGGCAAGAGCCAAGCAAGCATGACCTTCACGCGATCCATTGACGCTTTGACGGCGCTGCTTCTCGAACGTTCAAATGCCACGATTATAAAACTCACTCCGATTTGGAATCCCCAAAGGTGCTGGTTACGGGTTTTGTCACATGCAGCCTGGCTGTCCTTGCGGTCCCCGCTAAAGCAGCTTCGTCAGATAGCAGGGGCTGCCCATATTCAACCGCCGGGCAATCCAGGCGCGAGGCATTACCAGGAGACAGAGACGCCTCGCCGAGACTATTTCAGAATCACGAACCGGCAGCTCCGATACCGACCGCCGCTGCGGGAACTCCGGACGCAGAGGAATGGCCCGTGGTAGTCGTAAAACCGCTTCCACCGCATCTGATGACTCCCGTCGAAGGGAATTAACCCCCTCACAACCCAAAGCTTCATCAGAGTCAGTGCTAGTGCCCGGCCTAGAATTCCTGCTCGTCCACGACGCCTTTGTTGGGCTCGTAGTCCAACTCGTAACGGTCCTTGCCGCGGACTGAGATTTTCACTTTTACGCGGACGGGCTGGTTATTGGTCTTGAGGAAGAAAGAGGCGTTGCCGGCAGCCTGGAGGGCCATGGCCTTCACGTCGGCCAAGGGTCTGTAGTCGGCAAAATTGATCTTCACGGTTGTGCCGACAATGGTGACCCCATCGACCCCGGCAATCCTGCGCCAAGCCCTTTCCATTTCGGCGCGGTAAGCGGAGGCCTTTTGAACCTGGGGCACCGGAGGGGGCGCCTTAGGAAAGGCATGATTGAGGTAGTAGCCGGACAGGAGGCCAACGGGCAGGCCGGTCAGAATGACGGCCTTCCACGAGCGGAAGGGGGAGCCTTCGCAGAACTTCAGAAAGACCAGCACCGCAAAGGTCACCAGGAGGGCGGCGAGGTATCGGAGCATAGGCTATTTGACTGCCTGGACGTGCCAATCGAAAAAGAGCTGGTTACGGACATTGCCGTGGACCTTATTGACGGGGATCAGATCGAAGTAAAGACCGCCGGGAAAGGAGTTCTGTTGGTCGGCATCGGTAATTGCCCAGGATTGAGAGGGGCTCTTTATTTCATGCACCTTTTTCGGAGGTTCGTCCGGCCCGGGGGGGAAGCGGTAGAACTTGCTTGAATAGGGATAGCCGAAAGGACGGGTGACAATCTCAGTGAGAACGTTGGTGACCTCGGCGCTGACAATATAACTCACAGGCCGGGTTAACGAATCCTGAGAGGTGCCGGGCGGCTCGTGGCTCAAGAGAGCGGACGCCGGACAGATGGCCACCCGGCTGGTGCGGACGGTCGGCGAGGCCGCCGGCAGGCTCAGATAGGTAGCAATATAATAGAGCATGCGCTCGGTCTCGTCATTATAGACGTAATACAAACCCTGCCACATCGGTCCTGGCAGTGTGTCGCGGTTGTCGTCCGCGTACATGTGGATGCCCAAGGCAAGCTGCCTGAGGTTGCTGATGCACTGCGTCTGGTGCGCCTTCTGTTTGCCCTGGGCCAAAGAGGGCAATAGCAGGGCCGCGAGGATGGCAATGATGGCGATCACCACAAGGAGTTCAACTAGGGTGAATGCCTCGTTCCGCCGCTGTGAGTCCGGGTCGCGCATCGCCTTGTACATAAGCAAATCGCGCAAGGTTATTACATGCCAGCCATGCGTTTACACTGCTCCCCTGAGTATGTCCGCTCAAGCTTGAAATCGGACTTTCTTTAATCGACGGGCATCTTCAAGAACCTGTAAGGGCGTGGAATGGGAGGAAAAGGCAGCCCCAGGCTCGGCCTCTGGGGCACCGGGCCACGATTTCAGGTTTGACTGCATTCCTCCGCTGGTTAGGCTGCTTTTCATGACCACTGCCAGCCCGTCTTCGCCTCGCGGCTCGGCTTCAAAGAAGCATTC
>PLZQ01000029.1 GCA_003152225.1 Limisphaerales bacterium | reverse complement strand
GAACCACCCCCTGACAACGACGGTGCAACGACGGTGTAACGAGCTTGTATCTCGGCCTCAACGCACTGTCCGGAGTCAGGACCCTGCGACGCCCCGCAAAATCAACATTTACTTTTCCCCTTATGAAACAGCTTTTGAACCATTTCTGGGAGTTTGCCGCCTCCCCACGGCAGGCGCTGCGCGCTTACTGTGCCAGCCTGCCGCACTCCCTGCGTGTCTGCACGGTGACCGTGCTGCTGGTGTTCGGACTTTCCTCCCTGCTCCTGTTCACCGCTTCGTGTGCGCACACGATGCAGGGACTTTCCCGCGAACAAGCCCTTTACCGGGCCGGGACAAACATCGTCGGCGAGGTCCAGAGCGTAGCGCCCTACTTGCCGGCACCGGTGGGCAACACGGTGGAAATCTGCCTCGCTTTGGCCACCAGCGCCCTTGGCGCGTGGAACCTGCATCAGCAGGCCGCCCTGCGGCAGTTAAAGAATGGCAACGGCAACGGCAAGGCGGCCCTGCCTCCCCCGCAACTCGCCGCCGCGCCCCCGCCACCCCCGGCCCAACCTGCTGGCGCTTAAGTCATAAACCAGCAGAGCGGCCCCCGGGGCGGCGCGGCCCANNCACTGGTACGACTTCGGCACCGTCCTGCCCCCCGCCGGGGAAGTGGTGCGCCTGCGCCGCCACCCGGAACACACCCCCCCGTACTTCGGCGCCTTCGACATCCCCACCGGCATCGCCACCTCCCAAGTGGACATCGGCTACGCCCTGCTGACCCCCTGGCAAGCGTTGACCCACTGGACTGTCCTGCAAGGCTCGCCGGGCGCCTGGCCGCAACCGCACACCGGCAGCACCCCCTGGCGCGACCCCTTCTGGACCCCGCCCACCGACGGCCAGAGCGTCTGGCTCCGCCGCCACGACACCGACACCGCCTCCGTGATGGCCAGCTACCGTCATGCCCAGCAGACCTACGCCATCCACGACACCCCCTGGCAGCTCCCGTGGTACTGCGTTTGGAAATGGAAACCCCGCTAATTCAAGCCCTACTTCCGCCCTCCCCCCGCCCGTGGCAAGTGCCCGCAGGTATCATTGTGGGGTCCAGATTGTTTTGGCATATCAGGGCCTGGTGTTCGGACCGCGTGGCGATCACGCCCTTGATCCATTCGGCACGCTTCGCTCGCTGGACGACGTGGACCGTACGACCCGGCGCATCCTGCTGGCGACGGACCCGGTTGGTGGGGACAACGCGTACTGGCAAACCAGCACCAGCAACATGTTCAGTGCGGCCTTCAGCCTCTGGGTGGCCTCAGGCCAAGCGGCTGATTTTGCTTCGGTGGTCGGGTTTCTTCGAAGGTGGTTCCTGTCGCCGACCACGCCGCCGGACGTCCAGAGCCTGGCCGAGCGCCTGAGCCAAGAAAGCAGCCACCCTCTGCTGGACGCAGCGGTGGATCAGGTCAAGCTATACCAGGTTCTGGAGTCTCGCACCCGCAGCAATCTTCAGAGCTGTCTACTCAACGTGCTCACCCCCGTGGCTTCGCCCTCTGCGGTGCGCTGCTTCGCGTCGGGGACTCGACCCGCCGGCAGCCCGGCCTCTGCGGCCAGGGATGGCAAGCTCTGCGTTGTGGCAGTGAACGCGATGGCGGAGCCCGAGCTGGCGAGGTTCTTCTTCCGGTTGGCCATACAGGACTTCTTCGAAGCGGTCCAGCAACGGTTGGGGGACGGACATCGCCTCTGCGGCATGCTGGCGGATGAGTTTCCCCTGGTGGTTACGAGGGATTTAGCGGACCAGCTGTGTGCCGCGCGTAGCAAGCGCTGCTTCGCATTGGCGGCCACGCAGAACCTGCACTCCGTCAGCGAGCGCGTGGGAATCGCGCTGACGCGCGTGCTGATGAACAATTTCAACACCACGGTCTTTCTGCGCTCGCGCGAGGCGCAGACCGCCGTTCACGCATTCCTCTCGCTGGGCACGCGGCAGGAGCGGCGGCCGCGCCGGCGCCGGGAGGAAGGCGGTTGGCTCGGGCTGATTTCGCCCGCCGACGCCGAACAGGACACGATCGAGCTCCCGGTTTGTCCGGTCGGCGCCTTGGGACAGCTCTCCCCCCATGAGGCTTACGTGGCCCTCGCCGATGGCCGGCGGACGGAGCGGCCGGTCTGGTTTATCCCGTGGTTCGAAGAGATGCAGCAAGCCAACCAGACCGCACCGCAGGCACCCCCCGTGTTCAGCGGCGCGCACGTTCAGCAGTTGATGCAGAACGCGAGCTTCTCTCTGCGGTGGCCAGCTGAGGTCGTCATGCGCGCCTGCGCGTGGAGGAGGCGGCGACGGCGCAAGACCATGCGGCTCTTGACTGCGTTCTTTCTTTCACAGTGGTCCCAACTGCCCGAGGGGCTGGACGAACTGCCCGATTGCTGGCTGGCCGCCTTGCCCGGGATCCTGCGGCCATTGCGGGAACCTCACGGGATGCGGTTGCCGTTCTTGATTGATCGCATGGGGGTAGAGGACGGGGTGCTGTTGCTGCGGTTCGCCCAGGAACAGCCGAGCAGCGCTGGCACGGACTCCTGGGACCGGATTCGCGTGGCAGTTAACTCAGGCCTTTACCCTTCCCGCTGGCGTCCCCTCAGCCGCTGGCACCTCGCGAAACTGCGGCAGCTCCATCCCGAATTGCGCCCCGCACTTGCCGGCCCCGGGCCGACGATCTCCTGACTCATCAAAGGGCTATGCCAACCCCGTGGATCCCGTCTCGTGCCCATGCCCTCAGTCAGATGTGGCTTACGCCAAAAGCAAAAGGTTGATGAGCGGCAGCGGCTCCTCAATTCAGGCTCCAAGTGCGACCAAACCGGACACAAATCCAACCCGTGAGAATCACTTTTGGCAGGTGCGCACCTGCCCGAGCAAAACCAGGGAAGACCTTCCGTAAGGATTCCCAATAGGAAAGGAGGCCGACCAGACCAGCAACCATATGCCAAATATATAACTGGGCTCCATAGCCCGGGCCCGGGGTGGAAAACGCCCCGGGCCTCTCTGGCTTATAGCTTTCTTCGGGTCGAGCTCCCGAGGTCAGGACCGGAATGACTTGACCGCGCGATCGCATCGGCTTTGGAGCAGCTTCGCGACGGAAGCCGTGACGGAATGATCCGTTGTGACGGTTGGGAGCGTGGACAGGATTATCTCTGCCAGTTCCACCCCCCGGCGCTTTGTCATCGGCTTGGCGAGGCCAGCCTCCTCCGCCAGCCGCTCGAAGTGCTTCGGTGAAATGCGCTCGGACGAGTACTCCCCCCCAAGCTTCATTGCCATCTTCGAGGAGAGTTCCGGATAATAAACGGTGCTGACCAGATCGTACAGCGGCGCGAGGCGGGTCTGGAGCCCCGAGGCGATCTCCCCCCGGTAAACGAGCGAGAAGTTTTTGCCGTGCGCGTCGTGGTTGCCGATCAGCCAATTGAAAATGACTGCATCGAGCAATGACTGCAGGTCAATGACCGGGGTTGCAGAGGTGGCGCGAACCAGTTCAAAGCACTGTTTCAGGGACGGACCGCCTTCGCTTTGATACTTGTGCTCGGGAACGATGCCCAGCGCCTGACAAAAGTCCTCCTGGTGTTCCCGCTTCAAGGACTTTGAATCCGCGGACAAAGCCCGGTCATACCGCTCCACCAAGAGGTAGTCGATGCCCTCCGCGTTGCCGATTTCCGCATTCACCGCCTGCAGGCCTACCGCCCGGGCCAGCCGCATGCACAGAGCCTCGTTGAACACCACGCCCGCAAACCGCTCGATGGCCGGCTTGAGGATGTGGGTGCTGGGCGCCCCGTTCAGCGGGATCGAAATCTGCCCCCCGGAGACATGCACGACGATCTTGTCCTGCGCTCCCGCCAGAGAAAGCCGGATGCCCTCCTCGCCGGCCAGCAGTGGCCATCGTGGCAGCGTCCTGAGGATCTCGGCCAGTTGCGGGCGGCTGATGGGGCGGTAGCCCCGTGCGACAGGAGATGAAGCGCGTCCGCCAACTGCCCGGCGCGCCGGGCGGCTACGCTTACAGTGCGGCCGTGTCCGCGGCCCGCCCGCCAGCGGACTATA
>PLZQ01000249.1 GCA_003152225.1 Limisphaerales bacterium | reverse complement strand
CCAGCGTGCCGGGCCGGTTGTCCAGGAAGATTGCCAGTTGTTTTGTAATTTGCATAAGTCAGTTATTCGCTGAAACTCGAGGACTGAAAAACCGTTCCACTGCCCCACCATACTCGATTCCGCCTATGGCCGCCACTCGGAAAATGGAAGTAGGTTGGGGCTGCGGAGTGGTGGAGTGATGGAGTGGTGGGACAAACGGCAGCAGATGTCTGTTTCCAAGACTCCACCACTCCATCACTCCGTTTGTTCTCCCCCTCCCAGCCCCAACCATGCTACTTTTCCACCATGGCTCTCGACGCTACTGCCCGCCGCCGCTGGTTCGGCGCCGTTGTCCTGCTGGCTGCGCTGGCGATGCTCATTTGCGGCGCGACGGTGTTGAAGGAGAAGCTGGGTTATTTGACGTTTATCTTCTACTGGATGGTCTGTTTTGCGCTTACCATCCTGGCCATTGTCGTCGCCTTGCTCGATGCCCGGGCGCTTCAACGCCGGACCCGGGAGGAACAGCAGGACCTGTTCGCGATCACCTTGAAGCAAATCGAGACCGAGGCCAGGAGCCGGTCCAATCGGCGAAACCGCCGGCAGAAAAGGCCTTAACGAAGCGGGCATCCCGTCGCAGCCCTTTCATTAACACCCCGCTTTAGCGAGGTGTGGGCAGGTGGCTCTGGGCGAGAACCGCTTCAGCGGTTTGTGGCGCAAAGAGAAACCGCTAAAGCGGTTGCCATCCCTGCGTGCGCGGCACACACCGCTGAAGCGGTGTGTTAATGAGAGCCCAGGGGTGCACAGAAACTGAGATGCGCCCTGATCCTCAAAGAGATTATTTCACATTGGCAACCTTTCTTGATTGAAGTGCCGCGCCTTTTCTGTTCTTCTGGTGCCGGAGTTTTAGCGTATGGATTCGGCTCGGAACATCACATTGCCGGCTGAGCTCTCCCAGAGCCAGCGCCGGGCCCTGCTCAGTTTGCTGGCTGATGAGGATCCGGTGATTTATCGGACGGTTCGCGAGAAGCTTCTCTCCTGCGGCCCGCCTGCCGCCGAGTGGCTGAGGCCGCATACCATGAGCAGCGACCCCGCGTTGCGCCGGCGCGCCCGCCAAATTGTCCTCCACTTCGACAGGCAGGCGGCCGACGACCACTTTCTCGCCTTCTGCCTCCGCCACGGCGAGGAATTCGACCTCGAACAGGGCGCGTGGCTGTTCGCACAAACGCAATATCCGCTCATCAACGTCGAAGCCTATCAAGCGCTACTGGACGGCTACGCGAACGAACTGCGCGACCGGCTTCGTTTCACAGCCGACCCGCACGATGTCCTCACCATCATTAACCAATACCTCTTNNTACCTGAACCGTGTCATGGACCGCCGGACGGGCAATCCCATCAACCTTTGCCTTTTGTATATCCTGCTGGCGCGGCGGCTGCGCCTGCCCGTGGCCGGCATCGGGCTGCCGGGGCACTTCATCTGCCGCTACCAATCCACCTCGGCGGAGATCTACCTCGACCCGTTCAATCGCGGGAAAGCCCTTACCAAAGCGGACTGCGTGCGATACCTGCTCAACGCGAACTGCAGCCTGCGGGACGATTACCTGGCGCCGGCGACTCCGCGCCGGTTATTGTTGCGCATCTGCAGCAACCTGCACCAAGTCTATCAGCGCCTGGAACAGGCAGTCGAAGCGATGCGACTCCAGCGCTATCTGGTCGCCCTCGCCCGGTAAGCCTCGTTCCACCCCTAATCTGGTAACTCGTGCCACTGCCGACGGGCGAGGTACGGGTCAATGTGCACCAGCAGCCAGTAGGCCCAACGCTGCTTCAGCCGCCGCCAGATCGTCCGCGACTTCCGCCAATCTTCCCGCGTGATCTGGCGGCAATGGGCCAGGCTGCCGGCAAAAATGGCGCGCGCCTGCGCGGCCATGTCCCCGTTCTCGAACCGGATCATCAGCTCGTAGTTAATATCCAGGCTGCGCGGGTCTAGGTTTGCCGATCCCACATAGACGATGTCGTCGGCGATGATGAGCTTGGCGTGGAGGATCTGCGGCTGATATTCGCTTATCTGCACCCCGGCCCTGAGGAATCGCCGATAGAGACTCTGGCCTGCCAGTTGCGAGATCACCACGTCAGACTTGCCCGGCAGAATTAATTGCACTGTGCCGCCACGCCGCACGATCGACGTGAGGTCACGCCGGAGGCGCCACGGCGGCAGGAAATAGCCGACCATGATCTGCACAGTGGTCGCGCCCGCCAGATCCTTGCGCAGAGCCCGCTTGACCGGGTTGCGCCCACGCCCCGGACCGCTGAGCAAAAGCTGCTCGTACGGAGTCAGCACCATCTGCCGAGCGGTGGATTTCCGCAAGCGGATGAAGCGCTTATGCCGAAAGTCAGCGCGCGCAAACATTTCCTCGAAGGTGGCCGACAGTTGGCCCGGCAACTGCCGCTCCAGCTTCAGCCCCAAATCACGCCAACCGCTCGTCACCCCGTCACCGTCGTACTCGGACGCGATGTTGAACCCGCCGACGAACGCGACCCGCTCGTCGCATACCAGCAGCTTGCGATGATTGCGAATTCCAAACCGGCCCAGTGCGAGCGGGTTGAACTGCCGCACCTCCCCACCCGCGGCGACCAACGGCTCCCAGAACGCGCCGGGCAACTCCATCGAGCCCAGGGCGTCAATCAGCACCCGCACGCGGGCACCCCGGAGCCGGGCGCGAACCAGCGCCTCGCGAAATCGCTCTCCCAGGGAATCCGCGGCGTAGATGTAGGTCTCCAGGCAAACCGATTCCTGCGCGGCATCGATCGCACCGAGCATCGCGGGAAACACCTCGCGCCCGGAATAGTACCACGTCCACTCAGCAACAGCAGATTCGCCCAACATCCCGCGCAGCTTATTGCGCCAGGGGGGAATTTGCAATCGGGGCGAATTCGTTTTTGCCTTTCCGGGAATTGAGGCATCTTATGCCTGTGCGATGGATACTAAATCTTCTGGGCGCCGCCTGGTTCTGCCTTGCTGGTGTTTCCGCCTCAGCCGCCCACACCCAGGCGCGGCTGATTCTGGCTGCGGGCACGGCGCGGCC
This sequence comes from Limisphaerales bacterium, assembly GCA_003152225.1. Taxonomy (GTDB): domain Bacteria; phylum Verrucomicrobiota; class Verrucomicrobiia; order Limisphaerales; family UBA8199; genus PALSA-1440. Next base: position 3,618 of record PLZQ01000249.1, on the reverse strand, counting down.
AGGCGACACGGTGCTCGCGGGTGTTTATCTCCGCATGGACCCGCGCTGGCATACCTATTGGCGGAGCCCGGGCGCGTCCGGCATGGCGACGAAAATTGAGTGGCACCTGCCGCCGGGCGTCACTGCGGGAGCTACCCAGTGGCCCATCCCGCAAAAGCTCCCGGATGAAGACCTCACCACCTACATCTATACCAACGAGGTCGTCCTGCTCGTGCCGCTCAAGCTCGCAGCCGACTTGCGTCCCGGACCGCTCGAACTCAAAGCCGACGTTTCCTGGTTAGAGTGCGACGTGCAATGCGTTCCCGGCGCGGACAGTGTGAAGGCGACCCTCAACCTCGGCACCGAGACCAAGCCTTCCGAAGACGCCTCCCTACTCCAAGCCTGGCTGACAAAGCTCCCGAAAAGCGGTGACGCTCTGTCCGCGCACGCCTGGTGGGAAAAGCCCGCTACGGGAGCCACTCGTTCCCTGGTGCTGGAATGGAACTCTCCCGCCGCAGCCGCGGAAGCCGACTTCTTCCCGGACGGCAGCGAGGACTTCGAGGTCCAAGCGGCCACCGCCAGGATTCCAGCCGACGCGGGCAAAATCCGCCTGCGGAAGGAGGTCAAGAAGTTCGCGGGGGATTGGCCACAGCACATTTCCGGCGTGCTGATTCAACAGTCCAGCCCGGCGCGTTTGGCCTATGAAGTCAGCCTGCCGATCCAATCCCCGCAGACTGCCGCGATGGCCAATTCAACTTTGCCTGTTTCGACCGGGCTCCTCGCGCCCCCGCTCTGGAAGATGCTCCTCTACGCCTTCCTTGGCGGGCTGATCCTGAACGTAATGCCCTGCGTGCTCCCGGTCATCGCTTTGAAGATTCTCGGCTTCGTCGGTCAGGCCAAGGATGAGCCGCGCCAGGTTCGCAGACTGGGCGTGATCTACGCGCTCGGGGTGCAGGTCTCGTTCCTCGTGCTCGCGGGCCTGGTGATTGGCGTCAAAGCCGCCGGTCACAAGGCCGGCTGGGGGATGCAGTTTGGCAACCCGCAATTCCTGGTCGCGCTCACGGCACTGGTCACCCTCGTGGCACTGAACCTCTTCGGGCTGTTCGAAGTCAATCCCGGCGGACGGGTCATGGGTGCCGCTGGAACTTTGGCGTCGAAACATGGACCCGCGGGCGCCTTCTTCAACGGCGTGCTGGCCACCGTCCTGGCCACGCCCTGCACCGCGCCCTTCCTCGGCGCGGCGCTGGGATTCGCCTTCACGCAACCCGCCGGCATCATTGTCCTGATGTTCGTGGTGGTTGCATTGGGGCTCGCCTGCCCTTATGTCATCCTGAGCTGGCAACCGGCATGGCTGAAGTTCCTGCCAAAGCCCGGCGCCTGGATGGAGCGCTTCAAAGTGGCGATGGGTTTCCCCATGTTGGCCACGGCGGTGTGGCTGTTCAGCCTTACCCCGCTGTTTTACGGCAAACGCACATTATGGCTAGGCCTCTTTCTCGTCATTCTCGCACTGGCGGCCTGGATTTATGGCGAGTTCGTTCAACGCGCCCGGACGCATCGTGGGCTGGGGATCGCCGCGGCCTTGGTCCTCCTCGTCGGAGGCTATCTCTACACCGTGGAAGGTCAGTTGCGCTGGCGCTCGCCGGTTCCCGAAACCTCCCCCGCGGGCGCTCTCAAAGAAGGCCCGGACGGCATTGACTGGCAGCGCTGGAGCCCAGCCGCGGTGACCCAGGCCCGTGCGCAGGGCCGCCCGGTGTTCGTGGATTTCACTGCCGACTGGTGCCTGACCTGCCAGGCGAATAAGAGAATTGCCATTGACGTCCCGTCCGTTCGCGCGAAGCTCAAGCAGGCCAACGCCGTCGCGCTGCTCGGCGATTACACGCGGGTCCCCGACAACATCACCACCGAGTTAAATCGCTTTGGCCGCGCCGGCGTGCCGCTCGTTCTGGTTTATTCGAAGAACCCCGATCAGCCGCCCGCTGTATTGCCCGAGGTCTTGACGCCCGGCATTGTCCTGGACGCCCTGGACCAAGCTGCACGGTAAGGCGCGCCTCTCCGAGCGCGCCGGGGCAAGGCAACTGACACTCCGCAAGCTCGCCGCGCAGACCAAACTCTGCGGCTGCGGCGTCAAGTACGCCAGCTAAGCCTACTATTCCATACCCCGGCGCTGGCTCTCATTAACACCGTGGCTTTAGCCCGGTGTTGTGCGGGGCGCAACAGCGTCGAGCCGTTTGAACGGCTTCTCGCTCTACGCGGCAAACTGTTGAAACAGTTCCAGCCCGAGACCGCGTCCTTCCACCGGGCTAAAGCCACGGTGTTAATGAGAGCCATTGCGGCATATTGAAATCGAGCGACTAACCACCAACCCAGAAACGCCGGCTTCGCAGACCCGCGCTACTCCCCTGCCCTGCCGCTGTGGGCGATCACCCGTTCGCTGACAAACCCAACAACCTGCGCGCATTGCCTGCCCGAACCGCCGACAACTGCGGCTCGCTCAATTCCAATCTTTGCGGGATGCCGACATCATTTCGTGCCGCTTGCCGCCCGGCTCGGCGTCCGACTGCATCTGCCGGTCCCAATCGTCGTCAGGCCAAGGGTGAAGCGACGCCTCCAACTCACAACGCTCTTGCGGCGAGAGCTTTTCAATCGCCCTCTTGATCTCAACAACCGTGCTCATGGCACAAAGTTAAACGGAACGTATTATGGCGTCAATTCAGCAAACTCTGGTGCGAAAACCTGGACGCGACTCAAGTTGCCGCATACTCAATGCCCGCCGCCGGCGGGGCCGGTTCGCCCTGATTGTTTAGCCCTCGCCCGCAAGGTTTCGTTAGTGCCTCTTACCGCGGGGCGGACGGCGGGGACAGTGGGGGCAGTTGGTGTTGGTGCAGCCACTGGCTGGCGGGCCGGGGCGGGACGCGGTGATGATGACGAGGAGCCGCCATCCAGAGTCTCCGACACATCCATCGCGCCGTTCACTTCGCCCAGGGGGCCGGACCCAGTGCTGCTGCTGGTGGCGGGAGCAGCTTGGTCCGGTTTGGAATTCCCGATGTTCTGTATCTTGCTGAGCAAAGATGGCCCGTAAAGGTAACCGGCCCCACCCAGCGCGGCTAACACGATGGCATAGATTGAATATTTCAGCAGAGCGCTATCATTTCTCGGCGGGCGCGTGGTGAGTTGCTGGCGCGGCATCGGTCCTGGGTTGGACGAACGCGCCACCTGCGTCGCCCCGGCCGCAAGCTTGGCGCCGTGGGACACTGGCGGTTGAGGGACCAGCGATTTCGGAATGGGCGCAGTGGTCGCCGGAGCCGGAACAACCCCGGGCACGGTGAGAGTCGTGGCGCAGGTCGGACATTGGATCTGATGCCCTGACCACTGTTCGTTGCCAGACAGGTGCTGCCCGCATTGGGGACACGAGAATTTGAATTCAGGCATAAGCGTTGCTCCCCTTGCCGCAGGCTGACCCCTGGTGAGGTTTCACAATGAGGGCGAGCATTACCCATTAACTACCGGGCCGGAGATAGGTGTCAAGGAAGTATATGGCGCAGTTGACAAGACTCCCAGTTAAGGAATCCTTAAAGCATGAAAGACCCGGACATGATGACCGTTTCAAAAGTCGGTAGCGGCGCGTTTTTGAATCAATGA
>PLZQ01000047.1 GCA_003152225.1 Limisphaerales bacterium | reverse complement strand
GCGCGAGGTCGTCGCCCCGGAGTTACCCTGGCCCATCGTAATGCTCGGGAGCTAAAGCCATTCCTGCGCGCACGCGCCCCCGCAACTCGCTTGGTTCTTTACTGCCGATTGACAAAGGGTAGCATTTTGCTATCTTAGGCCCATGAGTCAACCAGTGAAGGTCTCCGACGCGTTGGTTCTGGACGCCCGCCTCATGGGTGAAGCCACGCAGCGATCTATTGCGGGCCAGATTGAGTTCTGGGCCCGGCTCGGCCGATCCATTGAAACCCTCTTGCGTGGCGACCAGATGCTGGCGCTGTGCAGGGCTGGCAAGGCGAAGCCCCTCTCGGCCTGCCTCGAATCGATGGATTCGCCCGAAGGCCGCAAGCGCCTGGCCGAGCATCTCAAGTCCTTGCCCTTTCCGCACTTTGAACCGGCGCGCGGTTCGGCGGGCTTGCTGGTGAGAATCGAGGCCAACGGCAAGCGCACCACGGGCAGGTTTGTGAACCGCAAGTTTCAGCCGGCTCGGTCGACCAACGCGTGAGCGCCCGCCGGAAGCCCGAAAAGCCAGGGGAAGGGGCCGACTACCAGGGGGTATTAGGGCGCATCCTGGATCAACGTCCGATCCTGGTGGCGGTGGCTGGACCGAATGGCGCCGGGAAGACGACCTTTTTCCATGCCCACCTGAAGCCCGCCGGGCTGCGCTTTCTCAATGCGGATGAAGTCGCGCGCGAATTGGACATTGACGCCTATGAGGCTGCCCGGGTCGTCAGGGAACTCCGGGAGGAACTGGTCAAGCAGCGAGAGAGTTTCGTTTTTGAAACCGTGCTCTCGGATCCCGTCGGCGAGAAGGTGGGTTTTCTGCAAACGGCCGCGCAGGCCGGTTACACGGTGGTCCTCTGCTTTATCGGCCTCTCTGGCCCGAAGACGTCCGAGCAACGCGTTGCCATGCGCGTGGCTCAGGGTGGGCACGATGTTCCATCGGAGAAGCTGGCGTCCCGGTTCCCTCGAACGCTGGCGAATCTTAGGAGCGCTATTCGCGAACTGCCCCACGTGGTGATATTTGATAACGATGACCTGCGCAGTCCGTTTCGGAGAGTCGCCGTTTTCGAAGCGGGGCGGATGGTGTGGTCGTCCAAGCCGATGCCGCGTTGGCTGGAGAACCTCGCAGAGACTTAGCCGGCCAGAGGGGGCACACATCCTGACGGAATGAGGCTGGCGCGCTAAAGGACCCTGTCGATCGGGCCTGGGTGCAACCTTTTGCCTCCCGATGGCTCCGTCCCTCGGCAATGATGATTTAGATGAACTGCGAAGTGAACGATTTGAATCCCAGGTGCTGCGGCGCAGTTCATTCATGAGCGACTGTCGCCGCCGACGGCAACTCCCGGAGTCGATGCCGGTTTGAGAGACTCGTCCTGCCACTCGGCGCGTTCCCACTTCGCGCCGCGTAGTTCTCCTAACGGGAGGGTTTCCATTCCCAGGGGATGACCGGGGAATGGCTGAAGAACGGTCTTTCACCTGCACCGTTTTCTCCTCATGCTGCTCCGCATGAAAGTCGAAATGATCGCGACAGGTGGCGGCTCGTCTCCCAAACGCGGGGACACCGTTACCGTCCATTACACCGGCTGGTTGGCGGACGGCACCAAGTTCGACAGCTCGGTGGACCGGGATGAGCCTTTTTCCTTCGTCCTCGGAGCCAGCCAGGTGATCCAAGGCTGGGATCAAGGGGTCGCCACCCTACGGGTGGGCGATAAGGCGCGACTGACGATCCCGCCAGAGCTCGCGTACGGCGAGGCAGGATATCCTGGCGCTATTCCGCCGAACGCCACCCTTGTTTTCGAGGTCGAGCTGTTGTCGGTCTCTTGAAAGGTCGCGCGCGCGTATAGATTAGTCCGCTTCGCCGAGCCTTACCGCTCGCTGTCCAGCATCCGCATTTGGTGCTCGTCGTAGCGGGTTCCAGCGACGGCCGACGCCGGAATTGCCTCCTCAATCCGGCCAATGTCCTCGGGTGATAGAGATATCTGGAGTGCCTCCAGGGATTCCGAAAGCTGGGTGGGCGTGCGCGCGCCGATCATCGGCACGATGGTCTCGCTCTTGGCCAGCACCCAGGCAATGGCCAACTGGGCTGGGCGGACTCCCTTCTGGGAAGCCAGCCGCTGGAGCGCGTCGATAATCGCCTGATTGCGCTGCCGGTTGGCGCCGGTGAACCGAGGAAAGCGTGCTCGCAGGTCGCCCTGGATCGCCGGCTGGGAGCCGCTCAGCAACCCGCGTGAGAGCACCCCATAGGCGGTGATCCCGATCCCGAGGTCTTTGAGTGCCGGAAATATCTTCTCCTCCGGGCCGCGGCTGATCAGAGAATACTCGATTTGAAGGTCGCAAATGGGATGCACGGCCTGGGCTCGGCGGAGGGTTTCCGGTCCAACTTCGGAAAGGCCAATCGCTCGGACATAGCCGGCCTTGACCAGCTCAGCGATGGCGCCAATCGTCTCCTCGATGGGCACCTTGGCGTCGAGCCGGGCCGGGCGGTAAATGTCGATGTGGTCCATACCCAGCCGAGCCAGGCTGTACGCCAGGAAGTTCTTCACGGCCACTGGGCGCGCGTCATAACCGACCCAGCTCCCATCCGGAGCCCGCAGGGCGCCGAACTTCACCGAGAGCAGGGCCTTGTCTCGACGTCCGCGCAGCGCTCGGCCAATGAGCATTTCGTTGTGGCCCATCCCGTAAAAGTCGCCGGTATCCAGCAGCGTGACGCCTTGATCCAGCGCGGCATGGATCGTGGCCACGCTTTCGGTCTCGTCGGTGGGGCCATACATTCCGGACATCCCCATGCAGCCGAGGGCCAGAGGGAAGACGCTTGGACCGGCGGCGCCCAAACGCCGGACCGCGCCATCATTTTCGCAAGTCATGCTTCAATTATAGAGTAATTGGTTTGGGTTAAAATGCGATTCAGCGACTTGTGAATGGTCGTTGCTTAAACGAGATTCTCTGAAGTTTGGTGGTTCACTTGCTGTGAAGGAAAACTGGCATGAAAGAGAAAATCAAAATAGGGATCATCGGTACCGGGAACATTGGGGCGGCCCTCACCCGGCATTTCACCCGTCTGGAACACGAAGTGGTCGTGGCCAACTCGCGCGGCCCTGCAACCCTCGCGGATTTGGCAAGGGAAACAGGCGCAAAACCGGTGTCGGTTGCCGAAGTGCCACGCGGGTGCGACTTGGTGGTCGTCACCATCCCGGAAGGCAAAATCCCGGACCTCCCACGCGGGCTATTCAAGAACGCTCCTGCCAACCTGATCGTTATTGATACCGGCAATTACTACCCGCGCCACCGGGATGGAAAAATCGAGGGCATTGAAAACGGACTGTTGGAAAGCCGCTGGGTGGAACAGCAACTGGGCCACCCCGTCATTAAGGTGTTCAACAATATTTACGCCGAACATTTGGCGAAGCGGGGCGAACCTCCGGGGGCCCCGGGTCGTATTGCTCTGCCTGTGTCAGGTGACGACGCTAAGGCCAAAGAAGTAGTGATGGAACTGGTCAACGACATCGGCTTTGATCCCGTGGACGCAGGCGGGTTGGACGAATCCTGGCGCCAGCAACCTGGGACACCTGTTTACGCTGCAGATTTCGATGCTGCCGGCGTCCGCCGGGCCCTGGCTCAGGCAACGCCAGAGCGCAAGCCCGAGTGGTGCGCTACGCCCAAAAGCCCTGGCACGTTTGAAGCGCCGGCGTAAAACGGGTGAGGAACAAGGCTGTGCAAAACGCAGGCTGGACACTCGGTAAAAGGTGGCAGACGTATAGCGGTCATGAACGTAATTCTTGATTTGTGCATTGTCCCAAACGGTGTGGGCATTTCCTTGTCCCGATACGTGGCAGCCTGCGAGAGGGTGCTGGCCGAAGCGGGACTAAAGACGGTGCTGCACGCAAATGGCACGAACATTGAAGGGGAATGGGACAACGTATTTGCCGCGGTCCGGCGTTGCCATGAAGTCGTTCACGAAATGGGCGCTCCAAGGATTTTCACTGTTATGAAACTGGGAACCCGAACGGACCGAACTCAGACGATGGATGAGAAAATCAAGAGCGTTGAGACCAAGCTGGCCTCGCAATAGACACCGTAGAACGGAACCGAAATTATGCCAACAAACACCATCCAGCTTCATCGCGTGCTACGCGCGGCTCCTGAGAAAGTCTATCGGGCGTTCCTGGATGCCGACGCGATGGCCAAATGGCTTCCACCAAACGGGTTCACTGGCAAGGTTCACCACTTGGACGCCAAGGTCGGCGGCACCCACAAGATGTCCTTCACTAATTTCACCACCGGACAGAGCCATTCGTTCGGCGGAACGTATCTCGAACTAGTGCCTCACGAGCGCATTCGGTACACGGACAAATTTGACGATCCGAATCTTCCAGGGGAACTTCAGGTCACGATAACCTTGAAGAAGGTATCGGTGGGGACAGAGTTGAACGTTGTGCAGGAAGGGGTGCCCGAGGTCATCCCGCCCGAAGCCTGCTATCTCGGCTGGCAGGATTCCCTAACGCTCTTGGCCAAGCTGGTCGAAGCCGATATTCCAGATTAACGCCAGGCAGGATTGGCCCTGCAGGAGAGATCATTATGTCACTGAGACCCGTTCGACGACTGATTGAAGCGAAGCCCACGCTGGAAGGTGCCGGGGTGCGTTTGCGCCGGGCTTTCGGGTTCGGCAACACGTCCGAGTTCGATCCGTTCCTGCTCCTGGATGACTTCCGAAACGATGTTCCGGAGGATTACCTCGCCGGCTTTCCCTGGCACCCGCACCGGGGTATCGAGACCATCACGTACGTCCTGGCCGGCACCGTTGAACATGCGGATAGCTTGGGAAACCGCGGCGCTATTGGGGCGGGCGATATCCAGTGGATGACGGCGGGCCGAGGCATCATTCACCAGGAAATGCCCAAAGGCGACCAAGTCGGCCAAATGCATGGGTTTCAGTTGTGGGCAAATTTGCCGGCCTCGCTAAAGATGACGGCTCCTCGGTACCAGGAAATCAAAGCTCCCGAAATCCCGGAACTTACCGATGATGACGGCACTCGGGCGCGCTTGGTGTGCGGGAGTTTCTGGGGCAAGCGCGGGCCGGTAGAGGGAATTGCCGCTGACCCCATCTATATTGATGTCAGCGTGCCTCCCGGGAAGCGGAAGACCCTCCCGGTTGAGACCACGCGGCACGCTTTTGCTTATGTTTTCGCTGGCAGTGGAAAATTCTGCAATGCATCCGGCCCCCTGGCGGTCCCGACTGAAGGGGTGAAATGGCTCGAGACTGCGCCACCGACCGAGGCTGGTAACCGCTCGCTGGTTTTGTTTGATTCGGGAGAGAACGTGGCGGTGCAGGCCGGTGACGAGGGCATCCGGTTCTTACTCGTTTCGGGCAAGCCGCTGCAAGAACCAGTAGCCTGGTATGGCCCGATCGTTATGAACACACAGGTGCAACTCCAGCAGGCTTTCGAAGAACTGCGGGAAGGGACATTCTTGAAACCAGCATCTTCCTAGCTGTGGGGCGAGCCCCGCGCCTTTCTCCCACCTTGGCCGGCGCTAAGCGTCAACTTCGCCAGCGACCGGCTTGGTGGTGGCTTGTACCACGCATGAACCTTGCTTTGGGCGGCCTTCTACTTTCTGCTTTCTGTTTTCTGCTTTCGCTTGGTGGTGGCTTTGGTGGAGCCTCAGGGTAGCCTAAGGGTAGCCTCTCGGGGTAGCCTGAGGGGAGCCTCGGGGTAGCCTCAGGGTGCCTACCGGTTGGCTACCAGTAAGCCTGAGGGGAGCCTGCGGGTGGCTTGGGATGGCCTTGTCCTGCGTTTCTGCATTCTGCATTCTTCCTTCTGCCTTCGCCGCCGTGTGGCTTGGGGTGGCCGTGACCGGGGATCGCAAATGGCCGATGGCAAATGGCCAATTGGGCGAGGATTCTCCAGCTAACTGCCCCGTCGCACGAGACTTACGTTCAAGGTTCGAAGTTCAAGGTTCAAGGTTCAAGGTTCGTTCGAGGTTGGATGTTGGATGTTGGATGTTGGATGTTGGATGTTCCGGTCTCGTTTGAAGTTCGCAGTTGGCCTTCGGTGTCCGCCATCGACTGGATGTAATTTAATTGCAGGCATTTACGGCGTGTTCACTAGGAGTTCACTAGGAGGTGTATAGGAGTTGTATAGGGAACCANNGGTGAAGGCTTCGGACTTTGGTGAAATGCCATGCATTCCTTGGTTTCCAGCCTTTGTGCCTTCGTGTCTTGGTTGTTCAACTGCGGAATTCAGGTTGAAACCGCTTCCCCCGTGCGGGTCGATTGGCCATTCGGGGATCGGGGTGCCTTCCTCTTACAAATCGAGCGGGCTGCGCACCCCCAAGCCTGGCCGGGCCATCACATGCGTATAGATCTGCGTCGTCGCCACATCCACATGCCCGAGCAAATCCTGCAGCGTGCGGATATCCACCCCCGATTCCAGCAAATGCGTCGCGAAGGAATGCCTCAGCACGTGCGGAGTCACGCGCTTGTTGAGCCGCGCCGCCCGTGCCGCCAGTCGGATTGATTGTTGAAAACTCGCGTCCAGCACATGATGCCGGCGCCTCAGCCCGGAGTGGGGATCGCGCATTACCTGACGGGAGGGAAACAGCCAGTGCCATTCCCACGACGTGCCGGCGCCTGGATACTTGCGCTCCAGCGCCTCGGGCAACCAGACCCCGGCCAAATCCGCCGCCCGGTCCTCCTCGTAGAGCCCGCGCACCCGGTCCCGATGCGCCCGGAGCCGGTCCACCAGCTTCTCCGGCAATACCGTCATGCGGTCCTTGTCGCCTTTGCCGGCACGCACCGTAACTCGCAGCCGGTCCAGGTCCACATCCTTGATGCGCAAACGCAGCAACTCGGTCAGGCGCAAGCCGCTGCCGTACATCAGCTCGGCCATGAGTCGCGCCGTGCCCGTCAGGGCCTCGAACAACTTCCCGCATTCCTGGCGGGTGAGCACCGCCGGCAGGCGCCGCCCGCGCCGGGACAATTCAAAGCCGGTCAAATCGCCCGGCTCGCACCCCAAAGCCTCGCGGAACAGGAACACCAACGCGTTCAAGGCCTGTTTCTGCGTGGCAATCGAAACCCGCCCGCGCACTGCCAGCTCGCTCAGAAAGCCCTTGATATCCTCGTCCGTGGCCGACTCCAGCCCGCGCGCCCCCACGAAATGCGCCAGCCGCCAGGCCCATTCCCGGTAGGTCCGTTCCGTCCGCCAGGAGTAATGCTTGAGCCGCAGCCGCTCGATCAGGCGGCTTTCCCAGGGCGCCTTGCCGGTGTCCGCCTGGCCCAGGGTGGGCACTCCCTCGGGCTGCGGAGCGGCGCGCTTTCGGCCCTCCCGGAAAAACCAGTTCAGCGCTTCCTTCCAAGTGGCCCCCTCCGCCGTCAGCCCGCGCCGGAGCGCGTCGGAGACGAACCCGCGCGCGCTCTCCACGCCCACATGAGCCCCGTTGCCCAGGCAATAATCCAGGTAACGCTCGATCGCCTGCGCGTACGCCTGGCTGGCTCGGCGGTCCAGTTGGAGTTGATTGAGCATTTCCCGCCAATTCGCGAAGATGACCTCGGGCGCTCGACTGTGGGAAGCGGCAGAGGATGCAGCAGAAAGATCATTTTGCATGACTTTGTCTTTGCAGGATTCAGCTCCCAGTGCAAGCACAAAGCTTTGCACAAAGCTTTGCCGCCCAGCCCGCTGGCCCAAAAGGGGTGCATCTTGACACAGTCCTTATGATTTAGGGAGTAACGGTTCCTCGACCGGCAAGAACGCAAACTATGCAAGCCGTGTCATTATATGAAACCAACATCCAAGCCCCTGCCCGCGCTGGCCGACATCGAACGTGAAGTCGTGGCGGAAAGCCGCGAATGGGGGCGCCAGCGCCTGGAAGAGCGTCTGCAAAAACTAGCCGAGGAACACGGCGAGGTTTTTCCCCCTCAAGCAACGCCGCAGCAGACCCCTGACGCTGCGAAGCGAGTTAGGGGAGGTAAAGCTCGTCGTTGATTACGGACAGCACCCGGATACTGGTTGCTGGTGTTGTCCGGTGCGGGAGGAGTGGCATTTGGGTCCACATCAAAAGATCACGCCTGGGTTCGCCGAGAAGCTTTGTTTTACGGCAACCGCCACCGGTTCTTATGAAGAGGCGGCGCAGGTTGCCAGCAAATGGGCTCAAACCATGGATGACTCGACACTCCACACTGTGGTGCAACGGCTTGGAGCGCGAGCCGAAGGGCAGGCGCAGAGCCGGTATGAGCAACTGCCGGAGGAACGCTTGCCCCAGCGTGGCCCCACCGAACTGGGGGTATTGATGGTAGACGGTTGCCAGATGCGATATCGAGGACCGGGGTGGGGCAAGAAGAAAACCAAGAAAGAGCGCGTAGAATGGCACGAATTGAAGCTGGGCGTGTTTTACCGGCACGAGGAATCAGCCCACACTGAGGGGGGGCGAGGCCTGCTGATCGACAAGATCGTTGTCAACTGGCAGGACCAGTCGATGGAACTGGGGCGGCGGCTCCACTGGGAAGCTTTGCGTGAAGGGCTTGGGCGTGCCCGAAAGGTGCTCTACTTGGGCGATGGAGCCGAATGGGTGTGGAACCTAAAGCAGGATCGCTGGGACGGTGCGGTGGGACTCCTGGACTTTTATCACGGCAGCGAACATCTGTGGAATGTGGGACGCGCTTTACACGGGGAACAGGAGCCGGCGCTTTCGCAGTGGGTTGAACCACGGCGACACCAACTGCGACACGGACAGGAGCAACGAACACTGCGCCAGATCGCTCAGCTCAAGAAAGGACGCGGTGAAGCGGGCAAGGTGATTCGGCGCGAACAGAACTACTTTGACACGCATGCCGGTCGAATGAACTACCAAGAGATCGCAAAACGAGGATGGCCCATTGGCTCCGGGGCCGTCGAATCGGCATGCCGACAGAAGCAATGCCGGTTCAAACGCTGCGGCCAATTCTGGACCAAGGAAGGCCTTCGTAACCTCTGCGCGCTCGATGAGGCCCGCCGCAACCACCATTGGAATGAGCTTTGGAGTCCAAACTAAGGACAGTGTTCAGATGCACCCGACGCTGATATTGCCGGGATGCCACTGTTCTGCCCTTGACGCCAAGTCGCCCGTGGACACACTCGATTTCAATGAACCAGACCACCTGCCAAGCATCCAAACGTCGCGAAGTGCGCAGGCGGAAACTCCTCCCTGCCGGCTCCATAACGCGCCTTCTGATCTGCTTCGCTGCGGCGGCTTCCCTCGCCACCGCCTCGGCC
>PLZQ01000023.1 GCA_003152225.1 Limisphaerales bacterium | reverse complement strand
AAGCAATATCGCCGTAGCCCTGCAAACCTGCACTTTGGGTTTGATGAAGCAGGTCCTGCAACGGTAATGAAATGCTGACATGCGCCAAGGCTGAGCCCAATGATCGGGCACATCGGCAAGATCAGTAACAAGAAGTCAGCATCGCGACTGGAATCCCGCGATGGAGCACCTTCGGGGGTTCCCGTCGCGATCGGCGTTTGCCGTTATCTATCCGACCGGAGTTCCTTCTGTAGCCGAGACCTGGGCTGAGAGAGTGGGATGGCGGTTGGCGTCCATCGCGGGCGCATCCCATTATTCTCTTGCTTTCCGACGATCCGGCGAATTGTTGAGAGTCGTTAATCTGCATGGAGTGAGAATGGCGCGGGGCAGGTTACCGCCGGGCAAACGGTTTGCCGCGCACCATGGTGTATACGGCATCGAAAACCGTCAGGCTCTTGATGGCAGGGACCTCGCCAGCGGTGATTGGATCGCCGAGATACTGGACGTCGCTCGCCGCATTCGTGAATGCAGGCCACGGGGGCAGGCCCAGTCCGTTCGGATCACCCGACTTGGCGAAGTTGACCCAATAGCTGGATATCTCGTCGGCCAATCGGCGATCTCCCGGGGTCCATTTCCAGGGACACTGGTCGAGGTGGTCGAAGACATACCAAAGCTCGGCGAAGTGACTGGCGCCCCAGCCTGCATACACTGAGCCGGGAGGAAACGGCGGCTGCTGCTGGAACGAGTAGTAGTAGACGGGATGCTTTCCTGTTGCAGCCTGCAACCTGGCCCAGGCCCACATGTCCCATCCGAAGCGAAGGTCGCGTTCCAGGCCCAGCCGCGCCTGGCGCGCTTCTTCGTCGGTAGCGTGTGGGTAGGCTGCGAGCAGCGGAGGGGGCAGAGCGCCGAAGCTTTGCGCAATGTCGCTGTCGAAAGTGGCTGCCGTTTGGCGGGTGACATCGACCAGCGCGCGCGCCTCCTCGGCGTTGGAGCCAATCAGGAGAGCGACATCGTTTTGCTGCCCCGCGCTGAAGGCATCATAGGGCGAGAGTGGCAGCACGTAGGGCTCGATTACAGCGTGAACCAATCCGCCTGCGTCGCCGGTAAGCTTGCTGGCGGGCACCCGGCGCAGCTCCTTGAGCGTGGGGGCGCCCAGCGAAGCCGCGTACTTCTCCCCGTCGCGTTCAGCATTGGCCAGCATGAACTTGGGTCCGAGCTGAAGCGGCTCGAACAGGCCGCCGCTCTCTCCAATGGCGCGCTGAAACAGGCCCTTTGCAAGAGGCGAGGCCATGAGGATGCTCACTGATATGGCACCGGAGGATTGACCCGCAATGGTGACACAATGCGGGTCGCCGCCAAAGGCAGCAATGTTTTTTTGCACCCATTTGAGTGCCGCGATCTGGTCCATAAGGCCGTAGTTCCCGGAGGAATGATGGGCGGACTCGCGCGTCAGCTCAGGAAGCGCCAAAAAGCCCAGCGGGCCAAGGCGATAGGCGATGGTAACGACGATGACGCCTTTTTGGGCAAGTTGGTCGCCCCAGTACAAGGGCATGGAAGCCGACCCATTGATGAGGCCTCCGCCATAGATCCAGACGATCACGGGAAGGCGTTTCTGCAGGCTCTTTGCCGGCATCCAGATGTTGAGATAGAGGCAATCCTCACTGACTGCCGGCGGTGTCTCCCCGGGCATGGACACACCCGTTTGCATGCACGCAGGAGCAAAAGCCTCGACCTTGCGCGTACCCGCCCATGGCACGGCAGCAACCGGGGGGCGCCAGCGCAACTCTCCCACCGGCGGAGCGGCGAAAGGGACTCCCCTGTAGACATTCAGCCCACCTTCGTGAACCCCGGATATCGCGCCAGAGTCTGTTCGAATCATCGGACTCTGTGCCAGCGAGAAGCAGGACGCCGCTAGAAGCGCGGTAACAAGAAGGGCTCCGATAGAATTCTTGGAAGGAAGTGTCTGCATTTGGGGCTCCAGGCTGGCAGATTGACAGCGAAAAAATCTGCAGGGGGCTTCTTCGATAGGTCAGGGAGCGAAGAAGGCGAGGGGAGTGCCATGAATCGAGGGAAAACGATTCGGTGTTTCGTTCCGATTGCTGCAGAGAGATACGGCTTGCAGCATGGATTTGTTCCTTCAAGTGAGAAGCGTCCAAGGGGATCGAGTCATCGCCAACAAGACGTCGCATCGCCGATCAACGCCGCCGCCTCACCCTATCAATCCTCATAATCACGCCCGCCTCCATTGCAGGACAACCGAATTGAAGTTCAACTCGATTCTGTCTCCCCCCTCAAGACAAGGCGGATATTGCGTAAATCGAGAGACACCGAGGCTACATCGGCGTTTCCGGGTACTGATCCGTGAGCCGATGTTGTCCTGGTTTGAAGGTTGAACTGAAACCGACAAGAGCTATATCCCGCATGCAATCGAACTGTGCTGGTCTTGTTGACTCCGGCAGGCTGCCGTGATTGGATGAAATTCAGGCTCACCGGTTGGGCACACGGGTCTGGCTCACTTCGCACCTGAGACGCGGCATGCTCCAGGCGATGTTTCCTGTGGCGGTAATTCAGGCTATCATTCGAAGTCATCTCGTCCTGGCCCAGAGATAGGGGCCTGGACGAGAAAGAGGTCAGTT
>PLZQ01000461.1 GCA_003152225.1 Limisphaerales bacterium | reverse complement strand
ATCCCGATGGGAGCCGCGCGATTGCGCATCTCCACCTTCCCAGTGATTGGCGAAGGTAAGGATACGTATGAATGGAAGGCGGGGGAGTGAAGACAGGAAAATTGAAGACAGGAGAATAGACATCGATATGAAACAGACATACTTGTGCCAGAAGATCCCGCTTGCTGCTAAAGTCGCCCTTGCCCTCTTGCTTTTTGTGCCGGTGCCATCCCGTGCCGCCTGGCAGGCGGCAGAAGGCCCGCTGAAGACACGGTGGGCCAAAGACGTTTCGCCGGCCAACGCCCATCCCGAATACCCGCGACCCCAAATGGTCCGGCAGGATTGGCTCAACCTCAATGGCCTATGGGACTTCGCCATCGCCAATAAGGAGGCCACTCGCGCCACGTTCGACGCCCAGATCCTGGTGCCATTCCCCGTCGAGTCGGCACTGTCAGGCGTCATGCGCCGCGTGAGCGAGAACGACCGCATCTGGTATCGGCGCACCTTCGAGGTGCCCTACGCATGGCGAAGCCGGCGCCTGCTGCTCCACTTCGGCGCGGTGGATTTCGAGGCCACGGTCTGGGTGAACGGCAAGGAAGTCGGCCGACACCAAGGCGGCTACGACGGGTTCAGCTTCGACATCACCGACGCACTCAACCAATCCGGCCCCAACGAGCTAATCGTGGCGGTCTGGGACCCGACGGACGCCGGCACTCAGCCCCGAGGCAAGCAGGTGCGCAAGCCAAATGGCATTTGGTACACCCCCACCACCGGCATCTGGCAGACGGTCTGGCTGGAGCCGGTCAGCGCCGCCCATATCACTGACCTAAAGATTACCCCGGATGTGGACCACAGCGCCGTTACGGTTCGGCCGGTTACCACCGCAACGCTCGGGGGTTGCCAAGTCGAGGTGACGATTCGCGACGGCAGCAAGGTGATTTACACGGCTTCGGTGACCGCCGGGGGGCAGATCGCAATGCCGGTCAAGAACGCCCGCCTCTGGTCCCCGGAGGACCCGCACCTGTATAACCTGGCCGTCAGCCTGAAGCTTGGCAACCGCACGCTCGACAAGGTCGAGAGCTACTTCGGCATGCGCAAGATTTCCCTGGGCAAAGACGACAAGGGCTTTACCCGCCTCATGCTGAATAACAAGCCGTATTTCCAATTCGGCCCCCTGGACCAGGGCTTCTGGCCCGACGGCCTCTACACCGCGCCCACCGATGAAGCGCTGCGTTATGACATAGCGATGACCAAGAAGCTCGGATTCAACATGGCGCGCAAGCACGTGAAGGTTGAGCCCGATCGCTGGTATTATTGGTGCGACAAGCTGGGGCTGCTCGTCTGGCAGGACATGCCCAGCGGCGACAAATACATCGGCCCGAGAGATCCAGACATTACTCGCAGCCCGGAATCGGCCAAGGAGTATGAGCAGGAACTGACGGCGCTTGTCCAGGGTCGCGCCAATCACCCCTGCATCGTGATGTGGGTGCCCTATAACGAAGGCTGGGGCCAGTGGGACACCGCCCGCATCGTCGAGATGACCAGGAAACTCGACCCGACCCGGCTCGTGGATGACACGAGTGGCTGGAGTGACCGCGGGGTGGGCGACGTCAACGACATGCACAAGTATCCCGGCCCGGGCTCGCCGCAGCCGGAAGCAAACCGGGCGGCGGTGTTGGGCGAATTTGGCGGCCTGGGCTTGCCCGTGCGCGGTCATACATGGCAGAGCGAGAAGAACTGGGGCTACCGCAGCTTCACCAACGCGGAGACGCTGACGGCTGCCTATGTTGACCTCGCCGCGAAACTCTTCCCGCTCATTGATGAGAAGGGTTTGTCCGCCGCCGTCTATACTCAAACCACCGATGTCGAAGTCGAGGTCAACGGCCTAATGACCTACGACCGCGCGCTGGTGAAAATGGATCTGAATACCGTAGCCGCAGCCAACCACGGCAACTTCCCCCCACGGCCCAAGGTGACGGAGCTTGTCCCAACGGCAGCAACAGAACGTGTCACGTGGCGGTTCACACAGGAGAAGCCAGCGGACGGCTGGTTCAAGCCCGACTTCGACGCCAGCGCCTGGAAGGAAGGAACGGCTGGCTTCGGCACGCGCGGCACCCCGGGCGCGGTGGTGCGGACCGCATGGAACACTGAGGACATCTGGCTGCGGCGCGAGTTCGCCATCCAAAGCAACGACACGGGTGATTTCCTGCTTCTGCAGATCCACCACGACGACGATGCTGAGGTATATATCAATGGCGTCCTGGCTGCCACCGCCCCCGGGTACACGACGGACTATCAGATGCTCCCCATAAGCGCCGCCGCCAAAGCGACGCTTAAGCCGGCCGGGAATGTGATGGCCGTGCATTGCCACCAAGTGAGTGGAGGCCAATACATCGACGCCGGCATTGTGAAGCTTGAGGTGTCGGGCAAGTAGCTGCCTCTACATCAATCAATCGGCAGGGGTTTAAACAGGAAAATTGAAGACACGAATATGAAGCCAGAAACTATCCGCTCGGACGCGCACGGCGCGAGCACACCTTCCCTGCGGTGGTTGTGCCTGAAATCCATTTTCCTGTCTTCAATTTTCCTGTCTTTATTCCTGTTTCCGTGCTGGCAGGGCCGAGCCAGCGCGGCGCCAAGCCCGGACACATACTCCGTCCTCGATTTCGGCGCCAAGGGAGACGGCAAGACTGACGACACAGCCGCCTTCCAGAAAGCGCTCGACACAGCGGGCGAAGCTGGCGGCGGAGTGGTCTATGCCCCGCGTGGCAATTACTTCTTCGCCGGCCACCTCAAGGTGCCGAACGCGGTGACATTGAAAGGGATGTGGGAGTCGGTGCCTTCACATCTGGGCCTTCGCAATCAGGGCGCGACCAAGCCGACCGATGACGGAACAACCTTCCTCGTCACGGAAAGCCGCGGCAAGGAGGATGGGCCGCCTTTCATCACGCTGAACACCGACAGCACTCTAAAGGGCGTGGTGATCTACTATCCCGAGCAGAACCCGGACGAAGAGCCAAGCCCCTATCCCTGGACAATTGCGATGCGCGGAAAGAATCCCGCGGTGCTCGCGGTCGAACTGCTCAATCCCTATAACGGCATCGACGCCAGCCACAACGAGCGGCACCTGGTCCGGGACGTGCACGGCCAGCCATTGCGCCGGGGGATCTTCGTGGACGTGATTATGGACATTGGGCGGATCGAGAACGTGCATTTCAATCCCTGGTGGAGCATGAAACCGCGCCTGTTCCGCTGGCAGCAGGAGCACGGAGAAGCCTTTATCTTCGGTCGCAGCGATTGGCAATACGTCCTCAACACGTTCTGCTTCGGCTATAATATCGGCTACAAGTTCGTCCAGACCGCCGCCGGCGTCTGCAATGGCAACTTCCTGGGCATCGGCGCGGATGATTGTTACACCGCCGTGGTCGTCGAGAACTGCGCCCCCTTCGCGCTGCTCATCTCCAACGGCGAGTTCGTCTCCTTCCATGGCCCGGACCCGACGATGGTGCGNNCGGTGGGATTCAGCGATTGCAGCTTCGTGCAATGGGACCGCAACAATGAAGGGCTCCACGCGCTGCAATTGACCGGCGGCACCGTGCTGGTCCGCGGCTGCGAGTTCCAGGCGAACAAGCCGCAGATCGAGCTGGGCGAAAAGGTGCGGCGCGCAGTTATCTCGGACAATATCATCACCGGCAAACCCCGCATAACCAACCACAGCAAGGCAGCGTTGAATATCCATGACAACGCGAGTGACTGAAGGAGGGGTTGCCTAGTCACCTAAGTTCATGACCTTCCATACTATGACTCGTCTCTACTTATGGCTGATGCCGATAGTTTGTCTCCTCGGCTGTAGTGGCCCTCAACCGCACACTGCTGGCTCCGTTGCCGCGCCGAAGCCAGGCCCGGGCGTCCTCTTCGTCGCCACCAATGGCAATGACCAGTGGTCCGGTCGGCTGCCTGCGCCAAGCCGGAACGGAACAGATGGCCCGTTCGCGACGCTCCCCGGCGCTCTCAAGGCCGTTCGCCTGCTAAGACAACAGCACGACTCGGCAGTAGGCGATACGCCGAAGCTGATTGTCGGCGGCGGCTACTACTTCGCGGAGGCACCGGTCGTATTCACACCCGAGGATTCCGGTCTCGTAATCGAAGCCTGGCCTGGAATGAACCCCGTCTTGAGCGGTGGACGCCCCATTGCCGGCTGGAAGGAAGTCACGGTCCAGGGCAAGGTGCTGTGGGCCGCTGATATTCCCGCCGTCCGCGACGGGAAGTGGTATTTCCGGGAGCTATGGGTCAATGGCCAGCGGGCTACTCGCGCCCGCCACCCAAACCACGGTTACCTCGCCATCGCTGGACTTCCCGACAAGGCCGCCGAGTGGACGCAGGGCCACACCCGTTTCCAGTTCCGCGAAGGGGACCTGAAATCGTGGGACAGCATCACGAACGCCGAGGTGGTCGCGATGACCCGCTGGGTGGAGTCGCGGCTCCCGGTTATTGGTGTGGACGAGAAGCAGCACATTGTGAGCTTCAGCAAGCGCTCGGTCTTCGAGCTTGAACAGGGCGACCTTTACTATGCGGAAGGGGCGTTTGAATTCCTGGACGAGCCGGGGGAATGGTACCTCGATCCCGCAGCGGGCACGCTTTATTACTTGCCCCGCCCTGGCGAACGGCTGGCCGACATCCAAGCCATCGCCCCTATGTTCTCGCAGGTGGTCCGGTTCGAGGGCCAGCCAGAGAAGGAGCAATCCGTCAGGCATGTGGTCTTGCGTGGCCTCACCTTCTCGCACACCGAGTGGTATTTCCCGGCTGGCTTTAGCAGCGGGAAGAACAAGCCCAATATCTCCCCCGAACCGAAAGCCGAGATCGGCGGGTTTGGGCAAGCGGCAGTGGGCGTGCCCGGCGCCGTTTGGGGCGAGGGTCTGCGGGACTGCACCTTCGAGAACTGCCGGTTTGCGGACGTGGGCAACTATGGCCTGGAACTGGCGCGCGGCTGCCAGAACAACCGCATCATTCGGTGTGAGTTCTCCGACCTCGGGGCGGGCGGCGTAAAGATCGGCGAGACCCTAATTCGCGATCAGGCGGCTGATCAAGCCCGCGACAACGAAATCAGCGGGTGCAGCATTCATGACGGCGGCAAAATGTTTCACAGCGCCATAGGCATCTGGATCGGGCAATCGCCCGACAACCGCATCACGCACAACCTCATTCACGACTTCTACTACACGGGCATCTCCATCGGGTGGACCTGGGGCTACGGACCGTCGCTGGCAAGCAATAACACCGTCGCGTTCAACCACATCCACCACATCGGGGTCAAGTCGGACGGCGACGGCCCGATTCTAAGCGACATGGGCGGCATCTACACGCTGGGCAAGCAACCGGGCACCGTCATCCGCAACAATCTCTGGCACGACATCGCCGCCACCCACTACGGCGGCTGGGGCATTTATTTCGACGAAGGCAGCAGCGGCATCCTGGCCGAGAATAATCTCGTCTATCGCACGACGCATGGCGGCTTTCATCAGCACTACGGCGAGACGAACGTCTTCCGCAACAACATCCTCGCCTTCGCGCGCGACCATCAGATTCAGCGCACTCGCCCGGAACCGCACCGCAGCTTCAGCTTCACCAACAACATCGTCTATTTCGACTCCGGCAGCCTATTGACGGGCGACTTGTCTGGAGACCAGTATGAAATGGATAGGAATCTCTATTTCGACGCCCGCCCGGACGCCAAGCCGGATCAGTTGCGCCTGGGGCCCTGCACGTGGGTAAAGTGGCAGGAGCGCGGCCATGACCTGCATTCACTCGTAGCCGATCCGCTCTTTATCGCCCCCCGTGAGAATGACTTTCGGCTCCAGCTCAATTCCCCTGCCTTCAGGCTCGGCTTCCACCCATTTGACCTGAGTCTCGTTGGGCCTTAACCCGCCGCTTCAGTCATCGAGCGATCAACTTCTCATACTCCTTGTGCGGGCCAATCCAGAACCAAGCGACAGTGCCCGCGGATTCGATGCCGACGGCTCGGTAATCTTCGCTGATGCGAGCGACCCAATAGTTGCCAGTTTTCTTAAAGCGGAGGGACGGGTGCCAATGGTTGTCACGCCAGAGACGATAAGCTTTGTCAGCAAGTTGTTGGGCCTTGGGCGGCAGCGCGTGGTAGCGCGACCAGAACGCGCTGGTAGCCCGGGAATTCACTCTGGAAAGGGGCGAGCCTTGCCTGCGCGGAGTTCTGCGAGGGCTTCCTGACCAAGTTTGTCGAGCCTGCCTGAGCGGATATCGGCTTCGATCTGCTGGTCCCACAGCTCGGCCTCATATTCATGGAGCCAACGGCCAAGCTCAAAGACTTCCGCTGGCGGGAGCTTTTGTACTTGATCAATGATCTCTGCCGCACTCACGTTGTTAACGTACCCAGCAGGCTCAACTTGTCAACTTTCCTTCCACACCTTCCGAAAGTGCTTCGGTGCCCATGTGTTTCGGGACTGGTCTCACTTCTGGCCAGCCCCGCCACCCCGGGGCAGTTCCTGGATACGGATATTGCGGAAGTCGAATGCCTTGCCTTCAGCCTGGATGCCGATGTAGCCGCGGTCAGCGTCCAGCTCTTTAAACTCCCAAGCCCGCTCGCCATCCACATCCAGCGTGAGCGTCCGGCCGCGGACCTCCATGCGGAACTTGACCCATTTATTCAGCGGCATCGGCGGCGTCTCAGCGGGCACCACGGTCTTGTAGCCTTTGACGAGGCTGCCAAGCGCGCTGCGGTTAAGGTTCACCTGCCAGCCGTCTTTAGGCCACGGCTTGCCCTCCAAGGCGGCGCGGATGAAGAACCCGCTGTCGTAGGCCGGCACCAGCGCACGCCATTCGGCTTCGAGCACGAAGTTCGCGTATTGCTTTTCGGTGCGCAGCCAGCCCGTGCCGTCCACCAGCCGGAGATTGCCGTTGGTGACGGCAAAGGTGACATCATATACGGGCGCCCAGCCGCTCAGGTCTTTGCCGTTGAACAGCGACACCCAGCCGCCGTCCTTCGGTGCATCGGCAGCCACGCAGGGTTGGGTGAAGTTCAGACATGCTAGCAGGACGACGGAGAACGGTTTCAATAGGATCATTTTCATAAGCGGGGAGTTTGGGTATTGGATTTGTGACCTGCGTCGGCTTGGACGCCAAAGGCCTGGAGCTCGGCGCAGGATGCGAAGGCTTGCTTGGGATTATCGCCACAGGCGGGCTTGCCGACGACACGGATGGCCCACACCTTGATCGGACTCGCTAGCTCACAGGCAAAGCGCTCGCCGCCTTTGAGGCCCGCGGGATCGGCGGCGGTGGTGGCGGGATAGTTGCCGAGTGCCGCGAGGGTTCGCCAAGGTGCGTCCGCGGAGGCTTTCACCTCAATGCGCGGCTTGCCCGCGCTCGCGTCAAACCAGCCGCCGTCGTGGAAAGTCTGGCCGTGGGCGAATACCACGCGATTGACGGCGACCGGCTCATCCAACGTCACCGCAAACCAATCCTCGGTTCGTGGCTTGTCGTTGAACGTCACCACAAAGCTTAGGAGGTCGTCGTCGGTAATCGAGCCACTCACGTTGCCTGCACGAGAACGACTTTCCTGGGCGTCGAACAACACGTTGTCGCTGGACGAGGCCGGGCCCAGCGGAAGCCACACTTTGTAAGCGGTTCCGTTCGCCCCGGCGTCCGCGAACGGCACCAACTGGACTTGCAGCGAGGCGCCGGCCTTGAGGCTGCCGGTACTCTTGCGGGCGAGCGCGTTGACCGGGAAGACCTGGGCGCCGGGCCAGGACTTGACCGCGTCTGGTGCCGGCTCGGGCATGACCGCCAGCGCCGCCAGGTTCGTCCCAGCGGCAGAAATGGCTTTTAGGCTTCGATTCGTGGCGCCCAGCAACGCCTCATCCGCCGCCAACACAAGCGGCCCGTAAAGCACCGCGACTTTACCCTGATTCTTGTGGTCCCCTACGACCACGCGCGGCTCCAGCTTGAAGAGCAGTTCCACGCGGTCGCCCTTCTCCCATTCTCGCGTCACGGTCCAATAGCCGCCCGTCTCGCGTTTCTTGTTGCGCTTGGCAAGCGCCAGCACCTCCATCTTAGGCTCGGCACACCACTCAGGAACACGCACCTTCAGACAAAACGCTTTCTTCTCAACGGGGTTCACGGTAATCGATATCCGCCCGTTGTTCGGATAACTCGTTTCGATGGTGAGGCCCACTGCGGTCCCATCGCGCAGTTTGAGTTTGGCGGTGCCGGCGTCAAAGAGGTTCACCACCACCCCGTCGGCGTCCGTCGTCACGGCGAACGTGGGTATGAGCGCCACGCCGCGCGGGCCGCTGGAGAGGCAGCAGTGACCGTCCAGTGTGCTGCTATAAGGCTTCTTGCCCTCCATCTGCACGTAGTAGCCCCAGCCCGAGCCGTCGCAACGTTGCGCGCCGAACAACTGGTTCAGGACGACGTGTTCAAGCTGCTCGGCAAACCGCGCCTCGCCGGTCAGCCGCAGCAACTGCGCGTTGAACTGCAGCCAGGTGACCGTGACGCACGTCTCACCCACATTGGCCACGTTGGGCAGGTCGAAGTCGTCGTGGAAGAACTCCCCATAGCTGGCGGCGCCCGTAATGTAGAGGCGGTTGCGGACGATGTCCTGCCAGGCATTGAGGCAGGCNNCCGTTCGGCTGCTCCCACGCCCGGAGGATGTATTTGCAGAAGTCGAGGTAACGCGGCTCGCCGGTCAGGCGGTAGAGCAGCACCATCGGTTCGAGTACGCTGGTGGGCGCCATGCCCTTGTGCTCCCCGGCCTTGATGATGTCCCGCTTGCCTGGCTCATCACCAAAGGTCTTGCACAGCAAGTCCGCCATTCGCCGGCAGGCGGGCAGCGGCTCCAGGTTGCCGGTGTAGCGCATGTAAGTGATCAGGCCGATCAGGTTGTATTTGTGCGCCCACACGTCCCACTCGATCCAGCGGTCCTTTTCGAGGTAAGTGCCCAGGTAGCCGTCTTCGAGCTGGCACTTGACCAATTCGGCGGCCACGTAATCGAGCTTCGCGCGCAGCGCGGGATCGCCCGTGTTGACCCACGCCAGCGTGGCGGCGTGGAGCCACTTGCCGACGTGCTCGCCGTCCCAGGACTGGCGGCCCGGGCGTTTGCGATAGCCCTCCAGCAGCCGCACCGGGTCCAGCTTCACCAGCCGGTTCGCTTCATTGGCGTCGATGCGCAGGCCGACCCAACCGGTCAGGCGCACCCGATCCGGCGTCTGAGAGTCCTGCCGATCCGGAACGACAGGCGCCACTTTGTCTGGCAGCGGGGAAATGGTCGCAGCCGATGCCCCGATCAGCGCGGCGGCGAACACCCACGATGCCCAGACGGGTTTGATGCCGATGAGTGGATAGCAAGGCCTTCTGCAGTTGTTGTCGTGTTTCACAAGCGTTCGGTTCAGTTGAGACCGCAAAGACAAAGCAAACCTATCGCGAGGCCGGGAACGTGGAAAGGCAAAACCGCCCACCCCCGGTAATCCGCCCGACACCATGGGCAGCTTGATACTGCCCTGATCGGGTCGGGTGCCGGGGATTGCCTCCCGGCGCACTTCCACGCCACGGTATGTGCGGTTTCGCCGCAGATGCGGCGTTCTTGCTGCCATGATGCCTTTCATCTTCATTTCACCCTCTATAGGTCCACAAAACGCGTTACTGGGGTAACAAGCAGGGGGACAACCACAGATTAACACAGATAAACACAGATTGAGAGGGCTGGACTCGAGTCTTGCTGCGCCTTACCTTGGGTCACTGTCCGGTGAACGGATTGCCCGCGCAAGGAGAGGTTGCCAGTTACCAACCTCGAAGCGGGTTGCGAAAATAAATGCGCCTCTCCATATATAGGGGAGCCGTTCGGCGAAAATAGTGTTGGCGGGAAGTGGTTGATGGGTGCGGGGTTACGCATACCGTTAACGTTATTGGACCGCAGGCAAGGGGCAGTTGGGGGGTGAAATTATTTTGCTGAATTGTTGTAAGTGCCTGCAAATCAGCAGGACTTTTTTTAGGCTGGTGCTGAGTTCGAACTGCCCCCACCCCAACTTTGGACCTTGGACCTTGGACTTTGGACCTTGGACTTTAGACTTTAGACTTCGAACTGCGCCGGCGCAGGTGCAGATCGGCACGGCCAAAGGGGCCAAGNNCCAAGACCAACGCAAAACCGCAAGACCCCTCGAACCCTGCGTCCAGCTCGAATTCCAATCTACGGTTGGACCCCTTTCCCAGAGGCGGAGAAATGGGGAGGGAGGCGAGCAAAGACTCACTCACCCAGCGGGTGAACGCGGCATGCAGCGGAAATCCCTGCGTCTTGGCACCTTAGTGTCTTTGCATTGGTTCGAGTGCGCATTTTGGTCAATTCGTCGCGCCGACCGAATGGTTGTTCTTAGCACGAAAGGCCGCCAAGGCGCAACCCGGGCGTGCCGCAGGCCAATGGTGTCTGCGGGTTTTCGCGAAGTCCCGCCGCCAACACCCAGCACATTGCCGGATGGAACGCCCGGTGAACGCGCAGGCGGGACGTGGGCAACGTTGAAAACTCCCTCCGATTTTCCTTCCCTTCTTCAGGAAACTGGCTCATAAAAGACCCCACGAGAGCCACATCGACTCGCCATGATAACTCAGAGGCGTCTGGGGGAGGCCTGTTCAATCGGCACTTTGCCTATGAGCCGCGGTCTTAAGCTGTCGGCCCTGCGGGCGCCAGCCCACATCTTCGGAGATGCTGCCCGTCAGTTGCCTCAAGGATTTCCTTCGTCCGGAACGATTAACTTCCTGATGGGCCATAACGCCCGACTGGGACCAGTATGAAACCCAACATTCCTTTGAGATCGGGTGTTCCACTCATTGTCTGCTCGCTCCTCCTTCTTGAGCTCACAACAGGACGGGGCCAAAGCCAAGACTATTCGCTCGCTTTCGACGGGACGAATGATGCGGTTTATGTCGCCCACTCGCCAAGCCTCAACCTCACAAGTGAGGTGACAATCGAAGCTTGGGTTAAACCCTCCATGGTGGTGCCGGACGCCGAAGTGCTTTCCAAGGCCCAGGAGTTCAGCAGCGAGGCCAACTACAATCTGAAACTCTTTGGTGGCAAGCCCACCTTTTCCTACTACGACGGAACCGGCCAAAACAACTACTATGTGGCGGATGTGCTGGTGGCTACGAACCAGTGGCAGCACCTCGCGGTTGCTTACAACTACTCGACCTACCAGATCGGGCTGTATTTGAATGGGCAATTGCAGACCGGAAGCTGGACCACGTTTGGTGGTGGTGTGCCCGACAACCCGAATCCGGTAACGACTCCCAACGACTTATGCATCGGGGCCACGCGGGTCTACTACCCAGGATACGGTTATCAAGTTGGGGATCCCTACGACTCGTTCGCTGGTGCGACTGATGAAGTCCGGCTGTGGCGGATCGCACGCTCGCAGTTGGACGTTCAGGCCAACATGTTTGCCAAGCTAACGGGCCAGGAGGCGGGACTGGTAGGCTATTGGCGGCTTGACGAGGGGGCGGGCACGATGGCTTACGATCTCACGACCAACGCAAATCATGGCGTCCTTGGCGGCGGGCTTGCTGCCCGGCAACCGCAATGGGCACCCGGCAGGTCGGGCTGTTCTCCCCCGCCAACCGGGCTGGTGAGTTGGTGGCCGGGCGATGGGAATGCTGATGACCTTCAAGGCACCAACAACGGCACGCTGATGGGTGGTACGACTGTTGGATCTGGACTCGTGGGGAGCGCCTTTGTCCTGGATGGCACGAACAACTTTGTCGAAGTCCCCGATTCCACAAGCCTGAAACCATCGGACCTCACCGTTGAATTCTGGGCCAGGCCAGATATTCTCTTGACGAATGGCGCTGGCACAGTGCCTTTCGTAATGAAGCTTAACGAAGGCGACTCGATGTCAGGCGTCGTGCGCGGTTACGATTTCTTCTACCAGCAGGGTAAATTGTATTTCGGGCTACCCATTAGCTCTGGCTTAAGAAACAATGTATTCATCGCCACGAACCTTCCGGCAGGGACCTGGCACCATGTGGCCGGTGCATACAGCTCGTTAGGCCAGGCGCTGTACCTGGACGGTCAATTAGTCGCATCTGGAGCGAATTTTGGTGCGATTGCCTACTCGCCAGCCCCGATTGAGATTGGTAGAGTGGTTAATTTGAGCCCGTTCTACTTCAAAGGAGCCATTGACGAACTCGCCATATACAGTCGGGCACTGTCCTCGAACGAGATCGCCGCCATTCACGCTGCTGGCAGCGCGGGGAAGTGCAAACCAGCGTGCACACCGCCACCATCTGGGCTGGTGAGTTGGTGGCGCGGGGAGGGAGATGTCTCGGACAGCGCCGGTCAGAATCCCGGCCTGCTCCGAAATGGCGCCACCTTCGCCCAAGGAAAGGTCGGCCAAGCCTTCAGCTTGGACGGTGTGGACGACTACGTCGAAATCCCCGGGACGTCGAATCTTTTCTACCCCAGAACGGGATCATTTGCAATTGCTGCGTGGATTAATACGACGCACACGACTAGCACTGGATACGGACAAGTCATCTTCGGGCGCTACCCATTCCCAGCAGATATCGAGCTGCTCCTAATGGATAGGGGCTCCTTGGAAGGTTTCATCTCGGACTCAGGGGGAAGCTGGCAGCTCCTCGATGGCTCGACCGTGCTTTCCGACGGAGGCTGGCATCTTGTAATGCTCGTCCGTGACATGGCCGCATCCCGAATGGCGATTTATGTTGATGGAAGGCTAGAGACTTCGGGGCCGCTCAGCCTCGGTGGGGGCGGCGATGTTGTGGGTGACGTTTCCGCCCCAGCTTTCGTCGGTGCTCTGAACCCCCATGCTTTTTTCAAGGGCCTTATTGACGACGTTCAGGTTTACAACCGAGCGCTTTCCACCAGCGAAATCGCTGCTATCTACGCCGCAGGCAGCGCGGGCTGGTGCGTGACCAACCAGCCGGTACAATTTGCCATCATCTCGGTGCAAGGCAATCCCACGAACGCCGGGGCTGTCAGCGGTGGCGGGGTTTACCAATTCGGCACCAGCATTTCCGTCAGCGCGACGGCCATCACGAACCTGATGCCGTTCGTCTTCGTGAACTGGACCGAAGGCGGCGTGGCGCAAAGCACCAACAATCCTTACACGTTCACGGCGTCCCGCGACCGGCAACTCGTGGCAAACTTCGATCTCCCGACTTACCAGATCACCGCCAGCAACAATCCGCCCGGCGCGGGCAGCATCTCCGGCACGGGCAACTTCAAGTACGGAACCACGAACACCCTGACTGCGTCTGCCATTTTCGGCTATCGCTTTGCGAACTGGACGGAGAACGGCGGAATCGTGGGCACCAACGCCGCGCTAACCACAGTGGTTTACAGCAACCGGCTCTTCGTGGCCAATTACGCCGAGGTCAACACCTTCCACGTTGTCTCCGTTTCCACGCTGCCTTCAGGTCTGACGAACATCCCCGGCTCCGGCATCTACTCCAACGGCAACTCCGTCACAATTTCTGCGCCGACTCCAGTCACCCTGGAGCCGAACAACTACAGTTTCAAACGTTGGACCCTAAATGGAGCGACCTTCACGAATAGCCCGTCCTTCACCAAGACCTTTTCGACCACCGACCTCACCAACATGAGCTTCGTGGCGCAATACGACAGCAAGAGCATCCGGCCGCTGATCGTGTCGGCAACGGCAAACCTGGGCGCGCCGGTCCCCGCCACGACCAACTACATCGTCTCCCTCCAGTTTGATCGCTCCATGCAAACGAACGTGGAGCCGTTGCTGGCCTTCACCAACGCCGCGGCCCTCACCCAGGCGAGTATCCCCACTGGCGGCGTCTGGCTGACGACTTCGCTGACCAACGACACCTACCGCACGCCGTCGATTACGTTCACTCAGGGCATGGACGGATTAAACTTGCTCTACGCGTCGCTGGCCACTGACCTTGTAGGCGCTCAACTGGCCTTGACCAACTGCCTCAATGTGCTGGTTGATGCCACCCCGCCGGGGATTACCAATATCTCGGCCACAGCGACGCCGTTTTCTGTCACGATCACTTGGACCACAGACGAGCCGGCCACCTCCCAGGTCGAATACGGGCCGACGGCCCTTTATGGAAGCAGTACAGCCTTCGCACCAACGCTCGTCACTTCACATTCCCAAACCGTGAGCGGCTTGTTGCCCAACACTACTTATCATTTCCAGGCTCTCTCAAGCGATGCTGCCGGAAATCTCACTCCCTCACCCGACCGCACCTTCACCACCACGCTTGCGCCTGACCTCCAGGTCACCGGCATTGGCCTCCTGCCGCCGACCAATCTTCTGTCAGGAATGCTGGTGAGTGTGTTCTGGACGAACGTGAATACCGGCTTCGGTCCCAGCGTTGGTTCTTGGCTGGACCAGCTTGTGGTCAGCAACCTCACCACTGGCCTGCGCATCTTCTCAACGAACGTTTATTACGACTCAAGCGCCCTGGGCAGCATCGCCGGCGGCGATTACCGGGTGCGCCAAGCCGCGGTTCGATTGCCGGGCGGCCTGCCAGGCGCCGGCCAACTGCTGTTCGTCGTCACTGCGGACATCAACAACGCCGTTCAAGAATACAATGGCGCCGGTTCGGCGGAGACCAACAACACGACTACGACGACCGCCGTTTCCACCTTGGCGGCATACCCCGATCTCCTCATTACCGGTATCACGATCCCGCCGCCCGCCATGCCCGGCACTTCAGTCCAAGTCTCCTGGACGGTGACTAATCAAGGCAGTACCAATGCAACCGGTCCCTGGACTGATACCCTCTATCTGTCGGACGATCCGGTGATTGGCAACGACCAGTTCCTGGCCAATCTCACCTATGCCGCCAGTCTCGCGCCCGGGCAATCACTGGGCCAGACCCAGACCGTGATTTTGCCCTCCGGCATCCTTGGAAGCCGGTTCCTCGTCGTCAACGCCGACAGTGGCAACCTCGTCTTCGAGGTGAACAAAACCAACAATCTCGCTATATCGGGCTCAGCCATTCAATTCCTGAACCCGGACCTGGTAGTTGACTCGGTGGTGGTCCCGTCCAGCGCCAGCTTCGGCGACTCGATTCCAGTCGTCTGGACGGTCCGAAATGCCGGCACCGGCCCAGCCGTTGGAGGCTGGCTTGACCGTATCTCCCTGTCGGCCAGCCCCTCCCAGGCTGGCGCCATACCGCTCCTCACTTTGCCCATCACCGGCGTCAGTCCGTTGGCGGTGGGAGCGACTTACACGCGGACTCAAATGGTCATGCTGCCCTTGAACTCCTCCGCTGCACCGAGTAATTACTTTGCGCTGGTCACAACCGACTCCGGCAACAATCTCTTCGAGTTGAGCGAGACCAACAACACCACGCCCAGCGGCTCCATCTCCCTCTCGCTGCCGCAACTGCCGGATCTGGTCGTCACGGACATCCTGCCCCCAACCAACGCATTCGCCGGCCAGACGGTGACCCTGATTTGGAGTATCACGAATCAGGGCGCGGCAACGGCTGTGGGGCCCTGGACCGACACCATCCTGCTCGCCGCGGATGCATCCGGAAACGCCGCCTCGGCAATCACCTCGGTTACCTATTCCAACCTGCTCAATCCGGGCGACTCCCTCACCCGCACCGGTCTGGTGACCCTGCCACCCTCTGCGTTTGGCCAGATATTCTTTGCCGTTTATGTAAACAGCTCGACCAACGTGTTCGAGGGCACCGGCCAAACCAACAACCTCACTGTCGCCTCCTCGCCTACCTTCACCCAACCTCCTGACCTTTCTGTCACGAGCATCCAGGCTCCGCTGGAGGTCTTTACGGATCGCGGCTTTTATGTGACCTGGGGCATCACCAACCAAGGGGCGGCGCCTGCCGTTGGCAATTGGGTGGACCGCGTCTATCTCTCCTGGGATGATCAGCCCGGCAATGACCTGCTGCTGGGCGAGTTTTCATTCTCGGGGGCTCTCTTGGGCAACCAAAGCATGACGCGCATCCAGTCCGTCAGCATCCCGCGCAATTCCGTCACGAACGGCTACTATCACCTCGTCGTCACGACGGATTACGCCAACACGTTGAACGAGGGCACCAACAACTCCAACAACACCCTCGTCGCCCCGGACCTCATTCACGTCACCCGCACTCCTCTGCCCGACCTGATTCTTGAATCCGTTGCCGCCCCCGGTACTGCCTTCTCCGGCCAAACGATCACGGTCCGCTGGACGGTGCAGAACGCCGGCACCGCTTCCACGGATACCGCCCTGTGGAACGACCAGGTCTGGCTCTCCACCAGCCCCTCACCCGGCGGTTCCTGGGGCAACAAATTCCAGAACGTCAGTTACCTTGCCACCAACGACGCCTACATCGGCTCGGCCAATCTCCAAATCCCAATAACTGACTTCGGCACTTACTACATCGTCGTGCGGGCGGACTGCGACAACAATGTCACCGAGGACAACAAGCAGAACAACATCACAAATGCCGTCATCCAGGTCCAACTCACGCCGCCACCCGATTTGCAGGTCACCTCTGTCCAGGCGCCCGAGAACAGCTTCTCCGGCCAAAGCATTCCGGTGACCTGGACCGTCGCGAACGTGGGTCCGGGGCCGGTCCTGGCGGCATCGAGCACTTGGGTTGACACCGTGCTGCTATCCCGCACCAATGTTCTGGACTTAAGCGCAACCACTCTTTACTCGCAGCGGCATTACGGCGTCCTGCTGACGAACCAATCTTACAGCGTCCAAAACCAGGCCGTTACCCTCCCGCGAAACATCTTCGGCGACTACTACGTCTTCGTTGCCACCGACGCGGGGAACGAGGTTTTCGAATACGGCTACGAGAACAACAACGCCAACTACGACCATACTCCGGTCCATGTCACCCTCACCCCGCCACCCGATTTGATTGTCGAGTCTGTGACCGTCCCCAAGAATGGAACCGCTGGCCAGACGCTAACCGTCTCCTGGCAGGTCCTCAATCAGGGCGCAGGCGACACTGTCGCCGCGCTCTGGTACGATTCGGTCTATGCCTCACCCAGCCCCGCCTTCGACTCGTCTGCCACGCTGATCGGAAACTTTTACCATTCAGGATTGCTGGCGCCAGGTGGCCGGTACACGGCCAGCACCACGTACACGCCATCCGTCTGCAGTTCCGGGCCGTTTTACTTCTACGTCGTGACGGACAGCTACAATCACGTCCAGGAATTTGATCCCTCCTACAATGCGGAAGGAAATAATGTCGCCCGCGCAGGCGTGCCAACTTCAATCGCTCCGGTCGGCGCCCCCGATCTGCAAGTCCCCTGGGTGAGCGGACCTCAAATCGGCAGCGCCGGCAGCAACATCGTGGTCTCGTGGGTTGGTACGAATACTGGCAGCGCCAGTGCTCCCGCCGGCTGGAGTGACCGCGTGTATCTCTCTCGCACGCCGGATTACAGTTCCGGCTCGCCGCGCTCGATTCTCGATGTGCAGCAAACCAACGCTCTAGCGGTTGGCGCCAGCTATACCAACACGGTCAGCGCCCCGGTGCCCAGCGACGCCTCGGGTTTCTACTACGCCTTTGTGATGGCGGATGCGAACAATGTGGTCGCCGAGTGCGCGGGCGAGGGCAACAACCTCGGTGGCAGCCTAGGTATCACTTACATCAATCCCGCGCCTCCCCCTCCTCGGCCACCCCCACCCCCGAGCCTCCAGGTTGCTTCTGTTAGCGCACCGGCCACAGCCACTTCGGGGCAGAACATCGCTGTCTCCTGGGTGGTGAACAACACCGGCGCAGGCTCTGCGGGAGGCACATGGCAGGATTCGGTCTATCTGCTGCCTTCGCCCACAACGACCGCCGGGGCAATCTTCATGGGAGCCTTCGCCCACAACGGCCCGCTGCCCACGGGCAGCAACTACCAGGCATCCGCCTCGATCACCCTGCCCTACCGCTTCTCCGGCGCCTACTATGTCATGGTCTGGGCCGATTCGGGCAACAATCTAGGCGAAGCCTCGAACCAGAACAACAACTCCACGATCTCGCCCTCGCCGCTCCTGGTAGCCCAGGCCCCGCTGCCCAATCTCCAGGTCACCGCGGTCACGGCGCCGACATCCGCGCTGGAAGGCCAGAACATCACCGTAAACTGGGCCGTCACGAATGCCGGCAGCGGGCCCACCGCCGCCCCCTCGTGGTCGGATTACGTCTATTTGTCTCGTGACCAGGTTCTGGACCCCACCGACACCCTGCTAGGCTACGCAACCCACAGCGCCATGTTGGCCACCGGGCAATCCTACGCGCAAAGCCTTTCGGTCCTACTGCCACGCGGCATTTCCGGCCCGTACTATATTTTCGTCCTCTCGGATGCGCGGAACGCGGTCCTGGAGCTGAGTGAAGACAATAACTACGCTTATGCGTCCCAGCCCATCCAGGTTGACTTCCAACCGCTCTCCGACCTGACCGTCACTTCTGTGACCGCGCCCGGTTCCGGGTCACCTGGTCAGCCGGCCACTTTCGCCTGGACGGTGGCAAATCAGGGTGCCAACGCAGCTTCTGGCACCTGGGTGGACTCGGTCTATATCTCCACCAATCAGACCTGGGACATCGGCGCCCCGCTGGTGGGCAAAGTGTCGCACAACGGGCCGCTGCAACCGGGCCAGTCGTACAGCGCCTCACTCACGACCACCCTGCCCGCAGTTACGCCCGGCCAATACTACGCCATCATCCGGGCCGACATCCTGAACAACGTCCGCGAAAGCAATGAAGACAACAATGCTGGCGTTTCCGCCCAAACCATGACGGCGGATGTCATTGAATTGACCCTCGGTCAGCCTTACCAGTCCCAACTCAACAACGGCACCGAGCACTACTACAAGGTCAATGTGCCGAGCAACCAGGTCATGTCCGTGACCTTGGATGCCGCCGAGACGAACGGATTCAACGAGTTGTTCACCCGCTTCGGTGCTATGCCCGACCGTGGAGTATACGACTTCCTCTACAGTGTGCCTTGGGAACCAGACCAGACTATTGTCGTGGCGGGCACCCAAGCCGGCTATTACTACCACCTGGCGCGCGGAGAATATGTTCCCCAGCCGCCGACGCCATACAGCATCAAGGCCGAGTTGGTGCCATTCAGCATCACTTCCGTCAGCCCTAAACATATCGGCGACAATGGCCAGGTTACCATTACGCTGCACGGCGCACTGTTCCAAGACGGTGCCTCAGTTCGGTTGATCAGCGGGACAAATTTGCTGATCGCCAGTAAGGTCACGGTACTCGACAGCGCCACTGCAAAAGCGCGGTTTTATTTCACTAGTGCCTCGAATGCAGTTTACGACGTGATTTTGAGCAACCCCAGCGGTCAAATAACGACGAACGCTCAGGCGCTGCGCGTAGAACCCGCCATACCATTGGCAATTTCCGCAGCGATGACCGGGAACCAGAAACCAAGGGCTGGCCAGGCTACGGATTTTAGCTGCGCAGCAAGAAATACTTCGAACGTGGACGCTCCTTATGTTGTTGTTCATGCAATGGTCGAAGGGTCCTCAACCTGGACCCTAAGGAGGGCGGCGAACACGTTTCCTATGGGGTGCTTCGGATGCAATCCAAGCCCTTTGGATTCCGTTACTGATAGGCTGACGGGCACGTCCGGCGGCTTCCTGGCGAGGGACGTCGAACCGGGGCAGGAATTGGTTTTCCTGATTACTCTGGAGCACGTAGGTGCGCCGACAGCGGTTGTTTTCGCCGCATCGCCAAGCTCCGTGAAGGGTTTTATCTCTCGTGTTGGCGATTTCGCGGAGTTGTTGCGCCAAGCCAGCCTGACGGACCCGACCGTGCCACTGCCGCCCCCGTTCGCCGAAATTGTTGGCGACGCGGGGGCTTGGAGAGCTACCGTGTTGGATGAATATCTCACGCTGGGACTCATAGACAGCTCACCCTCTGGCTTTTTCGGCAAGTCGCCCGAAGAATCCGGCCGTCTATCGACTCCGATAACAGCCAAAGACTATTACAGCGATTGTGTGGAATCGTGTACCAGCCAGACCGGGTTCGTGTGCTGGGTGGGGACCATAGGAGAGTGCCTCTTGCTGAACCCCATGTGTTTTGCTAACCACGAGATGTGTCACGAGTCCACGACCAGAGCATGCCAGATACTTTGCAGGCATAACTGCGAGATTGCCGAAGCTGAGGCTCTAATCGACGGCGCCACGTCAGGAGCGAGCGTCTGTCCTCAGTATCCACGTGATCCCAACGAGCTCCGAGGCCCAACCGGTTATGCCCCGTTGGCCTACGTGAAGGCCGACGCCACCCTGCCATATACGGTGTACTTTGAAAACGTCACCAACGCGACTGCCACCGCTCGACAAATCCAGATCGTCAACCAGCTAGATCCGAACCTCGACCCACGAACGGTCCGAATCCAGCAAATCAGCTTCGGCAGCTACCGCGTAGTGGTACCTGAAAATAGAAGCTTCTACCAGGCTCGGGTTCAGCTCAATACGAACTTCAACGGCCTGTGGGCGGACGTGAGTGCCGGGGTGGACATTCAGAGCGGGCAGGTTCGCTGGACACTCACCGCCATTGACCCGAATTCCGGCGAGCAACCGCAAAGCGCCCTCCTGGGTTTGCTGCCGCCCAACGATACGAATCAAGTCGGCGAAGGCTACGTGACTTACACCGTCCAGCCTAAGGCAGGCACGCCGACGGGCACCGTCATCACCAACAAGGCGACCATCATCTTTGACAACAACGAGCCGATTGACACCAATCCGTGGTGGAACACGGTGGACAGCGGAGTGCCCACCAGCGCCGTCTCCGCCCTGCCGTCGGTTTCCAGCAACACCATTTTCACGGTTTCATGGTTTGGAGTGGACGACAAAGGTGGCTCCGGGGTGGGGAGTTACGACATTTTCGTGTCGGACAATGGCGGGCCTTACCAATCGTGGCAAACGGGCACCACGCTCACGACGGCCGCATACACCGGCCAGCCCGGCCACATCTATGCCTTTTACAGCGTTGCGACCGACAACGTCGGCAACCGCGAGGCAGACCACGCCACTCCGGACGCCTTCACCACAATCACGAACTACGGCCCGATCATTACGGGTGTTTCAAACCAGATCGTAATCGTCGGGAACCAGCTCATGATAACTAATTCAGCAACAGACCCCAACGGCCCAATAACCTTCAACCTTGGGGCCAACGCACCCGCCGGCGCCACGATAACCACCAACGGCCTCTTCACGTGGAGCCCCACTTGCACGCAGGGCAGCACGACAAATCTCATCACGATCTGGGCCACGGACAGCGCGATCCCGCCGCTGAGCAATTCGATCACCTTCACGATCATCGCCGGTGAATGCGTGCAGGTGGCGGTTGGCTCAACCGTGGTGCAAATCGGCCAGATTGGTTGTGTGCCTGTGGACCTCGTATCCACGGTCGGACTGACGAATCTAAGTTTCACGCTGCTTTACCTCCCGAACCGCCTGACGAACTTTGTGGTCAGCGCCACGAATGCCGCCGTCGGCACCTCGGTGGTCCAGACAATTGGCTCCTCGCAAGCGTTTTTCAGTCTTAACACACTCCCCGGCCAAGTGCTTCAAGGTCCGGCGCATGTTGGAACACTTTGCTTCGCGGTTCCGCCCGGTCCATCAGCCTTTGTACCCCTCGCGATCACCAACGTCGTTGGCCTGAGAGCCGACGGAGCATCGGTGGGCAACATCCTGGGCCAACCCGGCCGCGTTGTGGTGGTCGGCACCCAACCTCTGCTCGAAGCGTGGCTCTCGACGAATTCGCACCGGATGCTGACTCTCTACGGCAACCCCGGTGCCAGCTGCTTGATGAACCTGAACACCAACCTGGCAAGTACAAACTGGTCTTTAGCCTGGCGTGTTCCGCTGACGAACTTGTCTGAAACGTTCGAAGCCGGCGGCGCTTTGCCCCAAGCGTTCTACCGCGCCAACGAATTCGCTGCCGACCCTCCAATCCTCGAGTTTTTATCGCCCAGTCCCACCAACGCCACCTTGCTGCTCTATGGTCGGGCCGCCACCAACTACACGCTGGAAGCCAGCACAAACTTGTCGCTCCTGAACGCCTGGCTCCCCGCAACCAACTTCACCCTCACCAACTCCTTCCGCTTCATCAGCGTCCCCGGCCCGACGAACGGAAGGATGTTCTACCGCGCGCTACGGTGGCAGTGACAAATCCGGCGGCGTCTTTGCAGATGGCGCGGGACGGAAGAAGGCCCGGGCAAAGCCGCCCAAAGCCACATCAAAGCCACCACAAAGCGTGTTGATAGGCAACTGATAGGCACCCCAAAGCCACCCTAAAGCATCCCTAAAGCTACCCCAATGCGACCCCAATGCGACCCTAATGGGACCCCAAAGCCAGGGGATCGCATTTTCCCATCAAGGTTTGACAGGGGCCCGCCGACTTGGTTCGATACGGTCAAGTATTGAGCATCGTCTTTCAACTTGAGGAACTAAAATGACTGCATCTGACAATCCGCACGGAAAAACTGAATCCGCATCCATCACCCGCAGGCGCTTCATCGCCGGGACGGGGGCCTCGGTCCTGGCGTTCACGGTCCTGAAGCCGGGACTGGTGGGTGGCGCCGAGGCAAACTCAAAGATTGATATCGGGCTCATTGGCTGCGGCGGCCGGGGCAAATGGATCGCCGACCTGTTCCAAAAGAACGGGGGCTATAACTTCGTTGCGGTCGCAGATTACTTCCAGGACCACGCGGATGAGGCAGGGGC
>PLZQ01000395.1 GCA_003152225.1 Limisphaerales bacterium | reverse complement strand
CAGGGGACTACCCTGAGGCTACCCCAAAGCCTGGGCAGGTAGGGACGTTTCTCCGAAACGTCCGTGTTTTGGCTGGCGCGGACACCTCGGCGAGGCGCCCCCACCCAGGCCGGCTGGTTGCCGCATGGCCCAGGCAGACTTTGATGCGGTCTTGGGGCGTCTGCCTTCCATTTCTTGACGAAAGGGCTGGAACCCGGTTTCATGGTAAGCAGACACAGTTTATATGGCTGAATACAAGATTGCATGGTTACCGGGCGACGGCATCGGCGTGGATGTGCTTGAGGCAGCGAAGATTGTCCTCGATAAGGTCCAACTCGATGCGAAGTATCTTCCCGGCGATATTGGCTGGGAATTCTGGTGCAAGGAGGGGGATGCGTTCCCGCCGCGGACCATTGAGCTCCTGAAGAATGTGGACGCCGCGATGTTCGGTGCCATCACCTCCAAACCCGCGAAGATCACCGCCACTGAGTTGGCGCCCGCGCTGCAAAACAAGGGGCTCACCTACCGTTCGCCGATCGTGCGCATGCGGCAGTTGTTCGATCTCTATATCTGCCTGCGTCCTTGCAAGGGTTACCCGCGAAACCCGCTCAACTTCAAGGAAGGCATCGATCTCGTGGTTTATCGTGAGAACACGGAGGATCTGTATGCCGGCGTCGAGTTTGCGCCTGTGCCGCAGGAGCTGGCGGATACGCTGATGAAGCTGGCCAAGCCCTTTGCGCCCTTTGCCAAGCTCCCACTGGATCAATACGCCATCTCTTGCAAAATCAATACCCGGGCGGGGTCGGAGCGGATCGTCCGGGCAGCGTTTGAGTTCGCGAAACAGCATGGCCGCAAGAAGATCACCGTCGTACACAAGGCCAACGTGGTGCGCGCGACGGACGGGCTGTTCCTCGAAGCGGCCAAGACGGTCGCAAAGGACTTCCCTGGCATCAAGATGGATGACGCCAATATCGATGCCATGACTATGTGGCTGCTTAAGAACCCCTTCAACTACGACGTGCTGGTCGCGCCGAACCTATACGGGGACATCATCTCGGATCTGTGCGCCCAAATGGTGGGCGGGCTGGGGTTTGGCTGCTCGGGCAATATCGGCAAGAAGCTGGCGGTATTCGAGCCCACGCACGGCTCGGCGCCGAAATACGCCGGCCAATACAAGGTGAACCCGATCGCCACGATCCTGGCCGTGAAGATGATGCTTGATTGGCTAGGCGAGTCCAGGAAGGCCGTCGCTCTGGAGGCCGCAGTGGCCCAGGTCATCAAGGAAGGCAAGGTCCGCACGTATGATATGGGCGGGTCGAGCACGACCTTGCAGATGGCGCAAGCGATTGCGGAGAAGCTATGACGGCCATCGCTCCCGGGCACGACGCACGGAAGATCGTCCTCCACGAAGTCGGGTTGCGTGATGGTCTCCAGGCGGAGAAGCAGGTCGTCCCGCTCGAACAGAAGATACGCTGGACCGAGATCCTCCTGACGGCTGGGGTGGACATCATCCAGCTCGGCTCGTTTGTGCACCCGGTCAAGGTGCCGCAAATGGCGGATACCGATGCGCTGTTCAAGTATTTCTCCGCGCCGGGGCGCAAGCCGGCTGGCGCGGTGCTCTCGGGCCTGGTGCTTAACGAGAAGGGCCTGGAGCGCGGCATGGCATGCGGAGTGGACATGTTCTGCATGGGCGTGTCGGCGAGCGAGACCCACAGCAAGAAGAACACCGGCATGTCCATCGCCGATGCCACCACGCGCATTATTGCGATGGCGCGCCAGGCGACCGACGCCGGGAAACGCGTGCAATTGTCGGTCCAGTCCGCGTTTGGCTGCGGCTTTGAAGGCAAGGTGCCGGCAGAGCGCGTGCTGAAGATCGCGGGGCAGTTCCTGGATGCCGGTTTCCGCAACCTGAGCCTGGCCGACACGGCCGGGCACGCGACTCCGCTGCAGGTCGAAGAACTGTTCGGGGGGATTCTTAAGCTCGCGCCTGACACCGAGTGCACTTGCCATTTTCACAATACTTACGGATTGGGCATGGCCACCGTCTGCGCCGCGATGGACGTGGGTGTGATGTGTTTCGAGTCGTCCGTAGCCGGGCTGGGCGGCTGCCCCTTCACCAAGGTGGCCGGCGGCAACGTCTGCACCGAAGACCTCGTGCATTACCTGCATCGCCTGGGCCTGCGTCCGGAGGTCAATCAGGAGAAGCTGGTCGAGCTCGCGCGCGATATGAGCCGGTTCTTCAACCGCGAGATGCCCGGCATGGTGTATAAGATCGGGCTGGCCGCGGTTGCGCCGGCCTGCTCATGAGGCTTAGGTGCGCAAACCACCGATTCAAGTGGCGCCGCGTGAGGGCACGCGGCCTATAACGCTCTGTAGGCCGCGTGCCCTCACGCGGCGTCATCGCTAGTTTCTGCTAACTATGAGCAATTCCCAAGAGAAAGAACAGAAGCCCCGCAAAGCGTTGCAAGGCGTGCGGGTGCTGGACATGACCAATGTGCTGGCGGGACCGTTCGCCACCTTGCACCTGGCCCTGCTGGGCGCCGAAGTGATCAA
Source organism: Limisphaerales bacterium (assembly GCA_003152225.1). GTDB lineage: Bacteria > Verrucomicrobiota > Verrucomicrobiia > Limisphaerales > UBA8199 > PALSA-1440. The sequence goes on along the minus strand of PLZQ01000395.1, from coordinate 771 downwards.
GATCGAGAACCCGAAAGACGGCGATCTGGCGCGCAAGCTTGGCAACGTGCCCAAGCTTAACCAGCAACTGATGGGTACCAGCTTCCTGGCTCAGAATAGCAACAAGAAGTCGCTCACCCTCAATCTCAAGAGCCCGGAAGGCAGTGAGATCTTCAAGAAGCTGGTGGGGACGGCTGACGTGCTGGTGGAGAACTTCCGGCCCGATGTCATGAAGCGACTCGGCCTGGACTACCCAGTGCTGGCCCAGATCAACCCGCGCCTGGTGTATTGCGCCATCTCCGGCTTTGGTCAGACGGGGCCAGATGCCTTCAAGCCGGCCTATGACCAGATCATCCAGGGCCTGAGCGGGGTGATGGCGATTAACGGAGATGAGCGGCTCAACCCGTTGCGAACCGGCTTCCCGATCTGTGACACGGTGGGTGGACTCAACGCGGCGTTTGCGGTGCTGGCCGCGTTGTTGCATCGCGAGCGCACCGGAGAGGGGCAATTCATTGACGTGGCGCTGCTGGATTCCATCATGCCGCTGGCTGGATGGATGGCGGCCAACCTGCTTATCGGCAAGCAGCAGCCGGTGCTCATGGGCAATGACAATTCCACCGCCGCTCCCTCGGGCACCTTTGTCACGAAGGACGGCTACATCAATATCGCGGCCAACAAGCAGGAGCAATGGGAGGCAGTCGCCGATCTGCTAGGCGTGCCGGAGCTGAAGACTGACCCGCGCTTCCAGGAGCGGGACAGCCGGAAGAAGAACCGCAAGGCGCTCACGCCCCT
>PLZQ01000550.1 GCA_003152225.1 Limisphaerales bacterium | reverse complement strand
CCCTATGTCAGGAGTTCTGGACTCCACGAGTCTTGAGCCGTGCGCGACGGCTGGAGGGGAGCGAGAATGGGAAGCCAGGCAGGCTCCCCGTGCTCTCTTGGTTGAAAGGTCGCGGCGAGGAAGCTGTTACTTCACAGCCGCCAGATCAAAGCAGGCGCCTTCTTTGGTGCTGCGCACAAACAAGTGGCCGTTGCTCAGCGCCGGCGTGCTCCAGCACTTGCCGGCGACGGCCTTGAACCGGGCGACCTCCTTATAAGCGTCCGGGACAGCTTCGACTATAACCAGTTGGCCGTCATCGGCCAGGGCCAGGAGGTAATTGCCGGTCAGTATGACCTGGCCCGCGCCAAAGCCTGGCTGTTCCCACCGGACGGCGCCGGTCTTCAGATCCACGCACTTCAATGGGCCGGACCCGAACCGTTTGAAGCTGATCATGCCATAAAGGAANNCTGGCAGGCCGCGCCGCCCACCTCGTAGCCGGCCGTGCAGAAGACGACGTCCCCCGCCACTACGGGCGAGCACGCGGTGCTGACCTTGTATGGAAACGCATATTTCCAAAGCGGTTTGCCGCTGGCGGCTTCCACGGAGACCAGCCCGGTTTGAAGGAGATAGATGATCTGGCGCACGCCGTGGATCGTGGCCATGCTCGGGGTCGCGTGCGTGATGCCGCCATCACCGCTCTTCCAGGCTAAGTCACCCGTCGCCTGCTTGAAGGCGAGCATGGATTGCCCGGCGCCGCCCCCTGCCACATACACCAGGCCGCCATCCACGACCGGGGACATCGCGCTCTGCCAGCCGATGTTCTTGCCGCCGAAGGATGCGATGACATCCTTGCTCCAAAGCACTTTGCCGCTCGCCGCGTCCAGGCATTGCAACACCATGGTCGAGGAATAGACAAAGACGTGGCCGCCGCTGACGGCGGGTGTCGAGCGCGGGCCGTCGCCGCCTTTGTTGTCCGGCGTGCCGCTGTCTGCTCCGCCCTGGTATTTGGCCGTGCCCGTCGGCGTGGCCCAAAGCTCTTTGCCCGTCGCGGCGTCCAGCGCCAGGCAGACCTCAGCCGGAGCGCTGTCGATGTCGCGGGTGACCACCGTGAAGGCCTTGCCTTCGCCGGCTACGAACGAGCTGAGCCCGGCAGGGGTTGGGACCCGCCACAAGGATTTGGGCGCACCCCCCTGCCAGTCGGCCCGGATCGTTTCGGGCGAGGCTCCTTCGGTTTGAGCCCCGCGATACTGATTCCAATCCGCAGCCATCCCGGCCGTGCCCCCGGCCAGGCAAGCCAAAGCGGCCACCAGCAAACTACCCCAACGACACGCGCCACCGGTGACGGCGGTGCGCTCGAAATCGAATGTCGAACAACGCAATGGATTCATTAGACGGGTAAACTTGCACGAACGCCGCCCGGGGAGCAAACCAGGAATTGTGCGAAAGACGCTGATGGGCGCATCTTCCCAGCGCCGTCATTTCCCAGGAGCGCAGCCTTTAGGGTGCAGAAGCGCGAAACACAAGGCGAGCGTTGAGATTTGCTGGCGCCGCAACGGAATCCCGAGTTTCTGCAGCCTAAAGGCTACGCTCCTATGCGGCCGTCCGCGCCCCGACCTCACCATCTTCATGAATCGGCCCTGCTCAGCCGTTCTGCCCTTGACGCCAAGTCGCGCGTGGACACACTCGATTTCAATGAACCAGACCACCTGCCAAGCATCCAAACGTCGCGAAGTGCGCAGGAGGGAATTCCTCACTGCCAGCTCCATAACGCGCCTTCTGATCTGCTTCGCTGCGGCGGCTTCCCTCGCCACCGCCTCGGCCACTCACAGCCCGTTGCTGCCGCGGCCGCGGCAGGTCCAGTATGAAAGTGGGGCTCTGCCGGTGCGCGGCCTGTCGATCCGTTTCGCTATGACGCCTACCGCCGAGGACCGCTTTGCGGCGGAGCAATTGGCCGCGCGCCTTTCTGCGCTTGGTGAGACGCGGATTTCCGTCCGCAAGGGCAAGGCAGCACGCCAGACCATTCTGCTGAACCGCACAGGCATGGGCGCCGCCCTGCCCGGCGACAACGAAAGCACCGGGCCGGATTCCCGCGAGGCCTATACGCTCCAGGTCACCCCCAAAGGCGCCGAGATTCGCGCCTCCTCCTCAGCGGGCCTGTTCTATGGCATGCAGACCCTGCTGCAACTGGTGGAAGGCTCGGGGACGCAGGCGATGCTCCCCGCAGCCACGATTCGCGACTGGCCCGCCCTGGCCTATCGCGGGTTCATGATGGACCTCAGTCACGGCCAACTGCTGCGGGTCCCGGAAATCGAGCGGCAGATTGACCTGCTGGCCCGNNGCCCGGCAGCGCCATGTTGATGTGGTGCCGTGCATGGAGCTTTACGGCCACCTGCACGACCTGTTCCGCGTGGAGAAGTTCGCCGACCTCGGCCTGCCGCGCTACGGAGATGAGTTTGACCCGCGCAACCCGCGCGTGCTGGCCGCGCTGAGCGACTGGGTGGCGCAGACGGCGAAGCTGTTCCCGAGCCCATGGTATCATGTTGGGTTTGATGAACCGTGGTCGCTGGGCAAGATCGGCGTGGAGCCGGGCAAGGACCCTTTTAAGGCCTTCATCGGGGTGCTCCGCCACGTCGCGAGCGAGGCGCAGCGGCATAACAAGCGCCTCCTGTTCTGGGCGGACATCGACGCCGGCGCCAGCACGCTGTCCAATCATCCCGAATTGGTGCGCGAGCTGCCCGGGGGCGTCATCGCTGTGCCGTGGTTTTATGACGCGCGCACCAACTACGACTCCTTCGTCCAGCCGTTGGCACAGGCGGGGGTTCCCACCGTGGTGGCGCCGGCCGTCTGGAACTGGAACGAGCTATTCCCCGATTACCACCGCTCCATCATCAACATCAACGGCCTGACCGCCGCCGGGAAGAAGTTCAAGACGCTGGGGATAATGACCACAGGTTGGACGGACAGCGCCCAGACGATCTACCGCCAGTCACTGCCCGGTTTGGCCCTTGCGGCCGCCGCCGGGTGGCAGACCGAGCCGGTGGACGGCAACACCTTTTTCGCTGATTACGCGGCGCAGATGTACCCCCCGGCGGTTGCGGCCGAGCTCGCCCCCGCCCTGGAAGAACTCGCGACCGTTGAGGAGAGGCTGGAGAACATTCTGCAGAGTACGACTCAGCACGCCTTCTGGAGCGATCCCCTCGAACCCGGCCGGCTGGACCAGGTGGAAAAGCACCAGGTAGAACTGCGCGAAGTTCGCCGGCTGGCGGAGAGCGCCCAGGAACGGCTCGCCCACGCCCGGCGCCTTGCCCCTGACGATCCCACGCTCAGCAGCCTGGTGCTGGCCGCGCGCCTGTGCGACTATCTGTGCATGAAGTACCTTTACGCGGTGGAATGGGCGGGCTATTTCCGCGACTTAAAGGCCAATCCCGACCCTAAACTGGTGACGCTGTATATTGGCATCCAGATGAACGCTCAGGATCACGGGATGCTGGCCGATTTGCGGGAGGCCATCAGCGGCCTCAAAGAAGCATACCGACAGGCGTGGCTCGAGGAAGCTACGCCCTACCGCCTGCCGAGCGCCTTAATGCGGTTCGACGCTGAATGGTTTTACTGGCGGGACGTGCAGCAAGGCGTGGTTGACCGGGTCCTGAACGGCTGGAGCAAGGGCGAACCGTTCCCAGCCATCGCAGTAATCAGACCAAAGCGACAAGCGCTGGAATAAGGGGGGCAGCGGCGGAGTGAAGGAATAGGGGAGTGTTGGGGATTCCAGCACTCCTGCACTCCAGCACCTCAGTTCTTAGAGCGGCTTGATCTCGATGCTGCGGAAGGCAACCGGGTCGTTGTGGCCGGCGAAGCCGAAATAGCCCTTAGTGCGGTCTTTACCGGGATGAGCGTTGCCGCCCATGAACTCCGTCACCGTGGATAGGTCGCAGTCCAGGATTACCGTCCCGTTTAGCTCGACCTTGATCTTCGAGCCTTTGATAGTGACTTCCTCAAAGTTCCACTGGCCGATCGGATGCTGGTATCCGCGTGCGGCGGCGACCATGCCGTAGGCCGAGCCGTGGGCTTGGCGCGGGTCGATCTTCTCGCCGGTGGCCTTCTCGTAATTGTCATCGAGCACCTGGAGTTCACACATCCCGCCGTAAGCAGTGTCGCCCTCGCCCGGGAAACGGATCGCGAGGCCGTTGTTGCCGCCGGGCGGCAGCTTGATCTGCAAGCGAGCCATGAAATCGGTGTATTCCCCAGTAGTGTAAATGGTGCCGCCTTTCTGCGGACGGCATTGGATGGCTCCTCCGACGACCTCGTAATTATCCGTTGGCCCCGCCCAGCCGGTGAAATCGCGACCGTTGAATACGGATTGGAAGCCCTTGTTGCCATGGCTGGCGAGAATCTTGTTGGCCTCTTCGGACCCGATCTCGCGGATGAACAGGTTACGCCAGGAAATCTCCCCACCGTGGGTCTGGAGTTGGATCGGGCCTTTGGGCGGGACGGGGGTCTTGCGGTCGTAATAATTCTCCAGGAGAGCGTGGTCCACCACGAGCTTGCTGTTGAGCCAGACGCTCACGCGCGCGCCGACCATAATCACGTGGACCCCATTCCACTGGCCGAAGGGTTTGTCGGCCAGCACGAGCGGATCCTTGCCGGGCGCGCCCGGGCTGTTGTTCCAGAGGCCGCCGGAGCCCTTGTCGGCGCCGAGCGGAAACTTCTCTTTCTCGGTGTAATCCCAGATCTGGACCTGCGGGCAACCGCGCAGGTAAATGCCGGAGTCGGCCTTGGGCACGGTCTTGTATTGGAGGATCAACTCGAAGTCGCCGTAATCCTTTTCCGTGGTGGCGTAGGCGCCCTGGCCGTCATTGACCAGCTCGTTGTTTTCGGCACGCCAATGGGCCTTCATGGTATCCGTCCACTTGGCGATTTGCGCCTCGCGCTGCTCGGCCGGCATGGCCAGGAGCTTGCGATGATCGAAGGTATCCCCGCCGCGCCAGCCGGTGAGGTCCTTGCCATTGAAGAGGGCGGTGAAGCCGCGAGGGGGCTTCATGGCCCCGCTGGTGGGGAAAGCCATGTCGGCGCCCGAGGCGAACTGGGAACCGGCGACAAAAAGCATCAGAGTGGAGCAAAGGCTGCCCCAGCGAACGGTTTCAATCATTCTCATCCCTTTGTTTTCAGGTATTTGCCGGGTGCAATAAAGCTTTTTCTGCTTTGCCGGGGCAGAGAATCCGCCTACCTTCCGGCGCGCTGGTCTAAGAGCGCGCCGACGGACGTCGGCGGCTACGGTTGGTATTATTCGAAAGCTGATGTCCTTTCTCCCACTGGTTAGAGTCTGGATTTGGGGTTCGGTCCTCGCAAGCGTTGCGGGGTGGGTGCTTTCTGCCCTGGGCCAATTGAACGCAGCCGGCTACGCGGTCTTCAGCGTGTTGGGGGCTGCCGGCCTTTGGTTTGGGCGCGAGGCACTGGGGTTAACTTCGCCGCGCGCACTCTTCAACTGCAAGAAGGTCCGGGCGCGTTTCCGCCGGGGGCTTCCCGCCTGCTTTGCCGTGCTGGCGTTCCTGGTCCTGCTGGGAGGAGCGCTTTATCCGCCGACCAACCATACCGCGATGACCTATCGGACCCCCCGCGTGCTGCATTGGCTCGCGGAAGGGCACTGGTACTGGATTCACACCGCGAATTACCGGATGAATGACCGGTGTTGCGGCTTCGAGTGGCTGACCGCTCCCCTGCTGCTATTCACGAACTCCGACCGCAGCTTGTTCCTGATCAATTTCATCTCGTTCCTGCCCCTGCCCGGCCTGACCTTCAGCGTGTTGACGCGCCTCGGCGTGCGACCGCGGGTCGCGTGGCCGTGGATGTGGATTCTGCCGACCGGCTACAATTTTCTTCTCCAGGCGGGCAGCATAGGCAACGACACCTACCCCACGGTCTATGCCCTGACAGCCATCGACTTCGGCCTGCGCGCCTGGGAAACCCGCAGGGTTTCCGACCTCTGGCTCTCCATTCTCTCAGCCGCGTTGTTGACCGGATCCAAGGCAACCAACCTGCCTTTGCTCTTGGCGTGGGGGATAGTGGTGCTGGGGTTGCTCCCGCTGTTGCTGGGAAGGCCGGCGTTTGGCGGAGCTCGGACATTCCTGTCCGCAGCGGGTTCCAAACGGCGAGGCGCCCACGACATCTTACCGGGCTCGGCTGAAGCACATCGCTGCGGACAGGAATGTCCGCGCGCCGGGCTCAGAACATACGCCGCGACGCTTGCCCTGTTACTGCTGGCCGCCACCGCCTCTTTCCTGCCCACCGCGGCGCTCAATATCCGCTATTGCGGCGACTGGTCGGGCTTAAACCTGGAGAAGACGGGGATGGACATGAAGAGCCCAATCGTGGGCGTCTGGGGGAACGGCTTGCTGCTGCT